>CAIQON010000193.1 GCA_903873475.1 uncultured bacterium
CACCTTTCAAGCGCGCGTATTCGGCTTCCTGCTGTCTCGTCCCACCGAGGAAGAACAACGCAGGCCAGAACACCACGAGACCGACGCCCATGATCGCAGCGTCATTCGACGCCGCTTCATCAAGTCGGCCACCCAGCTGCCGCACCCGGACACTGATGCGTGTGTATTCAGCCGCCAGTTGGCTGCAGTCGTAGGCGTGGTATTGCAGCGGCGACACGGATACGGATGCGATGTCCTTGGAAGCAGTAGCGCATCCAGTAAGGCCGACGATGACGGTGAGACCGACAATCCCGATCTTCTTCGACATTTTCTTTAACTTGATTTCCGTACAGCGCGAGGTCGGAGTTCAGCAGCGCGCCGAACTGGGCGGGGCATGAGATCCACGGCTCCATCCCCTGCGCCTGCATGCGGTCGCGTATCTCGGGCGAGGCCAGCACCACCGCCATCGCCGATGACCAGCGCTCGATCGCCGGTCCCGGCAGGCCGGCCGACCCGCAGCGTCCGAACTGAGACCCGGCGCCGGGCTCGCCTGTAGCTGTAACGGACAGGCCCGGCTCAGACCGTGTCCGGCGGCGTGGGCGGCACGAACGGAAAGCGCGCCATCGCCTTCGCATTGGTGGGACCGACGCTGCCGCCTGCGCGCACGTACTGGCGGCGAGCGTCGACCGGCGGCGTCCAGGTCCACGCCGGGTAGTCCTCGGCCTCGCACACCGCCTTGAGGAAGAGGCGACGGCGCTGGCTATCGGCTACGCGCCGTGCGATGTCCTGCGGATCCCAGCCCTCGAGCAGCCGCCGGTGCAGCATGCCCTCGATCGCTCGCAGCGAAGCCTCACCTGCGCGGTCGTGCAACTCGCGGGGATCGTCCTCGAGGTCGAACAGCATCGGCGGCAGGCCTTCGGTGTACACATACTTCCAGCGACCCCGGCGCACCATGCGCGCGGGGGCGCACACGCCCTCGGCAGTGTATTCCGAGATCGCAAGACCCTCGCCCTCGGCCGTCTCGCCGCGCAGCAGCGGCAGCAGCGTGCGGCCATCGAGCGGATCGACCGGGCTCACGATGCCCCTCGGGTCGGCGATACCCAGCAGCGTGGGCAGCAGGTCTACCAGCGAGACCACTTCGCGCAAGCGGCGCGGGGCCACCACGCCCGGCCACGACACCATCAGCGGCACCCGTGCCGACCACTCGTAGAAGGTCTGCTTGAACCACATGCCGCGCTCGCCCATCATCTCGCCGTGGTCGCCGGTGAACACCACCACAGTGTCGCGGTCGAGCCCCCGACTGCTCGAGGACGGCGAGCAACTGGCCGACCTTGTCGTCGACGTAGCTGATCATCCCGTAGTAGGCGTGCCGCGCACGGCGCACATGCTCCGGCGTCACGCGGTGCAGGTCGCGTCCGTGCGCGTGGTAGAGCCAGCGGCTGTGTCCGTCCAGCGCCTCGTAGGGGATCTCGGGTACCGAGGGCATGTCGATGTCTTCGTGCCGGTACAGGTCCCACCAGCGCTGGCCGATGGTGAACGGCGAGTGCGGGTGGGTGAACGAGGCCACCATGAAAAAGGGCGCCTCGCGCGGCGCGCGCGCGAGATCCCACAGCCGCTGCACCGACTGGTGGGCCACCTCTTCGTCGTAGTCGATCTGCAGGCTGCGCGCGCAGGGGCCGGCCTCGACGATGCCGCGCATGCTGATCCCGGTCGGCTTGTCGTTCGGGCTGCGCGACCAGTCGGGGGTCCACGCATAGTCGGCCGGATAGATGTCAGTGGTAAGCCGCTCGTGGAACCCATGCAGGGGGTCGGGCCCGATGAAGTGCATCTTCCCCACCAGCATCGTGCGATAGCCGGCGGCGCGCAGGTAATGGGCCATCGTGGGCACTGTCGCCGGGAACTCGCAGGCGTTGTCCCAGGCCTCGATCGCAGAGGGCAGGCGCCCGGCGAGCATCGAGAAGCGCGAAGGCGCGCAGATCGGGAAGTTGCAGTAGGCAGCCTCGAACACCGCCGAGCGCGCAGCCAGCGCGTCGAGGCTCGGTGCGCGTACCACGCGGTGACCATAGGCAGGCAGCGCAGGCGCGGCCAGCTGGTCGGCCATGATCAGCAGGATGTTGGGTGCCATCGCCTCCGCTCCGGTCAGAGGGGCGAGATGCCGGCCGCGCGCACCACCTTAGCCCAGCGCTCGACGTCGCGCTCGAGGAAGGAGGCCAGCTCCGACGGCGAGCCAGTCTCGATCTGCATGCCCAGTCCGAGCAGCCGCTTCTCGATCTGCGGCAGGCGCAGCGCCGCGCGCAACTCGTCGTTGAGCCGGGCCACTACCGGTGTCGGCGTACCCGCCGGCGCAAGGAAGGCGAACCAGGTGCTCATCTCGTAGGCCGGATAGCCGCTCTCGGCGACCGTGGGCAGATCCGGCCACTCCTGCAGCCTGCGCGTCGAGGTCACCGCCAGCGCCCTTGCCCGCCCGGCACGCACCGGGGCCTCAGCCAGCGCGACGGTGAGCGGCATGAACTGCACCTCGCCCGCGAGCAGCGCGGCGAGTGCCTCGGGCTGACCGCGGTAGGGTACGTGGACGACATCGATGCCCGCCATCGTGCGCAGCATCTCGCCGGCGAGGTTGATCGCCGACCCGGGCCCGGCCGATGCATAGTTGAGATCGCCGGGGCGCCGCTTCGCGAGCGCGACCAGTTCGCGCACCGACTTCACCGGAAGCACCGGATGCGCCAGGATCAGGTTGGGGATGCTGCCCACCATCGTCACCGGGGAGAAGCTGCGCAGCGGATGCCACGGCAGAGCCTTCACCAGGCTGAGGTTGGTGGTGTGCGAAGGGCTCGCCAGCAGCAGCGTATGCCCGTCGGCTGCCGCGCGCGCCACGGCGTCGGTGCCGATCGAGCCCGACGCCCCGGTGAGATTCTCTACCACCCACGGCTGGCCGAGCGACTTCGCCATCGGTTCGCCCAGCGCGCGCGCGATGATGTCGACGATGCCGCCCGCGGGGAATGGCACTACCACTCGGACCGGCCGTTGCGGCCAGGCCTGCGCCGAGACCCCGACGGCACCGCACACCAGGCCGGCACCGACCATCACGGCCAGTGCGCGCCGCGCTGGTCGGCGATCGCTCCATGCATTTGTCATCTTGAGTCCTTATCTTCCGTCAAGCCCACTCGCGCCTAGCGCCGGAGCCTCACGCCCGCAGGTTACAGTGCGATGAATCGCGGGGAAAGCCGCGAACCCGGTCGCGCCACTGTCGACGATGTGAAGAGACCATGCTCATCTGCCAGATTACCGATCTGCACATCAAGGCCGCTCGCCGCCGCGCTTATGGCGTGGTGGACACTGCGGCCATGCTCGAGGCCTGCGTGGCCGCGATCGCGGCGCTCGCGCCCCGCCCCGACGTGGTCGTCGCCACCGGCGACCTCGTCGACTATGGCCGCGACGACGAGTACGCGCTGCTGCGCGAGCTGCTCGCGCCCCTGCACATGCCGCTCTACCTGCTGCCGGGCAACCATGACGGCCGAGACGCGCTGCGACGCGCGTTCCCCGACCACCCCTGGCTGCGCCAGCACGACGAGTTCGTGCAATACGCGATCGACGAGTATCCGGTACGGCTGGTCGCGATCGATACCCAGGTGCCCGGGCACGGCCGCGGAGAGCTCTGCGCCCGCCGGCTCGACTGGCTCGAACACACGCTCGCCGCGCGTGCGGACGCACCGACCGTGGTGCTCATGCACCACCCGCCGTTTCGTACCGGCATCGCGCACATGGACCTGATCGGACTCGCCGGCGCGGACGAA
Organism: uncultured bacterium; assembly: GCA_903873475.1. Classification (GTDB taxonomy): domain Bacteria; phylum Pseudomonadota; class Gammaproteobacteria; order Burkholderiales; family CAIKXV01; genus CAIKXV01. The sequence goes on from CAIQON010000193.1 coordinate 3,774, forward strand.
CTCGCGCGCGTGATCGCCCGCCATCCGCAGGTCGAACGATTGCTCTGCGGGCACCTGCACCGCTCGATCCACGCGCGCTTCGGCGGCACCGTGGCCTCGGTGTGCCCGAGCCCGGCGCATCAGATCGCGCTTGATCTCACCCCGGGCGCACGCGATGACTTCGTGCTCGAGCCGCCGGGCTACCAGCTGCACCAGTGGGACGGCATGCGCCTGGTGACCCATACTGCGGTGCTCGGCGACTGGGGGCCGCGCCACCCCTTCCGCCAGTCGGGGCGACTGATCGACTGACTGGCTGCGGTCTTTCGCCGCAGCTTATCCAGACAGGATCTCGTGCACCGCCTCGATGACACGCTGTTGCTGATCGTCGAGCCCGATCCACAGGGGCAAATTTACCAACTGGCGGATCGCGGTGGGCCCGCGTGCAGGGCAGAAGGTGTTCACGCTGCAGACGGTGGCCGCGAAGGGCGAGGCAGAAGCGCAGCGGCGCGGCGCAGGCTGGTGGGTTCTCGCTGCGCGCGGGCGTGTCGATCAAGCCCGGCCAGCGCGCGAAGCTCGAGCGGCGGTGTCGCTACGTGGGCCGGGCGCCGCTAGCGCAGGATCGGCGCGACGGCATCATCGATCCTGATGGAGTCGGCGAAGTCCGGAGATCTCGGTGACACGTGGTGTCCGGGGCTGCCGCGGGCCTCGGCGAGGCCGCACGTGGGTGACCAGGGTCGGCAGGTTCCAGGCGCGGTCGGCGATACGTGATCGGGGATACCCCGCGACACTCCGCGGCGACGGGGCGGTATCCTTGCACGTATGTCCCTGCGCAAGCTCAAGGCCTGGGAAGACGCCGGCCTGCTCGACGCCGCCACCGCCACGCGTATCCGCGACTGGGAGGCCGGACACGCGCGACCGCTCGGACTGCGCGCCGTCATCGCCGTCGCTGTACTGGCGATCGGCCTCGGGCTGGTCTCGGTGGTGGCCGCCAACTGGGATGCGATCCCCGGTCTCGTCCGGCTCGCGGTCCACTTCGCGCTCATCGCCGGGTGCGCGGTCGCCCTGCAGCGCCGGGACCACGACGCGCTGCTGTTCGTGCTGGGCATGCTGGGGCTCACCTTCTTCGGGCACCTGGGCCAGGTCTACCAGACGAGTTCGCCGCTGCACGTACCCCTGGGGCTATGGCTGATGCTGTTCGCCCCCCTGCTGCTCGCCCGCGGCCGTGGCCACCTGATCGCGCTGCTGTTCTTCGTGGCGCTCGCCGGGTTCGGATGGAGCTACGGCCTGTCCAGCCTGTCCTTCGCCGAGCGCTCGCCATCGGGCGATCCCACGCAGATGGCTGCCCGGGTGAGCCTTGCCTTCGCGATGCCTGTGCTGGTGGCCGGGCTCGCCGCGGTGGCGCTGGGCCGCAGCCGCCGCGCGGACCTGTGGCACTCGCTCGACCACCTCGCGCTCGCCTACGCCACTGTGCTCGCCAGCGCCGCCGCGGTCGTCTGCGCGTTCCTCGAGGGGCCCTCCAACCGCGAGGGCGAGCTCGCCGCCGCCGTCACTGCCGCGCTCACGCTGCTCGCCGCAGCCGCCCTGGTGCGCATGTTCGCGCGTGACACCCTCGGGCGCCTCGAGGCGCAGGTGTTCGCCAGCCTCGCGGCCGTGCCCTTGCTCGCCTGGCTGCTAAGTGGCCACCAGACGATGGCCGCGCTCCTTTTCATGGGGCTGTGGGCGGGACTCGCCGCCGCCGCGCTGCGCGCCGGCTGGCGCGCGACCTTCCAGCAGGCCGTCGCGCTGATCGCGCTGCGCCTGGTCGTCCTGAGCTTCGAACTGGCCTCTGACCTGCTCACCAGCGGCGCGGGGCTGATCCTGGCCGGGCTGCTGGTGCTCGCGGTGGCCTGGTGCGCGTTGCGCATCGCCAACCGCTTCGCGCCCGCCCGCCCCGAGCTCCCGGGAGACCGCCGCGCATGAACTGGCCGAGTCACCGCATGCTGCTTCGCCTCGCCACGCTCGCGCTGCCGCTGCTCGGACTGGGGGGCGCCTGGGCCATTGCCCACAGCCGTGCCCAGCAAGGCACCGAGTGGGAGGTCCCGGTCGCCGGCGTCGATCCGCGCGACCTGCTGCGCGGGCACTACATCGTCTATCGCTACCGCTGGCCCGGGCTGCCCGAGGGCACCGCGCCGGGCACCACCCGTGAGCTGTGCCTCGCCGGTACCCCGCCCCGGATCGATGCGGTCACCCCTGTCGACGGGTCCTGTGCGCATCCGGTCCGCGAGCCGGGCCCGGGTCGTGGACTCTCGACCGGTCGCCTCTACATTCCCCAGGACAAGGCCCCCGGCCTGGAGCGGCAACTGGCGGACCCGTCGCTGCAGGGCGTGCTCCGCATGCGCGTGCGTGCCGACGGCCAGATCACCCCGCTTGCCCTCGAGTTCAGGCCGCGTCCTGAGCCGGTGCCTCGGGACTAGCCCCGCGCGAGCGTCTTGGCCGTCCAGTCGAGCAGGTCGTCGACCACCTGCTGGGAGGCGACGATCAGCGCACTCACCGCGCCGGGGGCATCTGGCGTGGCGCAGGGCCGTTCGCTGGAGAAGGCTTGCTGGGCGATCGGCACGCGCGTGAGCGCGGAGAGCAGGCTTGCGCGAACCCGGACCACCGCGCGGGCCTGGTCCGGCGCGTCGAACCACTGCGCGAACTCGGCGAGGTCCACGCGCAGCACGGCCACCGGCGCAGCGCCCTCGGCCGCGTGTACGCGCGCCGAGCCGCCTCGGGTGGCCGTCCGCTCGCGCAGCCGCTCGGCCAGCAGCGCCGACGGGGCCGCCGCCCAGCTGGTGCCGGCGTAGGTCCGCAGGCGACCGGGGGTGTCCCACAGCAGGCGGTAGGCGAGCGCGTGGCTATCCAGCCAGTCGGGCGCGACTACGGTGCCGATGGCCACCGGCGCGGGCAGCATTGCGGCCGTGGCGGGCAGGGGGGCTGCCGGACCGAAGTCGTGGCGCGCCGGCGCCACCGGACGTTCCGGCGCCAGCGCGCAGCCCACCAGCGGCAGCCACGCGGTGGCTACGACGAGACGCCGGCGCGTGGCGCCCGACGAGGAGAACGGGTGATTCATCGCGTGCACCTCGTCTGAGGGAGCGGGTGGGCGCTTGCCGCTGCGGCCGTGCACGGCGCTCACCGGGGTGGCCATTGAGGGGGTACGTACCCGGCCTCCCCGGGCCCGGGCGCGGCGGGGCTCCGCCCGAACAGCAGGCTGTGCGGCTGTGACTGCAGATCGACGACGGCCCGCTCGATCGCGCGTGCGTTGCGCGCGAGTTCATCCATGAACGCCGACATCTGCGGCCAGGCGACGTTGAGCAGGGTGTCGCTGACCGCGCGCCCGCCTTCGCCCATGCGCTCGGCCGCGCGCAGCGTGCGCTCGACGTCGTTCAGCCGCGCGCCCGCTTCGCGCGTGAGCGTGGTGAGTTCCCCTGCGAGCTGCTCGACGCGGCGCAGCGAACCCCCCGCCTCGCGCACCAGGCCGCCCGAGGCGTCGACCACCGGCCCGGCGCGCTCGGCGAGCGCCGCCAGCCGCTCGCCGGCGCGCTGCGCGGAGAGCAGCGTCGCGCTCACGCGAGCGATGTTGTCGTCGGAGAGCAGCCGCGACATGCGTGCGGCTACGTCCTCGATGTCGGCGATCAGTTCCGGTCCGCTGGCGCGCAACTGGTCCAGCAGCGACGGGTCCATCGGGACGCGCGGCGGATTCGCGGGGTCAGGCACCAGCCGCTCGGCGGCACTACCGCCGTCGCTGAGGCTCACGTGCGCGATGCCGGTCACGCCCTGGAAGCCGAGCCGGGCGCGGGTCTCGCGGGTGATCGGGGCGCCGCGGTCGACGCGGATCGCCACGAGGATCTGGCGGGGGTTCTCGGGGTCGAAGCGGACCGATTCCACCCGCCCGATCTGCACGCCACGCAGCCGCACCGGTGCCTGGGAACCCAGCCCGCTCACCGAACCGGTGGTCACCAGCAGGTAGCGATCGCGCGGCTCGTCGGTGTCGCGCAGCCAGAAATACGCCACTGCCACCGCCACGCCGAGCAGGAGCACGAACAGGCCGGCGAGCAGTGCATGTGAACGGTCTTCCATCCGCGTATTGTGACGGGTTTGTCAGTCGGCTGCGCGCGCCGCAGCGGTGTCGCCGGAGCCGGCTGGCGGCGGGCTCGCGGCGAAGAACGCGGCGACCGCCGGATCGTCCAGCGCCGCCACCTCGGCCACGGGGCCGATGGCCGCGATGCGCCCGTGCGCGAGTACCGCCACGCGGTCGGCCAGCGCCTCGACCGTCTCGCGATCGTGCGTGATGATCACCACGGTGGGGGCCAGTTCGGCGGCCAGTTCGCGCAACAGCCCCACGAAGCTGCGGGCCAGCACCGGATCGAGCCCCGCGGTGGGTTCGTCGAGGAACAGCAGTTCGGGGTCGAGGGCGATCGCGCGGGCAAGCCCCACCCGGCGCGCCATGCCACCGGACAGCTGCGACGGACGCTTGCCATGGTGTTCCGGCCCGATGCCTACCATCGACAGCTTGAGCGCGGCCACGTCGCGCACCAGCGCGTCGTCGAGGCAGCGCAGTTCGCGCAGCGGCAGCGCGACGTTGTCCAGCGCGCCGAGCGCCGAGAACAGCCCGCCCTGCTGGAACAGCACGCCCCAGCGCGCACGCACTGCCGCCAGCGCGTCCGGCCCGGCCGTGGCGAGATCGGTCCCGAACACCGCGACCCGCCCGGCTGCCGGGCGCTCCAGCCCCAGCAGCTGGCGCAGCAGCGTGGTCTTGCCGCTGCCCGAGCCTCCCACCACCGCCAGCACCTCGCCCCGGCGCACCTGCAGCGAGAGGTCGCGATGCACCGTCTGGCTGCCGAAGCGCGTCTCGAGCCGCGCGACCTCCAGCACGATCTCCGCCGGATCGCTCATCGCCGCAGCCCCATGCCCGAGAACGCGACCGCGAACACCGCGTCGGCGAGGATCACCACGGTGATCGAGATGACCACCGATGCGGTGACACTGCGCCCTAGGCTTGCGGTGTCGGGCCGGGTACGCAGGCCGAAGTGGCAGGCCACGATGGCCACGAGCACGCCGAACACCACGCCCTTCAGCAGCCCGATGCCGACATTGAGGAGCGGCAGCGTCACCCGCAGCCGCTCGATGAACTGCCCAGCGGACAGCCCGAGCTCGAACTGGGCGGCGAGCACGCCCCCGGCCAGTGTCGCCACGCTCGTCCAGGCCACCAGCAGCGGGACCACGATCGCGAGCGCCAGCACGCGCGGCAGCACGAGCCGCAGGCCGTGCGCGATACCCAGCACCGTCATCGCGTCCAGTTCCTGATTGAGCCGCATCACGCCGATCTGCGCCGTGATCGCCGAGCCCGAACGCCCGGCCACCAGGATCGCCGCGAGCATCGGACCCAGCTCGCGCACGACCGTGATGCCCAGCAGGTTGACGATGAACACGTCGGCGCCGAACTGCTGCAACTGCCTGCCGGACAGGTAGCAGAACACCACGCCGACGAGAAAGCCGACCAGCGCGGTGATCGGCAGCGCCTGCGCGCCGGTGCGGTACACCGCCGCGGACAGGTCGCGCCAGGGCAGGCGCGAAGGACGGACGGCCACGCGCGCGAGATCCAGCACGCACTGGCCGGTCAAGGCGACCAGATCGACCGCGTGGGACAGCACCCGCCGGGCCTCAGATTCCTCCGAGGCGGTCTGGTCTTCCGGCGGCGTGGCGGTCTCGCCGCGCGTCGCTGCAGCCGCCGCGAGCCGCGCGAACAGCGCGCGCTGCTCGGGGCGCAGATCGATCCGGGCCGGCAGGCGCCGGCCCCAGGCGCGCCACAGCAGCACCGCGCCCAGGCTGTCGAGCCGCGCCAGTTCGCGCAGGTCCCATCCGGCCTGCGGGTGGCGCGCGACCAGCAGGCCGAGATCTGCCGCGATCTCCCGCTGGCGCGCGGCCAGCGCCTGGAGGTGCCATCGCCCGCTCAGGCGCACCGCGACCGGCTGCCCCGCGTCCGGTGCCTCCACTCGCCAGGCGGCAGCCCCGTGCCCCTGCTCGACCTGACCGATGCCCGACACCATCGCCGCCTCTCCGTTCCTCCGACCCCGCGATCATGCCACCCGCGGGCCGCCTGGCTGTCCGGATCGACAGCGAACAGCCTGGGTGGTGATTGGCGCACGGCAAAAAGACGAATTGCAGAATGAATTGGGGTCAAGTCTTGAGTCTTGCATCGGCGCGATGACGGCCCAACCGCAGGTCCCGCAGTACCCTGCCCCGCGTCGCCCTGGACCCGCATCAGAGGTGGCCCAGCGAGCCGCACAGTGATCGTCGGACTCTGGTTGGAAGCAACAGGAACAGGTAAGACTTGACCCCAATTCGCCTGTCGGTTGAAGAGACTTCGACTTGCCGGGGCCGCGCATCCAGAGCATCCTCTGGCACCGCGACCGCGAGGAACCTTCCATGCCCCGTCCGCTCACCCCGCCGACCGCTCCACGCGCGGTGCCGGCCACCCGCCGTGCGGCAACCCCGGTGCCTGCCCTGCGCGGGGCGGTCGCCGTGATCCTCGCGCTGGCCGCCAGCACGCTCGCCGCTCAGTCGTGGCCGGCACGCCCGCTGAGGCTGATTGTTCCGCTGGCTGCGGGGGGCACTGGCGACACCCTCGCGCGCGATGTCGCGCAGGCGATGGAACCCATGCTGGGCGCCCCGATCACGGTGGAGAACCGGGCAGGCGCCAACGGCATCCTGGGCATGGAGGTGGTGGCCAAGGCGCCGGCTGACGGCTACACGCTGGTCATGGGGGGCGTGGGCCCGGTGGCTATCAATCCCGCCCTCTATCCGAAGCTGCCCTTCAACGTCGAGCGCGACTTCACCGCCATCGTGCAGGTGGCCGACACCACCTCGGTGCTGGTAGTGCCAGCGGCGCTGCCGGTGAAGACGCTGAAGGACCTGATCGCGCTGGCGAAGAAGCGCCCCGGGGAACTCTTCTATTCCTCGTCCGGGTCGGGCTCGACGCCGCACCTGAACGCCGCGCTGTTCGCCACGATGGCGGGCATCGACATCCAGCACGTGCCGTACAAGGGTTCGACACCCGGGCGCACGGCGCTGCTCGGCGGCGAGGTTTCGCTGATGGTCGACGGTCTGCTGCCGTCGTTGCCGTTCATCGAGTCCGGCCGCTTCCGCGCGCTGGGTATCACCTCGGCGGCACGCTCTCCCGCCGCCCCGCAGGTCCCGACCATCGCCGAGACGTTGCCCGGGTATCAGGCCGACATCTGGTACGGGCTGCTCGGCCCGGCGGGTACGCCGCGCGATGTGGTCGACCGGATCAATGCAGCGGCCAACAAGGCGCTCGCAAGCGCCGAGCTTCGCGCGCGGCTCGCGAAACTGGGTGCCACCGTGGCCGGTGGCCCGCCCGAGGCCTTCGCGAAGCACATCGCGCGCGAGATCCCAAAGTGGGCGAAGGTGGTCAAGGCCACTGGCGCGCGTATCGACTGAACCGGCATCCGCGCCGCCTGCGCCTGGTGCACCATCGGCGAGAAGGTGATCGTGCTGGAGCTTGCGGAGTGCGGAATTGGAATTGTGGAATTGGGGTCAGGGAATTGGGGTCAGGTCTTGAGTTTTGCGTTTGAGTTTAGCGTCGATGCAAAACTCGAGACCTGACCCCCTGACGTGCCCCTGACGTGCGGATGCAAAACTCAAGACCCCCTGACGTGACTCTGAAGGCAGAAACTCGTGTCGATTGCCGGGGGAAAGCGATAGCCTGCGCGTCGCTCGCAACTTGAGCGCCGCCGCTTCAAGGGCTACAGTCGCCCTTCGCCAGCCGCCCGTGGATACCTGGACGGGCCGCGGCAGACGAGGAGAGGCGCAGTGGCAAGGCTGGAAGGAAAGGTGGTCTGCCTCACCGGTGCCGGTGCCGGCATCGCGAAGGCGACCGCGCGTGCCTGTGCGCGCGAAGGCGCGGGTGTCGCGTTGTTCGAGATCGACCGTGCGCTGGGTGAAGCCGCGGCGCGCCAGATCGTCGAGGAGGGCGGGCGTGCGCTGTTCGTGCACACCGACGTGACGCAGGATGACAGCGTGCGCGATGCGATCGCGGCGACTGCGAGTGAATTCGGCCGCATCGACGTGCTGTTCAACTGCGCTGGCGGCTCGTCGCAGGATGACCGACCGGTGCACGAGATGGACCTCGATGTCTGGCACCGCACGATGGCGCTGAACCTGCTGCACCCGTTCCTGATGTGCCGCCACGGCATCCCGCACATGATGAAGGCTGGCAGCGGATCGATCATCAACGTCACCTCGCATCTCGGGCTGGTCGGCTCGGTGAAGCCGGCCTATGCCGCAACCAAGGGCGGCATCATCTCGTTCACGAAGACGCTGGCCGCACAGTACGTGGCCCATGGCATCCGCGCCAACGCGATCGCGCCCGGCTCGGTGCGCACCGAACGCGCGATCGGCCGCTACGAGGGCGGCGGCTTCGATCCAGCCTCGCCGGCGGCGCGCGAGCGGGCGACGTTCCAGAAGCTGTACCCATTTTCGAAGGGCGAGCCAGACGACATCGCGCCGATCGCCGTGTTCCTGGCCTCTGACGAATCGCGGATGCTCACCGGTACCACCGTCGCCGCCGACGGCGGGCGGTCGAGTTACCTGAAGGTGTACGCGGGCGACTGACCCGCGGCACCAGCTACGGCGCCCGGGTGCGCCATGAGAGGACACGCAGATGAATACGGCAACCACCGCGGCGCGGCTGGACGGATCGATCGACCTGGTGCCAGCGCACGCTGCGCTCGGTGCCGAAGTACGCGGCATCGATCTCACGAAGATCGACGATGCGATGTTCGACCGGCTGCACGACATCTGGCTGGAGCACCTGCTGCTGGTCTTCCGCGGCCAGCGCTTCTCCGCCGATGACCTCGTCACGCTGGTGCGCCGCTTCGGCACGCCGGTAACCTCGTCGGCGCTGCACAAGCGCGGCCTCGAAGAGCGCACCGCGAACAAGGTGTTCAACCTGCCGCCGGAGGTGACGGTCGTCACCAACGTGAAGGAAAATGGCAAGGCGGTCGGCATCCTCGGCGATGGCGAGGTGGTCTGGCATTCCGACTTCTCGTTCAAGGAGGCGCCGACCGCCGCGCGCATGCTGCTCGCAGTCGAGATACCGCCGGCGGGTGGCCTGACCTATTTCGTCAATTGTTACGCGGCCTACGACACGTTGCCGGGCGCGATGAAGCGGCGGCTGAGCGGCATGACGATCAAGCAGGCCAACATTGTCGACACCGCGATGCAGGTGCGCCCGGGCGCCTCGCTCGACATGGATATCCGCGAAGTGCCGGGGCCCAGCCATCCGGTCATCTCGACCCATCCCGAGACCGGCCGCAACATGATCTTCCTCGGCCGGCGCCATGGCGCCTACGTGAACGGGCTGCCGCTGGAGGACTCCGAGGCGCTGCTGGATGAACTGTGGGCGCACACGGTGCAGCCGAAGTTCACCTACGTGCATGAATGGGCGGTCGGCGACGTGGTCGTCTGGGACAACCGCGCGACGCTGCACAGGCGCGACGCGTTCCAGTCCGACAGCCGGCGCGTGCTGTATGCGGCTCAGGTGGAGGGACACCGGCCTTGCGAAGCGGCCGATGCGCTCGCGCTGCCAGCGCATGCGAGGTACGCACAGACGGCTGTCGCGTGATGCGCGCCATCGCAATGGCCGTGGCCGCGATCTCCGTGGTGGCGTTGCCTGCCCTCGCGCAGACCTTCCCGTCGAAGCCGGTGCGTATCGTCGTCGGCTTCGGCGCCGGCGGCGGCACCGACATCGCCGCGCGCGCGATCGCCCAGAAGCTCACCGAGAGCTTCGGCAGCAACTTCATCGTCGACAACCGTCCCGGCGCGGCCGGGAACCTCGCCGGGGACATCGTCGCGCGCGCGCCGGCCGACGGCCACACGATGCTGATGGCCAATTCGACCATCGCCATCCCGAGCCTGTCTGCGAAGCCGCCGTTCGACATCCGCAAGGACTTCATCCCGCTGAGCCTGGTGGCGCTCGGGCCCTCGGTGCTGGTGGTGCATCCCAGCCTGCCGGTGAAGGACCTGAAGGGGCTGATCGCGCTGGCGAAGTCCAAGCCGGGCGAACTGTCGTTCGGCTCCGGCGGCATCGGCAACATCACCCACCTGGCGATGGAACTGATGCTGTCCCAGGCTGCCGTGCGCATGGTGCACATCCCGTACAAGGGTGGCGCACCGTCCGTGGTCGGGCTGGTATCGGGCGAGGTCGCTACGCTGTTCACATCGATACCGACCGCGCTGCCTATGATCAACGCCGGCAAGATGCGCGCGATCGGCGTGTCGATCTCGAGCCGCAACCCGGCGCTGCCCAACGTGCCGACACTGGCCGAGGCCGGCCTGCCCGGCTACTACGCGGCCTCCTGGTACGGGCTGCTGCTGCCCTCGGGCGTGCCGAAGCCGGTGGTCGACGTGCTGTCGAAGGAGATCGTCGCGGCCATGCAGGTGCCCGCGGTGCGCGACAGCATGGTCCGGCAGGGCTTCGAGCCCGTCGGCAATACACCGGATGACTTCAGCCGCTTCATCCGCGAGGAGATCCCGCGCTGGGAGCGCGTGGTGAAGGCGGCCGGCATCAAACCCGAGTAGACGGAGCAGGCCATGTACGTATCCAGTATCCCGCAGGATGCCGAATTCGACTATGTGATCGTCGGGTCAGGGTCGTCCGGTTGTGCGGTTGCCAACCGCCTTAGCGCCGACGGGCGCCACCAGGTGCTGCTCGTCGAAGCCGGCGGCCGGGACAACAACATCAACATCCAGGTACCGCTGATGGTGGCCAACGTGCTCAACAGCACCCGCTGGACGTGGCCCTACGAGACCGAGCCGCAGGTGCACCTGAACGGCAAGCCGCAGAAATGGTCGCGCGGGCGCGTGATCGGCGGATCGAGTTCGATCAACGGCAATCTCTTCGTGCGGGGCGATCCGGCCGAGTACGATTCGTGGCGCGATCAGAAAGGTTGCGTCGGCTGGGGATACGACGACCTGCTGCCGATCTTCAAGCGTCTAGAGGATTTTCCGGAGGGCGACCCGGCCGTGCGTGGTCGCGGCGGTCCGATCCATTGCACCCGGCTCGACCGCTTCGATGCGCTCGCCGACGCGTTCGTCGGTGCCTGCACTGAAGCCGGTTATCCGTACCTGCCCGACTACAACGACGGCAGCTACGAGGGCGCGTTCTACCTGCAGTACTCGACCCGCAAGGGACTGCGCAACAGTTCGGCGGCTGGCTACCTGCGCCCCGCGATCCGCCGGCCGAACCTGACCGTCCTGACCAATGCCGTGGCGACACGCGTGCTGATGGACGGGAAGGTGGCCACGGGCATCGAGTTCCGGCAGGACGATGTGACGCGGACTGTGAAGGCGCGGCGCGAGGTCGTGCTTTCGGCGGGTCCGCTCGCTTCACCGCACCTGCTCGAACTGTCGGGCATCGGCAATCCGGACGTGCTGCAGCGATTCGGCGTCCCGCTGGTGCACGCCCTGCCGGGCGTGGGCGAGAACCTGCGAGACCACCCCAATTCGCGCATGACCTTCGAATGCAGCCAGCCGATCACGATCAACGACGTGCTGCGCAATCCGATCAGGAAGCTGCGAGAAGGGCTGCGCTTCATCCTGAAGCGGGAGGGACTGCTCACGATCTGCTCCGCCAGCGCACAGATGAACTACCGGGTCATGCCGGACGCCAAGCGACCGGACATGGTGCTGCGGCTGCTGCCGCTGTCGGGGAAGGACCGCTATGCGCGGACCGCCCGCTACGGACTCGACCCGTTCCCGGGCTTCACCTTCGGCGTCACCGTGCTGCAGCCGCGTTCGACCGGAACAGTGCACATGCAGTCGGCCGATCCCTTGAAGCAGGCGAGCATGGATCCAAAGTACCTCTCGAATGAGAGCGATGCGATGATGTTCCTCGCTGGGATGCGTATCGCCCGCAAGGTCGCGCAGATGCCGGCGCTCGGATCGATGATCGTGCGCGAGACGCGACCGGGGCCGGAGATCGACGACGACCAGGGCCTGCTCGAGTACATGCGCGGCACGATCCAGACGAGCTGGCATATGGTAGGTACGACGAAGATGGGCGTCGACGACATGGCAGTGGTGGATCCCCAGTTGCGCGTACATGGTGTCGATCGCCTGCGTGTGGTCGACTCCGGCATCTGCCCGACCATTCCGTCGTCGAACACCAACATCCCCGCGATCGCCATCGGCGAGAAGGGCGCGGACCTCCTGCTGGCGGCTGTCGGCTGAGGGCGCAGCATCCACACGCATGACTACCCAGGGAGTGATCGAAATGGACGTGCGCCTTTCCCGCAGGTCGTATAGCTCGGCTGCAACCCTTCCTGCGCTGTTCGCTGTGGCAGTGGCCTGTACGGCCGGCAGCGCCCTGGCCCAGCCAGCTGCCTGGCCTTCGAAGCCGGTACGAATCGTGGTGGGCTTCGTTCCGGGCGGTGCGACCGACACCATAGGCCGCACGGTTGCACAGCAACTCGGCGAGCGGTTCGGACGCGCGGTAGTCGTCGAAAACCGCGCCGGTGCTAGTGGCACGATCGCCGCCGAGTTCGTCGCCCGGGCACCTGCGGACGGCTACACCATGATCATGGCGACCCAGACCACGCATGCCGTGGTGCCCTACATGATGCCGAAGCTGCCCTACGACCCGATCAGGGATTTCACGCCAGTCGTGATCGCCGCGCAGAACACGCTGCTGGTCGTGGTGACGCCGTCGATGCCGGTGAAATCGATCAAGGACCTGGTGGCACTCGCCCGGACCAGGCCTGGGGAACTTTCCTTCGCGACTGGCGGCGTGGGCTCGTCGCCTCACATGGCTGGAGAACTCTTCGCCCGGATCGCGAAGGTGCAGATGACACCGGTGTTCTACAAGGGCGATGCTGCGGCCGTGGTGGACGTGATCGGCGGGCGGGTACCCATCATGTTCCTCAACATCACCAACATGATCCAGCACATACGGGGAGGCAAGCTGCGCGGGCTGGCGGTCACCGCGGGCAAGCGGTCGGCCATCCTGCCGGAGTTTCCGACGGTCGCCGAAGGCGGTCTGACGGGCTTCGATGTCGTCACCTGGTTCGGGCTGCTGGCCCCGGCGGGTACGCCAGCCGACGTGGTCTCGCGCATCAACCGCGACACCAACCAGGCCCTGGCGGTACTGGCGGTGCGTGAACAGATGGCGACGCTGGGTATCGAACCGGTGGGTGGGTCGGCGGAGCAGTTCGCCGCGCTGCTGAAGGAAGAAAACGCCCGATGGAGCCGGATGGTCAGCGACCTCCGCCTGCGCACTGATTGAAAAGGTTGGCCGCATGATCGAACGCATCGAGATCCACGTCACCGCGTTGTCGACGCGCCTGAAGCGCATCTTCGCCAGCGGCACCTACGACACCGGGCCGGACGACAGCATCACCAGCAAGCCGGTGCTGGTGAAGGTGCATGCCGACGGCGTGGTGGGCTACGGACAGATCCGCCCGATCAGCCCCGGCCACTTCGTCGCCGACACCACGCAGAGCATGGTCGCTGCGATCCGCGAGTTCTACGGGCCGGCGATGATCGGGCGGTCGCTGTTCGACAGCGAGTCGATCAACGAGATGTTCGACAACCGGCTTGCCGGCAACCCGGCCGCGCGTGCGGTGCTCGACATCGCGCTGCGCGATGCGCAGGGCAAGGCGCTCGGCCGGCCGGTGCACGATCTGATCGGCGGCTGCTGCCAGCCGCGCATCCCGCTCGAGTGGTCGGTCAGCATGGCCGAAGACGTGCAGACCGTGATCGACGAAGCGTTGCGCGCGGTGAACGAGTTCGGCATCCGCGTGCTCTGCCTGAAGATGGCTGACCGCCGCGGCTGGCGCCATGACGTGAAGGTGTTCGAGGCGGTGCGGGCGGCTGTCGGAGACGGGGTGATGATCGGCATCGATCCGAATACTGGCTGGACGCTCGCCGACAGCCTGCTGGCGATCGCGGAGCTCAAGCCGATGGGCCTGGGCTACATCGAGCAGCCGATCGAGCGCCGGGACCTGCGCGGGTTGGCGCAGATCCGCCAGGCGGCCGGCGGCGTGCCGGTGATGGCCGACGAGGGTGTGTTCACGCTGCAGGACGCGTGGGCGCTGGCCGAGGCGCGTGCGGTCGATGCGCTGTGCATCAAGCTCTACAAGGTGGGTGGCCTTACCGCAGGAAAGAAGATCGCTGCCGTGGCCGAGGCGGCGAACGTGCAGCTCAACTGTGGTGGGCTGGCAGTACAGTCGCAGCTCGAGGCGGCTGCCGGTGCGCACTTCTATGCGAGCACGCCGGCCGCGCGCATGATGGGTGCCGCCGAGTTCGTGTTCGGCCTGAACGCGCATGTGAAGGATCCGCTGTGCCCGGAGAGCGAGTTCCGGGTGCGCGACGGCCATGTCGACGTGCCGAGGGGGCCCGGCCTGGGCGTGCATATCGACGAGGCGCTGCTGAAGAAGAACACGCTGCTGCACGAGCAGGTCGGCTGAGACGGGGCGGGTCAGTCGAAGAGGGTCGGTCGAAGAGGGTCAGTCGAAGCGGTTCAGTCCGTCAGTACCCGCCGGCGCGAAAGGTAGGCCACGACCACCAGCGCTGCGATGGCTGACAGTACGTGCTTGATCGTATGGCCGCTCACCATGCCCCCGGTGGCATCGAACACCGCGCGGTCGTTGCGGTCGAACGCTAGCGCCAGTGCGTACAGGGCAATGACCGACACGACGGCGCCGCCGCGCGTGTAGCGTGGCGGGTACAGCCAGACCAGGGCGACGATGCAGACCATCGGCCAGGCCTGCATCAGCAGGTAGGGACGCAGGTCGCCGGCTCCGCGCGCTTCGCTCCAGCCCCAGTAGAGCACGCTGCCGATGCCGGCGGCGAGGAGCACGGGCAGCAGGCGCAGGCCGTGGCGCACGCCGGCGCGCTCGCAGATGATGGCCGCGAACCATGCCATGAATGCCATCATCATCGCGAGGCGATCGATCAGCAGTCCATGGTTGTCGGGATCGAGGTGGTAGTAGCCCGAGCCCAGCCCGATCGCCGCGATGCCGACGAAGAACGTCCAGTAGGGAATGGCCTCCGCGCGGTGCTCGAACAGGGGGCGATGTCGCTGTTGCCACAGGAAGGCCAGCCCGATCGTACCGACCAGTACGAACAGCAGGTTCGATCCGGCATCCAGGCAGTTGGGCAGCCAGCCACAGGCGCGGCGGTCTGCGAACTGGTGGTATTCCGCGGGTTGCGGTAGCGGCGGCAGCAGCGCCGCGCCGATGGCCATCACGACGGCGAGCCCGCACAGCGCCAGTGCAGCGTTCGACGGACGCCTCTGGGTCGTGCCGCCCGTCACGGCCGCTGGTGGGCCCAGCCGAGCAGCGCGTCGAATGCAGGCTGCGCGGCCAGTGCCTTCGGATGGTTTACGATCATCACCACCACGCTGCGTCGTCCGCGCGCATCGAGCACGTATCCGGCGATCGCGCGCACGTCGTTCAACGACCCGGTCTTGATGTGCGCCTGCCCGGCGATGCCCGAGTTGGCCAGCCGCCGGCGCATCGTGCCGTCGCTGGCGACCAGCGGCAGCGAGGCCATCAGCTCCGGCATCACCGGCGAGCGGAACGCGGCGACCAGCAGGTCGGACAGCCCCTTCGGCGTGATGCGCTCTATGCGCGACAGGCCAGACCCGTTCTCAACCACCAGCGAGGGCAGCGACAGTCGTCGGTTGCGTGCCCAGTCTGCTACGGCCTGCGACGAGCGGCTCCATGTGGCGGGAACGCCCGGCCCCTGCCCTTGCGCGCCGAGCGCGAGGTAGAGCTGCTGGGCCATCACGTTGTTGCTCCACTTGTTGATGTCGCGCACGATCTCCGACAGCGCTGGCGACACGTTCGCCGCGAGCACGCGCGGCCGCTCCCCGGCGCTGCCTTCGCGCACCTGCCCGGTCAGCGTGCCGCCCAGATCGCGCCACAGTTGCTGGAACAGGCCGGCCACATACTCCCGGTGCGACAGCACGCTGATCGGCCAGGCGCGCTCGCCGCAGGCGAGCGGATAGCTCCCGGTGACGGTCACCTTCGCGGCGGCAGCCGTGCCCTGCACGTCGACCGCGAGTTTCGCGAACGGATTGCCGCAGTCGGGCGACGCGTCCGGCTTCACCGCCACGGCCAGCGCGACCTGTGGCAGTGGCGGCTCGAGGCTCACCGTGACCACGCCGCGCTGAGGGTCGGGCAGCAGGCGCACCATGACCGCGCGGAAGTTGACCAGCAGCGCGTCGGGCGGTGTGTTGTAGGGCCGCGAAGGCTCGTTGTCGAATACCGACGCATCGCGCGCCTCTATCGCGAACGCGCTGCGGTCGAGCACCAGGTCGCCGCGGATCTCGCGGATGCCGCGTGCACGCAGGGTGCGCAGCATCAGCCAGAACGCCTCCTGGGTCAGGCGGGGATCGCCGCTGCCGCGGATCACCAGGTCGCCGTCGAGCACGTCGCCGCGCTGCGGCGCCTGGGTCACCATCTCGGTGCGCCAGGTGAACGAGGGGCCGAGCAGTTCCAGCGCCGCGAAGGTGGTCAGCAGCTTCATCGTCGAGGCGGGGTTCATCGCGCTGTCGGCATTGAGCGCGACCAAGGGTTCGCCGCCGTCGAGGTCCTGCACCAGCAGGCCGACCGCCGACTCCGGGATGCCCGAGCGGGCCAGTGCGTTCGCGACCACCGCCGGCGTACGGCCACGCGGCTGCACGCCGTTGCCGGTGCCGTTGCCGGGCTGTGCCGCCGCGGGCAGCGCGAGCGGCAGCAGGATGGCGATGCAGGCCGCGCGGACGGCGCGCAACAGCGTCCGCGTACCGCGTCGGCCGTGGGCAAAGGCCGCGGTCATGGCACCGGCGGCTTCAACGCCAGCACGATCGCCTGCCCGGTTTCTGCCACCGCGGCCGGCCAGCCGAGCCGGTCGCCGACCACCTGCGCGAAGGCGGCGGCGGCGCTGGCTTCGCCATGCACGACCCAGGTATGGTCGGGCGGCTGCCGGAACCCGCCGAGCCAGCCGAGCAGCGCGCCCTGGTCGGCATGGGCCGACAGCCCGCCGATGGTGAACACCCGCGCGCGTACCGGCACTTCCTCGCCGAACAGGCGCACCAGCCGCGCACCGTCGACGATGCGCCGGCCCAGCGTGCCCTGCGCCTGGAAGCCGGTGATGATCACCGCGCATTCCGGGCGCGGCAGGTTGTACTTCAGGTGATGCTTGATCCGCCCGGCATCGCACATGCCGCTGGCGGAAATGATCACGGCACCGTCGCGGATGTGTTGATGAACATCGAGTCTTCGACCGACTCCGAGAAATGGATGCGCGGATACCCCTTCGCCGACGCGAGCCAGCGGCCGAGGTGCGCGGCTTCATCGTCGAGTTCCGCATGGTGCTTCAGCGTGATCTGCGTCGCACTCGTGGCCAGCGGCGAGTCGACGTAGACCTCCATCGGCGGCAGCCGGCCCTCGCGGGTCAGGCGGATGAGCAGCATCAGCAGGTCTTGCGTGCGGCCCACCGCGAACGCCGGGATCACGACGTTGCCCTTGCGCTCGACGAGTGCACTGGTCAGTGCCTCGACCAGTTCGTCCAGCGTCTCATCCATCGGGCGGTGCATGCGGTCGCCGTAGGTCGCTTCGACCAGCAGCGTGTCGGCCTGGGGTACCGGCACCGCATCGCGCACGATCGGATGGCCGGGCTGGCCGAGGTCGCCCGAGAACACGATGCGATGTGTGCCGTCGGGCAGGACGAGCATGACCTCGACGCTGGCCGATCCGAGGATGTGGCCGGCATCGCGGAACACGACCCGCACGCCCGGACGCGGCTCGAATGGCGCTTCGTAGCGGGTGCCGGCGAACAGCGCGATCGCCCGCTCGGCGTCGGCCATGCGGTACAGCGGTTCGACTGCCAGGTCGTCGTGGCGGCGCGGCGGATGTCTGGAGCCGCGCTGGCCGGCCGAAGCCCGCGCAGACTTGCGCGACCATTCGGCTTCCTTCTCCTGGATGAACGCGGAGTCGCGCAGCATCACCGCTGCGAGGTCTGCCGTGGGCGCCGTCGAGTGGATCACGCCGGAGAACCCCTCGGCGGCGAGCCTCGGCAGCAGCCCGCTGTGATCGATGTGCGCATGGGTCAGCAGCACGAAGTCGAGCGCGGCAGGGTCGAACGGGAACGGACGGCGGTTCTTGTCCCCGGCTTCGCGCCCGCCCTGGAACATCCCGCAATCGACGAGGAAGCGCAGCCCGGGCGCCTCGACCAGGTAGCAGGAGCCGGTGACTTCGCCCGTGCCGCCAAGGAAGGTGAGTGTCGGTTCAGTCGCGAGCATGGCCGGATCAGTCTTTCAGCACCGCATGCAGCGCATCGAGGGTGGCATCGACCAGGTGCGCGACCTGCGCATCGTCGAGGATGTAGGGTGGCATGAAGTAGACGGTCGTGCCGATCGGGCGCAGCAGCAGTTCGCGCTCGAGCGCGGCGGTGAACAGCCTGCGCCCGAACGCCGTGTCTTCGCAATCGACCTCGAAGGCCCAGATCATGCCGAGGTTGCGGAAGTTGCGCACCCGCGGATGGGCCGCCAGCGGCTGCGCGCGCGCCGTGAGCTGCGCGGAGCGTGCACGGTTTGCCTCGACCGTACCGTCCTGCGCGAAGATGTCCAGCGTGGCGAGCGCAGCCCTGCAGGCGAGCGGATTGCCGGTGTACGAATGCGAATGCAGGAACGCACGTGCGCTGCTGTCGTCGTAGAACGCGTCGTAGACCTCGTCGGTGGTCAGCACGACCGACAGCGGCAGGTAGCCGCCGGTGATGCCCTTCGACAGGCAGAGGAAGTCTGGCTGGATGCCTGCCTGCTCGCAGGCGAACATCGTGCCGGTGCGGCCCATGCCGGTCATGATCTCGTCGGCGATCAGCAGGACGCCATGCTTCGTGCACAGGGCGCGCGCGCCGGCGAGGTAGTCCGGGTGGTACATGCGCATGCCGGAGGCGCCCTGCACCAGCGGCTCGACGATCATCGCCGCGACCGATCCTGCCGATCGTTCGAGTTCGACCTCGAGTGCCGCCAGCGCGCCGGTGGTGCATTCGGCGCAGCAGGGCAGGGCGGTCGCGGGGCCGGGTGCGGGCACGATCAGCGGCAGCTTCAGCAGCGGCGCATATGCATCGCGGAACAGCGCGAGGTCGGTCACCGAGAGGGCACCGAGCGTCTCGCCGTGGTAGCTGCCGGCCAGCGCGATGAAACGCTGCTTCGATGGCTGGCCGAGGTTGCGCCAGTAGTGGAAGGCCATCTTCAGCGCGATCTCGGTCGCCGAGGCGCCGTCACTGGCGTAGCTGGCATGGCCGAGGGGGCCGCTGCTCGCGGACAACCTGCTGTCGGACGCGCGCGGTGCCAGTGCGCTGAGCCGCTCCGACAGTTCGACCACCGGCGGATGCGTGAAGCCGGCGAGCATCACATGGTCGAGCGTGCGCAGTTGCTCCGTCAGCGGACCGCCGATGCGGGGATTGCAATGGCCGAACAGGTTCACCCACCACGAACTGATGGCGTCGAGGTAGCGGCGGCCTTCGAGGTCGTACAGCCATGCGCCTTCACCGCGCGCGATCGGCACCATCGGCCAGGTGTCGTGCTGCTTCATCTGCGTGCACGGGTTCCACACGTGCGCGAGGCTGCGTGCAAGCAGCGTGTCGTTGGCACTCATGCGCCCTGGCTGCCGATCTTGCGTGCGAAGTGGATCAGCAGCCGGTTGAACCGGTCAGGCTCATCGGCGAACAGTGCATGGCCCGAGCGGTGGAATACTTCGACCTGCGTGCGCGGCCGCTGCAGGCGCAGGTTCCAGGCCTGTTCCTGGAACTGCGCAGACACCGCGTAGAGCAGGGGCAGTTCGATCGACCGTACGACCTCGCGCCAGTACTCGCGCGGGATGTCGCGGGGGAACAGCGCGATGCTCGCCGCCAGCGGCATGCGCAGCGCGCCGTCCACCAGCGCACGCACTTCCGCCTCCGGTCGGCCGCTCGCGAAGACTGCGCGCACGAAACCGTCCAGGGCGGATTCGCGATCGGCCTGGAGCGCATCGATGAACGGCGAGCCGGGGGGCGGCGCCGGTTCTTCGCCGACCGAACTGTCGACCAGCACGACGCCGGCGAACGGCATGCTGCCGAACTGGCGGATCGCGTGCAGGGTCTCCAGTGCCGCCAGCGACCAGCCGACCACCACCACCGGTGCGATCGAAGCGGCGAACGCATGCAGGTCGCGTGCGCGGGTGCGGATGTCGTAACCCTCCGCCGGGCGATCCGATTCGCCCTGCCCGCGCGGATCCAGCGCGAAGACCGCACGATCTGCCGCGAGCGGGCCGAACTGCCCGGCCCAGATCCAGGCCGGCATGCTCCAGCCCGGCAGCAGCAGGAAGGATGGGCGAGCGGAGCGTTCGCCCGATTGCAGGAAGGACAGCCGCACGCCGTCCGGGGCCTCGAACGTGCCCCGCGCGGTGCCTGGCGGCAAGGTGAAGTCGGTGCCGGTCACCATGCGTGCGTGGCCGGGCGTTCGACGTTCAGCGAACGATGGTGGCCTGCGCGCCCGCGGTGGTCAGCGGACGGGTGGCGATCAGCAGGCCGGAGCCGGCCCCGCCTTCGCGCCAGTGGTAGCCGAACGGGAACGGCAGCCGGGCCGGGTTGCCGTTCTTGATGAACGACTCTTGCAGGTCGCGCTGGTAGCCGTAGGCTAGCGGCGGGATCGGCTTGCGGTATTCGCCGTACAACTGCACGTCGTAGCCGGCCTGGCGCAGCACGCGGTATGGCACGCCGGTGTCGTCCTGTACCAGGGTATCGGCGGTCGACAGCAGTGCCTCGCGTACCTGCAGGAACTGCCGGTCGTGCAGCAGGTAGGACGCGGACTTCACCAGCGCGGTGGCCGGGCCCTGGCGGCTCAGCCAGGTGGTGAATTCAGGGTAGAACGCGAGCGCGCGGTCGGTCGCGTCGAGCGAGAAGTACTGAAGCGACTGCGTGGTGCGCGTCGCCGGGTCCATGAACACGATGCGTATCCCGCGCAGCGGCATGCGCGGACGCTTGCTGGCCGGATCGGCGTAGGCGGCAGTGAGTTCCGGGAACAGGTCTACCGGCTCGGCGGAGACGATCTGGCGGTTGTACAGCGCCATCATCACCGCGATCACCGGTACCGTGCCGCGCAGTCGCGGTGCGGTCAGCTGGCGGCTCATGTACGAGGTGATGAAGTAGTTGCGCTCGAAGATGTCGCGCAACGCTTCGCGCACGCTCGCCAGCAGTTCGGCGAACTCCTGGGGCGACTTGGTGGCGAGGTCGGGCAGTTCGCTCGGTCGTTCCAGGCTGAAGAACACGTAGCGCGCGTGGTTCGGGAAAAGCGCATACGCGTTGAGGAAATCGGGGCCGCTGAACGGATAGAGCATCGTCCGGCTGCGAGCGTCCGGGACGCGGATGTTCTGTTCGCGCCAGCCTTCCATGGCGATCAGCCGCGCGCGCACCGGCGCCCACTGCTCGCGCATCCACTCCTGGTGCGCCCTGAACGCCTCGAGCGCGACGAAACGGTCGATCACCGGGTCGCCGGCAGACGGGACGATGCCGGCCATCAGTTGCGCTGCGGCAGTGAGCCGCCGGTCGGCCTGGGGGAGCGGCGACAGGCTGGCCGGGATGGCTGCCGGCTGCGCCTGCTGGGGCGGCATGCGTCCCTGGGCGCCCGCGAGCGCGGGCATGCCGCCGACGGCCAGCGAGAACAGGCCTGAGGCGAGCGCGCGGCGGCGTCCGAACGAGGCGGGGAGGGGCTGGACGATTTGTACTGGAGCGGGGAGGTGCATGCTTTGAGGGGGAGCAGGGACAGAGACAGAGACGGCGCGGCAGACAGCACCGAGGCCCGTCGAAGTTGAAATTCCGGGAAATCCGCTAGTTTAACGTCGCAGGCCTTGCATCCGTGCACAGATCCGTGCGCCGCGCCTGTGCGCGCGGCCCCTGCTCGACGGAAACGAGTCGGATTCGCCACAGCCCTGCCGGAATTCGTTATCGGCGGCCGTCGGGACAAGTTGATCCGACGGGCTGGTGGCCAGGTCGGACAGGCCGGGTCGCTTGCAATTTACCGCACAGCCCGTCTATTATTAGCACTCGATTTCGGCGAGTGCTAACAAGTCGAGCGGCAGGCAAAGTATCTGCCGTCGGCTTCCGGTGCTCGGTTGTGTTCAACAGCAGTCATCCAAGCAGGAGATCTACCCATGAAAATCCGTCCGCTGCACGACCGCGTCGTCGTCCGTCGCCTCGAAGAAGAGCGCAAGACCGCCTCCGGCATCGTCATCCCCGACACCGCTGCAGAAAAGCCCGATCAGGGCGAAGTCATCGCGATCGGTAACGGCAAGATCCTCGAAGACGGCAAGACCCGCCCGCTGGACGTGAAGGTCGGCGACCGTGTCCTGTTCGGCAAATACTCTGGCCAGACCGTCAAGGTCAAGGGCGAAGAGTTCCTCGTGATGCGCGAGGAAGACATCATGGGCGTGGTCGATCTGTAACCAGCCTCTCTTCGTTCCGCAGCAGAACAACCCCAGTATTCAGGAGATTCAGACATGGCAGCTAAAGACGTCAAATTCCACGACAGCGCACGGTCCAAGATCGTCGTCGGCGTGAACGTGCTGGCCGATGCGGTCAAGGTCACCCTCGGCCCGAAAGGCCGCAACGTCGTGCTCGAGCGCAGCTTCGGCGCCCCGACCGTGACCAAGGACGGTGTCTCCGTCGCCAAGGAAATCGAACTGAAGGACAAGTTCGAGAACATGGGCGCGCAGATGCTGAAGGAAGTCGCTTCGAAGACCTCCGACATCGCCGGTGACGGCACCACCACCGCCACCGTGCTGGCCCAGTCGATCGTGCAGGAAGGCATGAAGTACGTTGCCGCCGGCATGAACCCGATGGACCTGAAGCGCGGCATCGACAAGGCCGTCGAGTCGGTCGTGGCCGAACTGAAGAAGATCAGCAAGCCCTGCACGACCAACAAGGAAATCGCACAGGTCGGCTCGATCTCGGCGAACTCCGACAGCGACATCGGCGACATCATCGCCAAGGCGATGGACAAGGTCGGCAAGGAAGGCGTGATCACCGTCGAAGACGGCAAGTCGCTCGAGAACGAACTCGACATCGTCGAGGGCATGCAGTTCGACCGTGGCTACCTCTCGCCCTACTTCATCAACACCGCCGAGAAGCAGCAGGCGGTGCTCGAGAACCCCTTCATCCTCCTGCACGACAAGAAGATCTCGAACATCCGTGACCTGCTGCCCGTACTCGAGCAGGTCGCCAAGGCCGGCCGTCCGCTGCTGATCATCGCCGAGGACGTCGATGGCGAGGCGCTGGCCACCCTGGTGGTGAACAACATCCGTGGCATCCTGAAGACCTGTGCCGTCAAGGCGCCTGGCTTCGGCGACCGTCGCAAGGCTATGCTCGAAGACATCGCCATCCTGACCGGTGGCCAGGTGATCGCTGAAGAAGTCGGCCTGACCCTCGAGAAGGCTACCCTGGAAGAACTCGGCCAGGCCAAGCGTATCGAAGTCGGCAAGGAAAACACCACGCTGATCGACGGCGCCGGCGTTGCTGCCAACATCGAAGCACGCGTCAAGCAGATCCGTGCGCAGATCGAAACCTCGACCAGCGATTACGACAGCGAGAAGCTGCAGGAACGCGTTGCCAAGCTGGCCGGCGGCGTTGCGCTGATCAAGGTCGGTGCTGCAACCGAAGTTGAAATGAAAGAGAAGAAGGCGCGCG
>CAIQON010000194.1 GCA_903873475.1 uncultured bacterium
GCTCGCAGCACCGCAACCGGGCCGAGGCGATGGCGATGCTCAAGTCGCGCCTGTACGAGCTCGAACTGCGCAAGCGGAACGAGGAGAAGCAGGCGATGGAAGAGTCCAAGACCGACATCGCCTGGGGCCACCAGATCCGCTCCTACGTGCTCGACCAGTCGCGCATCAAGGACCTGCGCACCAACCACGAGGTCGGCGACACGCAGCGCGTGCTGGACGGCGACCTCGACGACTTCATCAACGCCAGCCTCAAGCAGGGTGTGTAAATGACCGACGCTTCCAGCACCCCGACGGCCGTTCCGGTCGACACCGACCATATCGTCGCCGAGCGGCGCGCCAAGCTGGCCGCGCTGCGCGCCGCCGGCATCGCCTATCCGAACGATTTCGACCGCGTGCACCTGGCGGGCGACCTGCAGGCCGCCCATGCCAGCCACGACAAGGCCGCGCTCGAAGCCGGGCCGGTCGAAGTGACGCTGGCTGGCCGCATCCTGCTCAAGCGGGTGATGGGCAAGGCAAGCTTTGCCAGCGTGCGCGACGGATCGGGAATGATCCAGCTCTACGTGTCCGACGATGGCACCGGCGCCGAGGCGCACGAGGCATTCAAGCACTACGACCTTGGCGACATCGTCGGCGCAACCGGCGTGCTGTTCCGCACCAAGACCGGCGAACTCACGGTGCGCGTGTCGTCCATCCGCCTGCTGACCAAGTCTCTGCGCCCGCTGCCG
The DNA here is from genome assembly GCA_903873475.1 of uncultured bacterium. Classification (GTDB taxonomy): domain Bacteria; phylum Pseudomonadota; class Gammaproteobacteria; order Burkholderiales; family CAIKXV01; genus CAIKXV01. The sequence continues at coordinate 726 of CAIQON010000194.1, forward strand.
GAAAAATTCCATGGCCTGACCGACCAGGAGCAGCGTTACCGGCAGCGCTATCTCGACCTGATGGTGAACGAGGATTCGCGCAGGACCTTCCTCGCGCGCTCGCGCACCGTGCAGGCGGTGCGGCAGTTCCTGCTCGACCGCGGCTACCTGGAAGTCGAGACGCCGATGATGCACCCGATCCCGGGTGGCGCGAACGCGCGGCCGTTCGCGACCCATCACAATGCCCTCGACATGGAGCTGTTCCTGCGCATCGCGCCCGAGCTCTACCTGAAGCGCCTGGTGGTGGGCGGCTTCGAACGGGTGTTCGAGATAAACCGGAACTTCCGCAACGAAGGCATCTCGACCCGGCACAATCCCGAGTTCACGATGCTCGAGTTCTACTCGGCCTACACCCGCTACCGCGAGCTGATGGCGCTGACCGAGCAGATGTTCGCGCAGGTCGCGCGCACCGTCACCGGCAGCGAGAAGGTCACCTACCAGGGACGCGAGATCGACTTCGGCAAGCCGTTCGCGAAGCTCACGATCCTCGAGGCGATCGCGAAGTACGCGCCGCAGTACACGCCGGCGCAACTGTCCGACCGAAGCTGGCTGGCGGGCGAACTTGCGCGCCTGGGAGAGGCTGCGCACCCCGACGACGGGCTGGGTGGCATGCAGCTGTCGCTGTTCGACGCGACGGTCGAGACGCAGCTGTTCGAGCCGACCTTCATCATCGACTACCCGGCCGAAGTGTCGCCGCTGGCGCGGCGCAACGATGCCGACCCGTCGATCACCGAGCGCTTCGAACTGTTCATCGCCGGACGCGAGATCGCCAACGGTTTCTCCGAGCTGAACGATCCCGACGAGCAGGCCTCGGTGTTCCGGCAGCAGGCGAACCGCAAGGCGTCCGGCGATGCAGAGGCGATGCACTACGACGCCGACTACGTGCGCGCGCTCGAGTACGGCCTGCCGCCGTGCGGAGGGGAAGGCATCGGCATCGACCGGCTGGTGATGCTGCTGACCGACAGCAGCACGATCCGCGACGTGATCCTGTTCCCGCAGATGCGGCGCGAAGACTGACGCGCCACCGGGCCGCTACGCCGCCACGACCGTGTCGAAGCTGAGGTCCCAGCGGTAAGGGCGGTCCGAGCCCTCGACATCGGTCGCACCCGCGCGGCGTACGCGCCCGAGCAGCCGCTCGCCCGCCCTCGCCTCGCCCGCCAGCTCGATGCCGCCGTCCTTGACCCAGTCCCGGCTCTGGCGGTTGAAGGCCACCGGTGAGCCGCCCATGTTCGCGAACAGGACCGAATAGCGCACGAGGCTGTCGAACCCTGCCTTGCCCGGCCCCTTCAGGCGCAACTCCAGGACCAGATGCGGCGTCGTGCGCGCAGCCATCGCCTGCGTGACCGACCGCAGGCGCCTCATCTCGTCGAGGGTCGCCCCAGGCAATGGTTCCGGGAAGAACGCGACCGTCGCCAGGGTACCGTCTGCGGACCCCAGCGCGATGCCCGATCCGAATGCGAAATCGTTGCCCAGCCAGTGCGCGGTAGCTTCCAGCCTGTCGCCACGGCTGCAACCGGGCAACGCCAGCACGCCCACCGCAGCAAGCAGCGCGCGCCGCCGGGCATTCAACGGGCAGCGCCCGCGAGGCGATCGAGCAGTGCCGGCAGTTGCGACACGTCTTCGATCAGGTGTGCGCCGCCTTCGCGAGCCAGCTTGTCGCGGCTGTGTGCGCCGCTGCATACCGCGACATTCACGCCGCAACCGGCGTTGCGGCCCGACTGGATGTCGAGCACCGTGTCGCCGATGTTCAGCACCTCGGCCACCGATGTGATCCCGGTACGTTCCATCGCGCGGAAGATCATGTATGGCGCGGGACGGCCCTGCGCTACGTCGTCGCCGCAGACGAGCGCATCGGCCACACCCTTGCGCCTGCCATTGCCTTCGCCCTGGTCCCAGCCCACGGCGGACAGCACCAGCGCCTGGGTATCGCGATCGAAACCCGTGTTGAGCACGATCGCCACCCCGCGCCGGCGCAGCCACTCGAACACCTCGACGGCCCCCGCGACCGGTCGCGCGCCACCGGCACGGAACCGGCGGTCGAGCTCACCCCGGAATGCGTCATAGGCGGCCTCGGCATGGCGGTCCAGGTCGACATCGCCGCGGCGCGCCTGCACGAGTTGGCGGATCGCATCGCGCTTGCCGGCACCGCGAATCGCGTCGAGTTCTTCAGCGGTGGCCGACAACCCCTGCGACGCAAGCGCGGCGTCGAAGGCCAGCGGTACCACCCCGGTATCCTGGATGGTAGTGCCCGCCATGTCGAACACGGCGAGGCGTATCGGCAGCCGCGACGCTGCCTGCGGTGAGTCAGTCATCGTCGGTCACTCCTGCGCGGTTCCTTGCCGATGTCAGCGCGCGGCCACGCTGCGCATCCGGGCGGCTCAAGCGTCGATCGCGTGCGCCATGAGCTGCTCGAGCGTGACCACCGACAGGGCCGCCCGGTGGGTCGCGGCGAGCACCACGCGCGGTGCCATCCCGGCATCGAGCGCCTCCTTCCAGCGCGTGACGCACAGGCACCAGCGGTCACCGGGTTTCAGGCCGTCGAACCCGTAGGCCGGCATCGGCGTGCCCAGGTCGTTGCCGCGCGCCTTCGAGAAGGCGAGGAACTCGGCCGTCACCTGGGCACACACGGTGTGGCTGCCGAAGTCGTCGGCCGCGGTCTCGCAGCAACCGGTTCGGAAGTAGCCGGTCAGCGGCTGCACCGAGCAGGTCGCCAGCGGCGAGCCGAGGACGTTGAGCTGGGCCGACCCGCCACCGCCGTATGATCCGTCCATGGACGCCTCCGTCAGCTTGCGTTGCGCAGCACGATCGGGGTTTCGGGCACCGGGAAGCCGGCCTCCCCGAACGACTCGCGTATGGTGCGGTTCGTGTCGAAGTACACCTGCCAGTAGTGGTCGTTGTTGCAGTACGGCCGTACGGCCAGCACCGGCCCGCTCGGCGTGAAGTCGAGGATCTCGACGTCGGGCGCAGGTGCCTCCAGCACGTTCGGAATCTTCGCGATGCGGTCGCGCAGCAGCGCGATCGCCGCAGCATGGTCGGCACTCTGCGCGAGCTGGGCCTTGAGGTCGACCCTTCGGTAGGCGTTCGCGGAATAGTTCTGGATGCTGTCGCCGAAGATCCGGTTGTTGCCGACGACGGTCAGCACGTTGTCCGGCGTATTGATCGCGGTGCCGAACAGGCCGATCTCCTTCACCGTGCCGGTGACGCCGCCGGCGGTGACGAAGTCGCCCACCTTGAACGGCCGCAGCACCACCAGGAAAGCCCCCGCCGCGAAATTGGCGAGCAACCCGCCCCAGGCCGCGCCGATGGCGACGCCGACGCCGGCGACCAGCGCCGCGAAGGTGGTCGTCTCCACGCCGAAGTAACCGAGGATCGCGACGACCAGCGCGATCTTCAGCACCACGGCGACGAACGAACCGATGTAGCGCAGGATGGTCGGTTCGACCTTCTGCCGCTCGAGCGCAGCGCTGAGCACGCGCACGGCCAGGTTGATCAGCCAGGTGCCCACGACCCAGAACGCGATCGCGGCGGCGACCTGGAACGCACCATGGATCAGGATCGGCTGCGCCGTCGTCCAGAATTCAGCGATATTCATCCTTCGAGGCCCCCATGCCCGTTGTCGAGTCGCGGATGGTGCAGGATAGGAAGGCACAACTCAAGGACTGCACCTCGCCCAGGCCGCGCACGGCGCGGAGCCCCGGAACCGCGGTAGCATCGCTGCCCCGGCCCGGGCAAACCCGGCCGGCCTCCGGAACCCGTGCCTGGAAACCCGTTCATGAGCCAGAACAGCCCTGCCCCCGCCCTGCCCGACGTGTCGGTCGCCGAACGCCTCGTGGACCTCGCGCTGGCGATCGATCCGAAGACGCTGCCCGCAGCCGTGCGTGCCCAGGCCGAGTCGCTGCTGCTCGACGTCGCCGGCCTGTGCGTGGCGGCACGCGACACCGACTACATCCGGGCGCTCGTGGCCTCGGTCGACAGCGGCGGGCCGGCGACGGCGATCGGGCATGCCGCACGCTTCAGCGCCGAGGATGCTGCGCTGATCAACGGCACGGCCGCGCACGGCGAGGATTTCGACGACACATACGAAGGCGGCCCGGTACACAGCGCCACGGTGATCGTGCCCGCCGTGCTCGCGGCATGCGAACGTTTCGGACGCGACGGGCAGTCTGCACTCGCCGGCATCGTCGCCGGCACCGAAGCCCTGTGCCGGATGAGCCGCGTCGTGCCGAAGGCGATCCACCGCTCGGGTTTCCATCCCACCGCCATCCTCGGCACCATGGCCGCCACGCTGGCCGTGTCGGTCGCGCTCGGGCTCACCCGCCGGCAGGCCGTCGATGCGCTGGGCACTGCCGGCAGCATGGCCAGCGGCATCATCGAGTACCTCGCCGAAGGCTCGTGGACCAAGCGCCTGCATGCCGGATGGGCGGCGCAATGCGGCGTTCGCGCCGCGCGCATCGGGCAGCAGGGGTTCTTCGCGCCGCGCACCGTGTTCGAAGGAACGCATGGCCTGTACAACGGCTTTGCGCACAGTGCCGAGGGCGACTATGCCGCGCTGCTGGACGGCTTCGGCACCGACTGGACGATGCTGTCGATCACCTTCAAGCCGTATGCCACCGGCACGATGAACCAGCCCTACATCGACTGTGCGCTGCGCCTGGCGCGCCGGGCCCGGGCCGAGGGGTTCCAGGCCGAGGATGTGGTCGACGTGCTGTGCGAGACGGCCGAGGGCTACGTGCATCGCCTCTGGGAGCCGCTCGCCTCCAAGCACCGGCCGGCGACCGAATACGGCGCGAAGTTCAGCGCCCCGTTCAACATCGCGGTCGGCTTCATCACCGGCTCGGCGGGCCTGGACGCCTTCACCCCGGCCACGGTGCGCGACGAGCGCATCCTCGCCCTCGCCTCGAAGGTGCGCTACGTCGTCGACCCGGCGAATCCGTATCCGCGCGCCTACACCGGCCATGTGAGGTTCACGCTGGCCGACGGGCGCGTGGTCGAGGAGCGCCAGCCGTTCATCCGCGGTGGCGTGCACGCCCCGCTGTCGCGCGAAGAGCTGGAGTCCAAGTTCCGCGGCAATACCACCTACGGGCAGTGGAGCGACGACGCATCCTCGCGCCTGCTCGCGGCGACGCGTTCGCTCTACGACGGGCCGGTGGAACTGTCCGCCTTCCGCCCTGACTGAGGGACACGAGGGCTCAGTAGTACACCTTTCCGTCGAACAGCCGGCGCGCGGTTCGATAGAACGAACCGCGCAGCGCGGACCACTGTCCGGCCTGGCACTCCACCTCGGCACCCACGGTGAGCACGCCGGAGGGCATTGCGATGCGCAGTGTCCCGCCGGCCGCACCGTCGCCGCCATCGGTTCGCCGTGCGCGCCAGGCCACCGTACCCTCGATGGACGCCGCCACCGCGATGCACAGCGATGCGGTCAGCGGCAGCGCACGGTGCGGCTGACCGTTGGACAGCATGCGCGCCGTCAGGTCGACCGCGTCGGGCACGATCGACTCGCCCGACAGCGTATGTGCGGCCTTCGGCGGCGCCACGAAGCCGACAAAAGGCACCACCGTACGGCTGCGCGCCTCGTCGATCGTCCGGGCGAGGCCCATCGCGACCGATGCCTGCAGGCGGATCGCCGAGAGGCGCTCCATCGTCACCGCATCGGCCTCGAGGTCACCGGGCATCTCGAGCCCGGACAGCCCCAGCGACGACGCCGCGACCAGCACGCAGGCATTGGCTGCATCGACCATCGACACCTCGACCGGCCCGAGGCCGGGCACGTCGATGCGGTCCACCACGTTGCCGGTCGGCAGCAGGCGGCCGGTGCTGGCGCCGCCGGGCGAAAGAAAGTCGAGGCGGATCGGGGCACCGGTACCGGCGACGCCGGGGATCGCCAGTTCGCCCGTCTCCACCGCCTGGCCACCATGCACCGGGAACGTGGCATGGATGATCTTGTCGGTGTTCGTGTTGTAGATGCGCACCGTCGCCTGCCCATCGGCCGCCTCGACCAGCCCTTCGTCCACCGCGAACGGCCCGACTGCCGATGACATGTTGCCGCAGTTGCCGCTGTAGTCGACATGCGCATCCTTCACCATCACCTGGGCGAAGGTGTAGTCGATGTCGGCATCGGCGCGCGCCGAGCGCGAGAGCACGCACACCTTCGACACCGACGACAGGCCGCCACCCATTCCGTCGAGCTGGCGGCCGTTGGGATCGGGCGATCCCATCGCGCGCAGGAACATCGCATCCCGGTCGCCCTGTTCGGAGGGCAGGTCCTGCCGGTGCAGCATCAGGGCCTTGCTGGTGCCGCCTCGCATGAATACGGCGGGTAGTCGATGACGGTTCATCTCGGGGTCTCCACGGATCGAGGGGGGGCTACAACAGCGACAGCGGGCCTGGGGCACGCTGCACGCTCCATGTGCTGTCGTCCAGGTGCTGGCAGGAGCCGAAGCGGTAGGACGGCGCGACGCCGGGCCATGCAAACCGGGCGTCGTAGAACCACGCACAGGCCAGGCGCACATCGGCACGATACTCGACATGGCTGAGTACCGTGTAGACGCTGAAGCGGCGGAATCCGGCGAACTCCGGCCGGCTCCAGGCCGTGCGCGCGAACTCGGCGCGGCCACCCTCGTCGCCGAAGCGGAATACCTGGATCCATCGGGCCTGCGCAGGCTCGGCATACGCCGCGCTCAGCCTGGCCAGCGCCGAGCGGACCGACAGCGGCTCGCCGACGCTCGGACCGCCCGGTATCGCCGCGGCATTCGTCGATGCCTCGGGAGAGCCGTCGCGCGGCTCGTCCGGGGCTGTCCCGACGGGGACCGACGGCCGTGTGCCGACCTTCAACCACGCCAGGTCGAAGGCATCGCCGTGAGCCACCAGCACCTGCCAGTTGCGTGGCGAGAACGGCTGCGGAAATGCATGGACATGAGCGTCGCCGGATGGATAGTGCGACGCGACCGCAGCGCCGGCGTCCAGCGCCTCCGCGCGCCAC
>CAIQON010000195.1 GCA_903873475.1 uncultured bacterium
GCCGTATTGCCGCGGCGCGCGGGTGCCAGATCTGTCGTTTATCGGTCAGGTTTCAGCGAAAAGATTCAGCGCGGGTCTTGGCATGCCTGCCGCTACTGGTTAATCTGTCGGCACGAAATCGAAAAACAGCCTGCCACGCCGCGCAAGACGGACGAAGCAGGTACGGGCAGCGCGCCTGCGGCGCGCCAGCCGCTGAGGAAATTCGGAGGGTGCCGCGCCTCGAGGGTGCGGTGCGCAGCAGTGACATGCGCGATCGACCCCAGGACGCGGCCGGTCGCACGTGCGCGCAGCCGAAAACGGCTACGTTTCGCCAACTGGAGGGGGAAGACATGCAGCTCACCCAGCGTCATGAGGAATACTGGAGCCGGAACCTCAGGATCACCGCGATCCTGTTGTCGATCTGGTTCGTCGTCACCTTCGTCGCGAGCTTCTTCGCGCGCGAACTGAACGAGATCGTCATCTTCGGCTTTCCGCTCGGCTTCTACATGGCCGCGCAGGGCGCGCTGATCGTGTACGTGGCGATCATCGGCTACTACGCCTGGTACATGAACCGGCTCGACGGGGAATACGGCGTATCCGAAGGAGACGACGAATGAGCGACGTTCCGTTCTCGCAGAAGACCTTCACGCAGCAGCTGACGAAGTACTACACCTTCTACACCGGGGGCTTCTTCGTCTTCCTGGTCGGCGTCGCGATACTCGAATACATGGGTGTCCCGAACAAGACGCTCGGCTACCTGTTCCTGCTGGCGACCATCGGCCTGTATGCCGGCATCGGCATCATGAGCCGCACCACCGACCTGTCCGAGTATTACGTCGCCGGACGCCGCGTGCCAGCGGTGTTCAACGGCATGGCCACCGGCTCCGACTGGATGTCGGCCGCGTCGTTCATCGGCATGGCTGGCGGCCTGTACCTGCAGGGCTACGACGGGCTCGCCTTCATCATGGGATGGACTGGCGGCTACGTGCTGGTCGCGCTGTTCCTGGCGCCCTACCTGCGCAAGTTCGGCCAGTTCACCATCCCTGACTTCCTCGGCGAACGCTACGGCGGCAACATCGTGCGCACGATCGGGGTGTTCGCCGCGATCCTCGCCTCGTTCGTCTACGTCGTCGCGCAGATCTATGGCGTCGGCCTGATCACCGCGCGTTTCACCGGGCTCGAGTTCGGCGTCGGCGTGTTCGTCGGCCTGCTGGGCATCCTGGTGTGTTCGTTCCTCGGCGGCATGCGTGCAGTCACCTGGACCCAGGTGGCGCAGTACATCATCCTGATCGTCGCCTACATGATCCCGGTGGTGATGCTGGCGTACAAGCACACTGGCATCCCGGTGCCGCAGGCGGTCTACGGCACGGTGCTCGAGAAAGTGACCGAGCGCGAGAAGGTGCTGACCGCTGATCCGAAGGAACTCGAGGTGCGCGGCATCTTCCGCGAACGCGCCGCCGCGCTCGATGCGCAGATCAAGGGCCTGCCCGGATCCTGGGAGAAGGGACGCGCCGACCTCGCGCAGAAGGTGTCCGACCTGAAGGCATCCAATGCGCCCGCCGAGGCGGTCACGGCCGCGGAGAAGGCCCTGGCTGGCTACCCGGCGAGCGCGGATGCCGCGCGCACCGCATGGACTGCGGCACGCAACGCGAACACCGCGCGCGCGGCACCTCCGCGTCCGCATGCGACACCGTTCCCGGGTGCCACCGAAGCGGCCCGCGACACCGCGCGGCTGAACTTCCTCGCGCTGGTGTTCTGCCTGATGGTGGGTACCGCTGCGCTGCCGCACATCCTGATGCGCTACTACACCACGCCCTCGGTGAAGGAGGCCCGGCGCTCGGTGTTCTGGTCGCTGTTCTTCATCTTCCTGCTCTACTTCACCGCGCCGGCGCTGGCGGTACTGGCCAAGTTCGACATCTACACGCTGCTGGTCGGTGACAGTTTCGCCGACC
>CAIQON010000196.1 GCA_903873475.1 uncultured bacterium
ACGCCGGTGAACCGGATGGTGGTCGCCAAGCTCGCCGGCTACCTGCAGGCGCAGGGCTTCATCGATGCGATCCCCGACATCGATGCGCTGTTCACGCTGCCTGAAGGGATCGCGTTTGGCGAATAGTACTTTCAACCGCCCCTGCCAGCCCCCAGGCGCTGCTGCCTCAGGCTAGCGGCCTGCCTCAATGGCCGCGAAAGGCATTCATCCAGGCAACCGGTACACCAGCTGCCTTTCGTGACGCAGGGACAGCAGCAGTACATCGCGCTCGGAATGGGCATAAAGCACGACGTGGCGAGCCAAAACAAGCTCTCGAAGGACCGGCATCCCGATCGCGCGTGCGAGCTGTACGGCTTGCTGCGCTTGGAACTGGCCCCAGCCGGTCTTCGCGTCGAGGAATCTGGCAGGTCGACCACTGGTGGGCGAGAAGGACAGGAGACCCCGAGCCTTCACCAGCTCAGCCTGCAGCTTCTCGAAACGCCCAGGCGCCGAAGCAGCATCTTGCTCGACCATGAACCCCCGAGCGACACGCAAACAGGCCAGGAAGTTCGGTGCCGCCCTGACCTTCGCGTTAACTGGAATGTTCACCGAGCTGGCGTGACGCCGAGCGCCTCATCGAGTTCGTCGTCGGAGACGAACGCCCCGGACAGCGCTTCCTTGAGCCCCGTGATGGCATCGTCGGCGAGAACGAGGTTGGCGTGCTCGGCTTCGAGAGCGTGGTAGTAGTCGAGCCGGCGTGCGTCGACGAGCGCCACGTAGCTTGCCCCGTTCTTGGTCAGAACTTTCTCAGCCCCGGAGCCGACAACATCCTCGGCCAGCTCGGTCAGGCGAGCGCGGGCTTCGCTGATGGGAACAACGTCGGATGCGCGGAAAGCCATGTTACATTATCCATTAACGGTTTCATTAAACAGGACTCTACACCACGACGTGGTGTTTGCGGCAGTCCACCGATGTCGTGCGTCCCTGGTGTCACCGACCGACATATTGGAGCCAGAAGGACTCGCTGACCGACACCACGTTGCCGTTGTCCGATGGCGCGCTACAGGGAATCGATGGCTGCGCTGCAGGCGCGCAAAAGCCATGGAAAGGTGGTTCTCGAGATCACGGACTGAATGCGGATCGTCGAGCAGGCCTTTCCGGCCTTGACCGACCAACCGCGCGGTGGCCAGGGCCGGCGCACCCTCCCCTGCCAGGTCTCTACTCCGGCCTGGCGCCCGACGCCTGGATGATCTTGCGCGCCCGCTCGGTCTCGATGCGCACGAACTTCGTGAACTCTTCCGGCGACAAGGCCACTGGATCGAGGCCTGCATCGACGAGCCGGGCGCGCAGCGCCGGCACCTGCAGAGACTTGTTGATTTCGGCGTTGAGCCGGTTGACGATGTAGCGCGGCGTCTTCGCCGGGGCATGCGCGCCGTACCAGAGGTCGAACTGGTAGCCGGGGACGCCGGCTTCGGACAGCGTCGGCAGGTCGGGCAGCTGGGCCCAGCGCTTCGCGCCCGTGGTGGCCAACGGCACCAGGCGGTTGCCCTTGATGAAGCCGAGCGTGCCCGGTGCGCCCGAGATCATGAACTGGGTCGCTCCGCCGACCAGGTCGGCCAGTGCCGGGCCGGTGCCCTTGTACGGCACGTGGACCATGTCGGTGCCGGTCATCTGCTTGAAGTATTCGGCCGCCAGGTGCGAGGTGCCACCAGCGCCGGTGCTCGCGTAGTTGAATACGCCTTTCCTGGAACGCAGCAGCGCCAGCAGTTCCTTCACGCTCTTCACGTTCATCGATGGATGCACCACCAGCACGTTGGTGGTCTCGGCGATGAACGCGACCTGCGCGAAGTCGCGCACGCTGTATGGCAGCTTCGCATACAGGCTTTCGTTGATGGCTATCGCGTTGTGCGTGATCAGGATGGTGTGGCCGTCCGGCTGGGCCTGGGCGGCGATCGCGGTGCCCAGCGTGCTGCCGGCACCGGGACGGTTGTCGACCAGGCCCTGCTGGCCGAACGAATCCTGGAACATCTGCGCAAGGAAGCGCGCAGCAATGTCGTTGCCACCGCCGGTCGCGAACGGCACGATGATACGGATCGGCCGTGTCGGATAGGGTGCATCCGCGGCCCGGGTCGCACCAGCGGCGGTGAGCAGGGTGGTGGCTGCCAGGGCAACCAGTACGGCCCGTCCAGCCAGGGGAGCTGCCGGAACCGGGCGACGGGTCTTGTCATTCTGGATCACGCACTGGCCTCCTCTGCACGGCGAACCGGGAAAGAATACCCCGGAACGGGCGCCCCCGGAGCACAGCGCGCCTCGGCCGGAGGACGTCGCGCTGCAGGGCGGAAGTACGCCGCGCAGCCATCGCCGCAATGTCACGATGCTATGCTCCTCAATAGACACAGTGTATGGGCGAATCAATGAGCAGAGAATTGCGGGTGATGACTTCAGGCGCATTCACCGCCGCCCACCTCCGGCTGCTGCCCGCCGTCGAACGCATCACTGGACTGAAGGTCGTCACCGTCACCACGTCGATCGGCACCGGGGACACTTCGATCCCCAACCGGCTGAAACGCGGCGAAGTCGCCGACCTCGTGGTCTGCGACGACAGCGTCATGCAGGGGTTCATCCGCGACGGCCACGCCCGGGCGGAAGGCCGTGTGCTGCTGGCACAGTCGGTGATCGGGGTCGCGGTACGGGCCGGAGCGCCAGCACCCGACATCGGCACGGTCGACGCCCTGCGCGACACCCTGTTGCGCGCCGGCTCGATCGGTTATTCCGCGAGCGTGAGCGGGCGCTACCTCACCACCGAGTTGTTCCGGCGGCTGGGCATCCATGACGAAGTGATGCCGAGGTGCCAGTTCGTCGGCAACGGCCAACGCGTCGGCACATTCATCGCCAATGGCGAGATCGAAATCGGCTTCCAGCAGGTAAGCGAACTGCTGCCGATCGAGGGCATTGCGCACATCACCCCGCTGCCGGACGAGGTCCAGCTGTTCACGACCTTCAGCGCGGCAGTCGGCGTGAGCGCCGTGCATCCGGAAGCGGCGGTACGCGCGATCGAGTTCCTCGCCTCGGCGGAGGCGGCCGACGACATCCGTGCGACCGGGCTGGAACCTGCCGCACGCTGATCTAGGACCGGATTCATGCTCGCACCCCGGCGATGTACCGGGCGATGACAAGGCGGTCCGCACCGGCAGCTGAAAAGATATCCGGGGCGTGGCTTACTGCAGGCCGAAGGTATAGCGGCTGCCCACGTTCGAATACACCACGCGATCCGGCATCTGCTGGCGCAGCATGTCGATGAAGCGTTCGCCGGTGCAATGCATCGGCACGATCACGTCGGGATTGATCGCCTGCAGTTCCTTCAGCGTGTGCTGCAGGTAATCCACCGGCGCAGGGCCCAGATGGAAGCCGCCCATCACGGCGTGTACCTTGTCGGTGTTGGCGGCCTTCATCGCGCTCCTCACGGTGTTGATGATGCCGGTGTGGCCGCAGGATGAAATCACCACCAGGCCCTTGCCCTTGACGATGTAGCAGGTGGCGTGTTCGTCGGGATGGGTGTCCTTGACCAGGTTGCCCGCGCGCTCGGTCGGCGTGAAATGGTCGTCCACCACCAGCGAGCCGCCAGTCACGGTCTCGAAGGAACTGCGCTCGATGTAGCCCGAGGTGAAGGCGCCATCCAGCGCCTGCGGCTGCGGGCAGCACACCGGCAGCACCTTCTGCGCCTCCAGCGCCGCGCGGTCGAGGGTGCACCATGGCAGGGTCTCGCCGCCTTCCTTCACCCACTTGGTGCGGAAGATGGTCTCGCCACCGACATACAGCGCGAGGTCATCGCGCATCTGCCCGCGATGCTGCTTGACGAAACCCTGCAGACCGCCGAAGTGGTCGAGGTGGCCGTGGCTGAGGATCAGGCCGTTGATCTTGCCGGGTTCGATACCGAGCAGTTCGAAGTTGCGGTTGATGATCTCCGGCGTGTAACCGAAGTCGAGCACGTACTGCGCCTTCGCACCGTCCTTCTCCGAGGTCAGATGCAACGACAGGCCCCACTCGCAGGCGAAGGTGCTCTCCGGCCGGCCGACGATGCGGCCGACGTGCTCGATCTTCACGTGCGGATGGTCCATCCGCGGCAGGAAGCGCTCATAGCGCGAATCCACCAGCACCCGCACGGAGAGGGCGTCGACGACGGGCGCGGCGAATGGATGGGTGGTCATGCTGTCCTCCTGGTTAATGGGTGGTGCCACCGACACGCAGGAAGCGCTCGCCGGGCTTGATGGCGTGATGATGCGATTGCTGGCGCTCTTCAGGTCTTGCAGCGTTGGTGTTTATTGAGCGGGGGTCATCACCGCTGCCTGAACCGCCTTCTTTGCCATGTTCTGGAAGGATTCGACCGATCCGCTGCCGGTTCGGAAAGAATCGCCCTGGACGGTCACCACGCCGCCGCCCAGAAAGGCACGCGACATGCTGTCAACAATCTTGCTCTCGACCACCATTGCCGGGATCCTCGAGTTGACGCCGCCGGCATACGATGCAGCGTTGACCACCAGCCCAATCGGCGTGAAGTCGTAGAGCCTCAGTCCCGTGGGGTCGATCTCGGCACCGGTGATGGCAACCGAGATACGGGCGACGCCAGGGCCAGGGGTGGTCACGATTTTCATCGAGCCCCGGCTTCCAACCGCGTCGTGGATCGCAGCCTGCAAAGCTGCCTTGGTCTGGGCGACGATTTCGGGCGTGATTTCCTTAGTGTAGGCGACATGTTTGATGTCGATCGGATCGATGATGATCGAGGTATAGGTCGCCGGGTTGACCGACGCATTGCGGTAACGCCACAGCTTGACGTCTTTCGGCGTTCCACCGACTTCGGTCAGGAGGTTGTAGTTGGGCAGGAAACCAGACTGCGGAATAGGCTGATGTTTGTTTTTATCGCTGCCAGCGCAACCAGAGAGGGTCGCGGCGAGAGTCAGAGCGGCAGCGATAACGAGAATTCCTGGTGTTTTCATGGGGGTTCCGGCAAGGCGATTGCGAAAAGGTTTAGCTGAGGGGGAAAACGGATCACGCTTGCCGCATCGCGCCGGCGAACTTCTCCTCGACCTGCATGATCTCCTCGGCGGCCCACGGCGTCATGTTGTAGACAGTCGGTATGGGCCCCACGTACTCTTCGGGGCTGACCAGCGCCTTGCGATTCGCCGCCGAACCGAGAACCGGCGTGTGCACCTGCAACAGGATGTTCTCGTCGTCTGACGTGACGTGTGCCCAGTGTGGCATGTTGCGCGGCACGATGTTGAAATCGCCCTCGCGGCAATCGAAACCGTTCTCCGGCGTGTAGATCTTGATGTCGCCCCTGACGATATAGTGGATCTGCTCGGCATCGTGAATGTGCGGCACCGAGTGATAGCCGCCCTTGCGCGTCGCGATCGTCATGTTGTGCTCCAGCCCGTGGACACACTTCGACGTGAGTTTGCCGGAGGCAGCCGCGCCGATGGCGCCCGAATGCACGCTGGTCTTGAGCTCGGCGGCGCGCGCGACCAGCGGCCCTTCCGCCGGCGCTTCGTTCCTGCGCTCGGCTTCGTCCGCGTACTTGCGCGCGAGCCACACCACACGCGGATAGTCGGTGGGCATCGTCTCGCCTTCGTCGAACAACGCCGACCGCGATTGCCGCACTGCCGGATCGCCGGCGACGGGCGGGCAGTTCGACTGGTAGAACGTGCACTTCGCGCCCGAGCGGTTCCACATCCAGTGCATCTTCATGCGCGGCACGCGGATTGCGTCGCCTTCGCGCAGCAGGTATCCGGTGCCGTCCACGTACACCCACAGCTCGCCGTGTGCGACATGGGTGATCTCCTCGGAGGCGTGTATCTGCGGCGCCGGGTGGTAATCAGGCTCACAGACACCCACCGCGAGTGCGACCGAGCGACCGAACACCATCCGCAGGTCGACCCGGGCTATGTCGGCTGCGTCGGCCGGCGTCTCCGCCGACGCATAGAAGTTCTGGAGTCGGGAAATGTTCACGATCTGGGACATGGCTCGCTTCCTTGCATGCGGACTGTCATTCGATTGGCTTCAGCACCTTCTTCCACTGCGGCACTTCCTTCTGGATGAAGGCGCGAAACTGCTCGGGTGAGCTGTCGATGGGTTCGGCCCCCATCTCCACGAAGCGCTCGCGAACTTCCGGTGTCCGCTTGAACTGCGTGAGCTGCTCGCTCAACGCCGAAACGATGGTTCGCGGGGTGCTTGCAGGCGCAGCGAGCCCAACCCAGCCAGCCGTGTCGTACCCGGGCAGCCCCGACTCCGCGACCGTCGGGAGATCCGGGAGTGACGGCACGCGCCTGGCGGTGGAGATGGCGAGCGCGCGCATCCTGCCCGACTTGATGTGCGGCATGAGCGCAGGAAGACCGCCGAACTGCATCTGCACTTGACCGGCAAGAAGGTCGGTGATCGCTGGGCCGGTGCCTTTGTAAGCGATGTGCTCGATCTTGACCTTTGCCATGCTCACGAAGAGCGCACCGGCCACGTGCGGCCCGCTGCCGGCGCCGGGCGCAGCGTAGTTGAGGCTGCCCGGTTTCTGCCGCGCGAGCTCGAGCAGATCCTTCACGCTCTTCGCGGGAACGGACGGATGGACGACCAGCACCTGCGGCACGAGCGCCGCGATGCCGATGGGGGCGAAATCCTTCGTCGCGTCGTAGCTCAACTTCGAGTACAGCGCCGGGCTGGTGACCAGCGCGGGCGAGGCAACCAGCAGCGTGTACCCGTCGGGCGCAGCCCGCGCCACGATTTCGTTGCCGATGTTCCCGCCGGCGCCGCCGCGATTGTCGATGATGGCGGACACGTTCCACGCGCGATTCAAATGCTCGCCGACCATGCGACCGATGAGATCGGTGTTTCCTCCGGCCGCCTGCGGCACCACCATGCGTATCGGCTTCTGCGGATATGCATCCGCCGCGTGGGCGGGGAGTTGCAGCAATGCGCAGAGGATCGCGCCTGCGATGGGAGTGCGTAATACGGGCGTCACCTGAGTCCTGTCCGAGCAGCTTCTCGCGCGACATCACTGTACTTCCCCGTGCTCCGGGCGGTCAACTGCGGATCCACCACTGGATGCATCGGCAGCGGCGTGAGCCCGTGCAGACATCCGGTCGTCGACCGTGATCAGCCTTGCCTCGCCGGCGTATCGAACGCATCGACGAAATGCGTCGCCTTCACCAGATTCTTCCCGGCGATGCGGCCAGTGCGATCGAGTTCGGGGATGGTCTCAGGATTGTCCATCGCCTGCAGGTTCTTCAGCGCCTTCGCGCCGAGCGCCTCGCCGAGTTTCGCCGCGCAGCCCGCCGCCGGCGAATGCAGTCGGATGCGCTATCCTCCTGCCCACACCAGAGGAGGCCACACCATGCCGACGCATCCGAACGTCGTCCTGTTCAGCGTCCACAAGGACGCCATGGACGCAGCCGTGCGCGCCTTCGCCAGCGACTGGCCGGAGGCCCGCACCAGCAACCTGCTCGATGACGGCCTGTTCAGCTGGGTGCGCAGCGCCGGGGGCGTCGTGCCGGAGATGTACGACGCATTCCGCACGCTGGTGCGCTACTCGATCTCGCGCGGCGCCGAGGGCATCGTGTTCACCTGTTCCGCCTTCCGCGACGTGATCGACGCCTGCGCGAAGGAGTTCCCGATCCCGATGATCGGGCCCAACGAAGCGATGATCGAACAGGCGCTCGATGCCGGCTCGAAGTTCGCGGTGATGGCCACCGTCGGGCCGACGATCCCGTCGTTCTCGGCCGAGATGCTCGATGTCGCCGCTGCGCGCGGGCGGAAGATCGAGCTGGTGCCCTACGTGGTCGATGGCGCGTTCGACGCGCTGGCCGGCGGCGATCCGGCACAGCACGATGCGCTGGTCGCCGCACGGGCGCGCGAGATCTCCGGCTGCGATGCCATCGTGCTCGCCCAGTTCACGTTGTCGCGGGCGGTGCCGGCGGTGGCCGGGGTGAGCACGCTGCCGGTGTTCAACTCGCCGGGGGCCGCCGTCGCCAAGATGCGCCGCCTGCTGGAGCGCTGAGCAGGCGGGCTTCCGGGTCAGTCCGGCTTGATGCCCACCGCACGCACCACCTTGCCCCACTTCTCGTACTCGGACAGTACGAACTTGCGGAACTGTTCCGGGCCCGACGGCGCCACGTCGGTACCGGCCTTGCGGAAGCCGTCGACCACGTCGGGCGCCTTCACCAGCGCGACCGTCTCGCGATGCAGCGCGTCGATGACAGGGCGCGCAGTCTTCGCCGGCACCGACAGGCCCATCCAGAAGGTCGCGTCGTAGCCGGGCAGGCCAGCCTCGGCCAGGCTCGGCACGTCCGGCATCTGTGCCGAGCGCTGCGCGGTGGTGACACCCAGCGCCAGCAGGCGGCCTGCATTGTGGTGCTGCAGCGCGATGGCGATGCCCGGGAACCCGATCTTCACCTGGCCGCCGAGCACGTCTGCGATCGCGGCGCCGCTGCCCTTGTACGAGACGTGCGTGACCTTGATGCCCGCCATCGACATGAACAGTTCGCCGAACAGGTGCTGCCCGCCACCCACGCCCGAGGAGGCCCAGTCGAGCTTGCCTGGCTGGGGACGTGCCAG
This sequence comes from uncultured bacterium, assembly GCA_903873475.1. Classification (GTDB taxonomy): domain Bacteria; phylum Pseudomonadota; class Gammaproteobacteria; order Burkholderiales; family CAIKXV01; genus CAIKXV01. Next base: position 8,575 of record CAIQON010000196.1, read on the forward strand.
TGCGATGAGCTCCTTGACCGACTTCACCCCGAGCGACGGATGCACCACCAGCACGTTCGGCGAGGAGGCAAACATCGCGACCTGCGCGAAGTCCTTCAGCGTGTCGTAGCCGAGCTTCGGATAGACATGGGGGCTCACCACGAACGGGGTGGCGGTGACCAGCACCGAGTAACCGTCGGGCTCGGCCCTGGCCACGGTCGCGGTGCCGATCGCGCCGCCAGCGCCAGGGCGGTTGTCGATGATGAACGGGCTGCCCATCCGCTCGCCGAGCTTCGTGGCGAGGATACGCGTGGGCACATCGGTCGCGCCGCCAGCGGCGAAGGGCACCAGCAGGCGGACGGGCTTGGCCGGATAGGCTGGCGCCTGTGCCCATGCAGCCGACGCAGCCACTGCTGGGAAAACCGTTCCCAGCAGTACTCCAGTGCGATGTACCCAGCCTTCCATGTCATCCTCCGGTCGAGCGCGCGAATGGCGAAAGCCCGCCCGGTGACACTCGGCCCATGCCGGCACCGACTGCCGCACTCCGGTACAGTCCCGTTGAACAACCGTCCTGACCCAGGCGACCTGGCCCTGCGCAGGACGCCGATGAGAGCGAGACGAACGGATTGCGCACCAACACCCGTTCCGATCCCGCACGGCGAGGACGGCAAACCGGATCCGGAGGAGAAGTACCATGAACACATCGCTGTCCTGCGCGGTCGCGACACTGGCCGCTGCCTGTATCGCCCTGCCCTCGATCACCCTCGCCCAGGCCTGGCCGGCCAAGCCGGTGCGGGTCGTGATCCCCTGGCCTGCCGGCGGCTCGAACGACATCGTCGGCCGCGTCGTGATGCAGGAACTGTCGCGCACCCTCAGCCAGCAGTTCGTGATCGACAACCGGGCCGGTGCATCGGGCGTGGTCGGTGCAGACCTGGTGGCCAAGACGCCGGCCGACGGGTACACGCTGATGGTCCACTCGACCACCCATGTCGGCAATGCGCACCTGTACGGCAAGAAGCTGACCTACGACACGATGAAGGACTTCACCGGCGTAGGCATGCTCTCCTCGCAGCCGGGGGTACTGACAGTCCACCCCGCGCTGCCGGTGAAGACGCTGAAGGACTTCATCGCGCTGGCCAAGGCGAAGCCGCGCCAGATCAACTATTCCTCGTCGGGCAATGGCAGTGCACCGCACCTGCAGATGGCGCTGCTGATCTCGATGGCCGGCATCGACATCACCCATGTGCCGTACAAGGGCGGCGCGCCACAGGTCGCCGCGTTGCTGGGGGGAGAGACCCAGGCCTCGTTCGCCACCATCGGCACGGTGATCAGCCAGATCCAGGCCGGCAAGCTGCGCCCGCTCGGGGTCGGCTCGTCTGCGCGCGCGAAAGCCCTGCCCGGTGTGCCCACCATTTCGGAGGCGGGACTGCCCGGCTACGACATGAACCCCTGGATCGGCGTGTTCGCGCCGGCCGGGACACCGCGGGCAATCATCGACCGGCTGAACGCCGAGATGAACCAGGCACTGTCGATCCCGGAGGTGATGTCCACCCTGGCGAAGCAGGCGCTCGATCCGGCACCGACCACGGTCGATGAGTTCAACCGCATCCTGCGCGTGGACTTCGAGAAGTACGGCAAGCTGATTGCGCTGACCGGCGCGAAGATTGAATGAACGTCGGTCGAATGAAAGTCGGTCGAACATGCTTCCTGGCGCGGCGCACGGGAGGATTCCAGTGAGCGAAGCACACGACGGGATCCCCGGCGCCGATGGCGCCACGGTGGCCCAGGCGCGCTTCGCGTCCGCACTCACGTTCGACCGGCTGCCACCCGAGGTGGTCGAGCGCGCGAAGACATGCGTGCTCGACACCCTCGGCTGCTGCCTGTTCGGGTCGACCCAACCGTCGGTGCGCAAGCTGACCGCCATGGTCGCCGGCGAAGACAGTGGCGGCAGCGCGGTCCTCATGGGGACCGTACGGCAGGCAAGCGCCTCGATGGCGGCACTGGTGAATGCCACCGCCGCGCACAGCTTCCAGCTCGACGAGATCCACATCCAGGCCACGCTGCATCCCGGCTCGGCAGCGCTGCCAGCGGTGCTGGCCGTGGCGCAATGCGCCGGTCGGCCAGTCAGCGGGCGCGAGGCGATCACCGCACTGGTTGCCGGCTACGAGACGGCGCTGCGCACCGGGATGGCTGCACGCGGCTCCATCTTCACCCGCGGTTATCACAATCAGGGTGCCACCGGCGCGCTGGCCGCCGCAGTCGCGGCCGGAAGACTGATCGGCCTCGATGCGCTGCAGATGCAGCATGCGCTGGGCATCGCCGGCTCGCAGGCCGCCGGGCTGATGGCCGTGCAGGAAGGTGCGATGGCGAAGAGCTTCCACTGCGGGCGCGCCTCGCAGGGCGGCGTCTATGCCGCGAAGCTCGCCGCCCTCGGGTACACCGGCATCCCGCAGGTGCTGGAGGAAGCCTACGGCGGCTTCCTCAGCACCATCGCCATCCCGGCGCAATGCGACGGCACGATGCTCACCGCAGGGCTGGGCGAGCGCTGGGAAATCCTGAACGTCGGCTACAAGCCGGCGCCGGCCTCCAACGGCAGCGTGAGCGCGATGACCGCCCTCGATACGATCATGCGCGAACATGCGATCGACGCGGGGCAGATCGAGCGCATGACCGCGCATGTCAGCAGCAACACCCTCGGGCACTGTGGCTGGGAGTACACGCCGGACAAGGTGCAGGGCGTGCTGGCCGCGCAGATGAACCTGCGATACGGGCTGGCCGTGATGGCCCTGGAGCGGGAAGCGACCGCCGCCCAGTTCGCGCCCGACCGCCTGTTCGCGCCAGAGACCATGGCCTTCCTGCCGCGCATCCATGTCGAGCACGAGCCGAAGTACGACGGCCACGGCGGCATCTACCGGGTGGGCTGCCGGCTGCAGGTACAGACCCGGGACGGACGCCTGCACGAGACCGAAGTGCTGTTCCGCAAGGGCAGCAACGAGGACCCGATGAGCGCCGCAGAACTGCGCCACAAGTTCCTCGGGCTGGCTTCCCCGGTACTCGGCGAAGGCCGCGCGCGGGCGCTCGCCGATGCGGTCGACCGGCTGGAAACGATCGACGACCTCGGCGCCCTGTCTTTGCTGCTGGCCGCCACTTGAGTGAGCGTGCGCTCACATTCGCACATCGCGCTACCATCCCCGGATTGAGGGTAAACGTCACCCGGACTGCCATTCGCGCACCCGGGGCCGACGGCGCCCGGATCGCGACCTGAGGAGACACGCGTGGCCAACGACAAGCTGAACGCCTACAACATCTTCGACCTGCGCGAGCAGGCGCTGCGCCGCGTGCCGAAAGGCCTGTTCGAGTTCACCGACCGCGGCACCGAAGACGAGGTTTCGCTGAAGAACAACCGGTCGATCTTCGACGGCATCCGCTTCAAGCCGCGCACGCTGGTCGATGTATCCAAGCGCACCCAGGCCACCACGATCTTCGGCGTCAACCACAAGATGCCGATCGCCATCGCACCGACCGGGGTCGCCGGGCTGATGTGGTACGAGGGCGAGGTCGCGCTGGCGCGCGCAGCGCGCGCGGCCGGCATCCCGTTCACGCTGGCCACCGGGTCGGTGACGCCGATGGAGAAGGTCGCGAAGGAAGCCGGTGGCGACCTCTGGTTCCAGCTCTACATGTGGCCCGACCGCTCGCTGTCGCATGAACTCGTGATGCGTGCGCGCGACGCCGGCTACAAGGCGCTGATCGTCACCGTCGACGGCGTGTCCTCGGGCAACCGCGAATACAACATCCGCAACGGCTTCACCATCCCGTTCACCTTCTCGACCCGCAACATGGTCGACATGATGCGGCACCCGCGCTGGCTGTTCGGCACGATGGCGCGCTACCTCGCCACCAGCGGCATGCCGACCTATGCCAACTACCCGGCCGCGGCGCGTGCGAAGCTCACCGCCGGCCCGGTGGGCCGCTCCAGCCTGCGCTCGGACTCGATCAACTGGGACGACCTCGACGCGCTGCGCAAGATCTGGCCGCACAAGCTGATCGTCAAGGGTGTGCTCGACCCGGCCGACGCGCTGCGTGCGGTCGAGCACGGTGCCGACGGCATCGGCGTGTCGAACCATGGCGGGCGCAACCTCGACGGCATCATCTCGCCGATCGAAGCCCTGCCCGAGATCGTCGACGCGATCGCCGGACGGGCGACGGTGTTCATGGACAGCGGCGTGCGGCGCGGCAGCGACGTGGTGAAGGCGCTGGCGCTGGGCGCCGACGCGGTGATGGTCGGCCGCGCCACGCTCTACGGCGTGGCCGCCGGCGGCGAGGCCGGTGCCGCGCGTGCGCTCGACATCTTCCGCGACGAGATCCATCGCGTGCAGGCGCTGCTCGGCGTGCACCAGCTCGGCCAGCTCGGCCCGCAGTACCTGAAGCTGGTCGACCCGACCCTGCGCGCGCCGAAGTACGTGCGCCGTCCGCTGCAGGCCGTGCCGGCCGATCCGCTGGCTGCGGCGTCGGCCGCCGCCGAAGCCGCCAAGCCGCGCTGAACGGCTGCCCCGGGCGAATCGCCGCCCACCCGATGGAGCCAGAGAAGATGACCGTGGTATCCCCTGCCGTACTCGCCGACCTGGCACCGACCGGCAAGCTTCGCGCCGGCATCAACTTCTCCAACTTCCTGCTGACCGCCCGCGAGCCGGACGGTACCCCCCGGGGTGTCGCGCTCGACCTCGCGCATGAGCTCGGCCGGCGGCTGGGCGTACCGACCGAGATCGTCGAATTCCCGAACCCGGGCAAGCTCGCGGAGACTGCGCCCGCGGGGCAGTGGGACGTCGGCTTCCTCGGCGCCGAGCCCGCGCGGGCGGTGCTGATCGATTTCTCGGCCGCCTATGTCGAGATCGAAGCGACCTACCTGGTGCGCGACGGCTTTGCGCTGAAGTCGATCGCCGATGTCGACCGCGATGGCGTGACGGTGATCGTGCCGGCCAAGGCTGCCTACGGACTATGGCTGGCGGCCAACCTGAAGCACGCGAAGCTCACCGGCGTCGACATGGCCGATACGGCCGCCCGGCGGTTCGTCGAGGAGAACTTCGACGCGCTGGCCGGCCTGAAAGACCGGCTGACCCAGGACGTGGCGAAGATTCCCGGCACGCGCCTGATCCCCGGCCAGTTCGCAGCCGTGCAGCAGGCGGCGGGCACGCCGAAGGGCCGCCCCCACGGGCACGCCTACCTGTGCGCGTTCATCGAGGACGTGAAGGCGTCGGGTCTGGTCGCGCAACTGATCGACAGGCACAACGTCGGGCACGGGCTGGCGGTCGCGCCGCCGCGCTGAGGGGTCAGGCCTGCGGGCCGCCCGGCAGCGCGAGCAGGTCCTGATGCCCGACCCGCAGCGACAACGAACCCGCCAAGGCCTGCGACCGGCGAAACGCGGCCCACTGGTCGAACACCGCCGCGGCGGCAGGGTCCACCTCGCGCGCGACGGCGGCCGACTCGTCGACCATGCGCAGGAGCATGGTCTGGGCTTGCGTACCGCCGCCCCGATCGACACGCCAGTCGGCCTGCGCAATGCCGGTGAGGCATCCACAGGAATCGAGCATCGCCCGGAGGCTGTCGGCCGCGGCGGCGCCGAGCGACGCGCCGAAGCCCTTGTCTCCCTGCTGGTGCTGTTCGAATGCTGCGGCGATCGCGCCGTCGCCATCCGACGCGGGTTGCCATTCGCGCCGTCCATCGACCGTGAGTGTCGCCAGCAGCGGCACTGCCGCGACGGCGATGCGATCGGCCAGCCGCTCGAGCCAGGTCTCCGATACCAGGTCGAGGAAGGCGGTGGTGGTGACCCCGTCGAACGAGCCGAGTTGCACCTGGTCGAACGCGCCCTGCAGATCGAGACGGCGCGCGCGCACGCGCCACTGCGCCTGGCCAGTGTCGATCACCAGACCGCCTTCGGCGACGCTGCAGCGCCAGCCGCGCGAAGCAGCCCAGCGGCCGAGTTCGCGCGCCTGCGCGGCGATCAGTTCCGGATCGTGGTCGACCAGCAGCCAGTCCTGGTCACCGGGCAACAGCGGCGCCAGCACACGCAGGTTCGAACCGGCACCTGCCGCGAGATCGACGAGTCGGCAGGCGTGCGGCCGCCAGGACACCCGGGTCGATACCGCCGGCATCCGGTTGCGCTGCGCGGCGCGTTCGACCACCGCCGCGATGAATCGCGCAGCCAGCGCGCCATCGCGCGCGGCGGCATCGAACGGCTCGCGCAACGCGAGCCAGTTGGCGTCGAAACCGCTCATGCTGCGAGCCGATCGGCAGCTTCGGCCCAGCGGCCCACGGCAGCCGGCCAGTCGGGGAGCACGGCCGCGGCCTGGCGCGCCCCGTCGGACAATCGCTGGCGCAGCGCGTGATCGACCATGATCCGGTGAAGTGCATCGCGCAGCGCATCGACATCGCCAGGCTCGACCAGCAGGCCAGCAGCCGCCGGAACGGTGTCGGGAATGGCGCCGGCGGTGGTGCCGATCACCGGCAGCCCGTGCGCCATCGCTTCGGCGTAGGCCATGCCATAGCCTTCGTGGCTGGAGGGCAGCACGAACACGTCCGCCTCGCGCCAGGCTGCAGCCAGCGCATCGGGTGACTGCTCACCGGCGAGCGTGATGCGATCGCCCAGGCCGTGCGTGTCGATCGCGGCGCGCAGCGCGGCAACTGCGGTCAGGTCACGCTCCAGGCTGCCGATGCAGGCAAGCGTCCACGGCAGCGCCGCCAGCCCGGCCAGTGCTTCGACCAGAAACCGGTGTCCCTTGCGCGGCACGATGCTGCCGATCGACAGCAGCCTCAGCGTGCCGCCGTCACCCGCACGCGCCGTCTGGCGGTCGCCGCCCTCCGGCGGGCGCTCGGTGCCGGGCGGCGTGACCACGATGCGCGTCGCGTCGACGCCCGCATCCGCGAGGCAGCGCGCCGTGTGCGCACTAGGGCACAGCAGCCCGCGCAGCATCGGCCACAGCCTGTGCTCGATGCCGGCCATGCGCTCGGCCATGGCTGGCGCGATGCCGGTCTCGAGCGACAGCGGATGATGGATGAAGCCGAGCAGCCGCAGGCGCCGCGCCTCGTCCTCGAGGCAATCGGCGAACCCCGGCAGCGCGAGCCCGTCGATCACCGCGAGGCTTCCGTCGGGCAGGGCATGCAGTGCATCGGCGGCGGCCGCACGCGCGACCGCATCGGCATCGGGGTAGGCGCCGGGCAGTTCCACCACGCGCACGCTGCGCCCCGATGCGCGCAGGCCGTCGACCACACGCCGGTCGAACAGATAGCCGCCTGTGAACTGGTCAAGGGCGCCAGGTACGATCATCGCCATGGACGATCTCACCCGCGGCGATCCGGTCAACGCAACACGCCTTCGTAGCTGGCCCAGGCGACCGGCGACTCGCGCAGCGTCACCCGCAGGGACGCCAGCTGTCCCGCCGTGCCGGGTCCGACCTCGCCGGCGGCGATCCGCGCCTGCATGCGGCGAAAGATCTCGCCGGCCATGAACTCGGTGGTGGTGTTGCGGCCGGCCAGTTCGGGCAGCGTGTCGAGATTCTTGTAATTGAGCCCGGCGAGCACGTCGCGCAGCGCCTGCAAGGCCAGGCCGATGTCGCATACCAGCCCGTTCGCGTCGAGTTCGGCACGGCGCAGTTCGATCTCGACGCCGTAGGTGGCGCCGTGCAACTGCTGCGCCGGGCCGAAGATCTCGCCGTTGAAACTGTGCGCGATCATGATGTGGTCGGAAACGGCAAGGCTGTACATGCGGGTACTCCAGGATCAGGGATAGGTCACGACGGTGCACAGCGCACCATCGGGTGAATGGGCGAGCCGCGCCATCGCGGAGGGCAGGTCGTCGAAGCCGACCTGCGCCTCGACCAGTGCATCGAAGGCGTCGTCGGCCAGCAGGTCGAGCGCCAGCGCCATGCGCCGCCGGGTGTCCCAGCGCGCGCGCTGCGCGGTGGCTACCGCACCGACCTGCGACGAGCGCAGTACCAGCCGGCGGCTGTGGAAGGACTCCCCGAGTGGCACCGGCACGCTGCGGTCGCCGTACCAGCTCATCTCGAGTACCGTGGCCTCGAAGCCAGCGAGCGACAGGGCCGTCGCGAGCCCGTCCGGATGGCCACTGGCATGCACGACGATGTCGCGCTCACCGGCTGCATCTGCCGGAAGCACGTGGCGCAGTCCGAGCCGGCCGGCAACCTCGGCGCGACGTGCATCCGGGTCGACCAGTTCGACCTCGACCCCGGGGATGCGCGCCGCGAGCGTGGCGACCAGCAGGCCGACCACGCCCGCACCCACGACGGTGACGCAGTCGCCCAGGCGCGGACCGGCATCCCACAGGCCGTTGACCGCGGTCTCCATGTTCGCGGCAAGCACGGCGCGCGGTGCCGGAAGCGACGCGGGCAGCAGGGTGACCCATCCGGCCGGCACGACATAGCGATCCTGGTGCGGATGCAGGCAGAACACACGCTGCCCGACCAGTTCAGCGACACCATCTTCCACCACCCCGACCGAGCAGTAGCCGTACTTCACCGGGGCCGGGAAATCGCCCTGCTGGAAAGGGCAGCGCATCGCCTGCCACTGGCTCGGCGGCACCGCGCCCCGGAACACCAGCGATTCGGTGCCGCGGCTGATGCCACTGTACAGGCTGCGCACCCGCACTTCGCCCGGGCCGGGCTGCGGCAGGGGCGCCACCCGCAGTTCGCCCTGCGCAGGCCCCGTGACCCAGAACGCACGCGCGACGGTGGCTGGGGCACCGGCCCCGCTGCCGCCGTCAGCGATGCCATCAACCATGGGCACCGCGCCCGGCGCCGGCAACCGTTTCGAAGTCGCATTCGATCATCACATCATCGCCCAGCACCATGCGCCGGGTGCGCGGGCGCAGGCTCAGCCCGAGGTCGCTGATCTCGGGCAAGGTGATCGCGGGACGGCCGGAGCCGAGGATCACCGGCGCCACCGTGACCTGCAGCCGGTGCAGCGCGCCCGCCTCGAGGAAGCGTGACACGGTGATGCCACCGCCTTCGACCAGCAGCCGGTGCAACCCGCGGCGGGCGAGGACACGGCAGATCTCGCGCGGATCCAGGCCGCGTGCGCCGCGTTCGACCGGCACGACCTGCGCATGACCGACGCGTTCGCCCTCCTGTCCGCGGCCCGCGGCCACCAGCAGCAAGGTCGGCGCAGCATCGTCGACGAACACGCGCTGCGTGCCATCGAGCCGCCGCTCGGGATCGATCACCACCCGCACCGGATTGCGGCCGAGGCAACGGCGCACGGTCAGCTGCGGATCATCGTGCAGGACGGTGTTCACGCCCACCAGCACGGCATCCGAAATCGCGCGCATGCGATGGGTGTGCAGCAGGTCTTCGCCGCCGCTGAGCCAGCGCGACATGCCGCTGGCGGTCGCGATCCGGCCATCCAGGCTCTGCGCGAGATGGCCGACGACCAGCGCCCGATCCGGTCCTCCCGCACACAGCGGTGCGTACAGGGACACGAGCGGGTCGTCCGGCCATTGCGCGAGCGCCGTGGTGTCGCCATCGAGCAGCGCCTGCCATTGCGCGCCGCCGGCCGGCGCCGGTTCAGCGGAGGGATAGGCAGTCACGTCGGGTTCGGGCGGCATGTGTCGGTGTTCGAATTCGATGCGGGCGGGATATCAGCGAGGGGCGACGGCAGTAAATCCGTCGAACACGATATCCGGGGCGCTGAGGTTGTGATGCGAGGGCTCGCTGCGGCCGAAGCGCGCGGCTGGCGCGCGAATGCCCTCGAAGGAAAGAACGGGTGCGGTCGACCGCGTGCCGGCAGCCCCTGCGTCCCAGGCGACCAGCGACACATCCGCCTGGTCAGTCGTGACGAACATCGACCGCAGCGCCGCGAACGGGCGGCCGGGGGCCAGCGGCCGGTCGAGCGACAGCGACAGCACGAGCTGCTTGCGCGACACCTCGGAGACGCCCAGGCGCCCGCGCGAACCATCGCGGAACACCAGGTCGAAGTTCTCGCTCACCGGGTCAAAGGTGACTTCGCGCAGCGCCACATACGGGCGACCGTCATGCTCGATCGGACCGAACAGGAAGGAACTGCCATAGGCACTGTCGGGCAGCGTCGATGGCGGCAGCGGCTTGGGGCGCCAGTAGCCGTCCGACGGGTAGAGCACGAGGATCTCGACATCGCGCGGCGTGGGCTCCGGGCCGGGAACAGCAAGCCGCACCAGTTGCACGAGGTGCAGGCCGCGCTCCACGCGGTCGCCCACGCGGAAGTCGACCGACTCCGGCCGCCAGAATGTCGGGAATGCGTGCCCCACCAGCCGCGTGTGGGCGTCCTCGTACAAGGTGACGGTGCGCGGCGCGAACTTGAACACCGGGTCGTTCGACATGTCGCAGTTGGTGAAGTCGGGGTCCGTGCTGTCCTTCACCACCGATGCGATGTACGGCGGATGCTCGGCCACGATCCGGAACCCGGCGATGCCGGTGCCCACGACCTTCACATACACGTTGTCTTCTTCCGCGCACCGCGTCGGCTGGCTCGCATTGATGAACTCGGCCTGTACCGGCATCGTCGCGCGGCGCGCCGGGTCGATGACCGCACAGCCGACCGTTCCCGCCAGCGCAGTGGCCGCCAGCAACCAGGCAAGGATCTTGCGCATCAGCCGTTCGCCGCCAGCGCAGGCTCGAGGCCGGGCGCGAACAGTTCGGCTGCGGCGGCGTCGGTCGCCACCGCCGCAGCCGGCCATGTCTCGTCGGGCGTGCGGCAGAGGCCGGCGCGCGCCATCGTCCGCCCAAGGGCGGGCGAGGCCGAGGCCATCGCGAGCGGTATTGCCAGCAGCAGGCCAAGGTAGATCGGCAGGCCGAACCAGAACGCCCCGGGCGCGATCCACAGCGTCGCGCCAGCCAGCATCAGGCCGGTCAGCGCCTGTGGCCATAGGCAGCGCACTGCCACCGACAGCGGCACCTGCGCGGCGTCGCGCTGCTGGGAGGTCCAGCCGACGCGGCGACCGAACGGCAGTCCGAGCAGGAAGATGCTGATGGCGACCGCCGAGACCGGCGCCAGCAGCGTGGTCAGCAGCAGTTCGATGAAGGCACTGGCCAGGATACGCAGCGTTCCGCCGAAGGCGGCACGCAACCGCGGCCGCACCAGCACGTTGAACAGCGTCGCCAGCTTCGGCGCGAAGGTCATGGTGAGGATGGCCACGAACAGCATCAGACCGGTATCCGGGCGCAGCGGCAGCTGCCGCACCAGCCCAGCGAACATGAGCAGCAGCCAGGCGAGCGAGCCGAAGTACATCGCGATCGCCAGCACCAGCTGGATGCGGCTCACCGTCAACAGGTCGCGCAGCCCGAGCAGCTTCAGGTACTGCATGTTGCCCTGGCACCAGCGCAGGTCGCGGCGGATGAACTCGGGCAGTGCCGGCGGGTTCTCTTCCCAGCTGCCGTCCTCGACCGGCAGTACCCGTACTTCGTAGCCGGCGCGGCGCATCAGCACCGCCTCGACCTGGTCGTGGCTGAGCACATGGCCGCCGAGTGGCGGGCCGCCGGGCAGCACCGGCAGGTCGCAGTGCGCGGTGAACGGCGCGACACGCAGGATCGCGTTGTGGCCCCAGTACGGACCGCAATCGCCCTGCCAGAATGCGGAGCCGAGCGTGTACGACCGCATGCCCAGGCGCATGCCGAACTGGAACACCCGCGCGAACGGGCTCGCACTCGGCAGGCCGGTCACCAGCGTCTGCACGATGCCCAGGTGCGGCCGCGCCTGCATGATGCGCACCAGCCGCAGCATCGACTCCGCAGTCATCACGCTGTCGGCATCGAGCACGATGGCGAACGGATGGCGGTCGCCCCAGCGCTCGCAGAAGTCGCGGATGTTGCCCGCCTTGTAGCCGGTGCAGACGGTACGCTGCCGGTAGGTCACCTGCACGAGGCCGTCGAAGCGCGCGGACAGGGCTGCGGCCGTCTCCGCTTCCGCAGCGGCAATGGCTGCGTCGTCGCTGTCGCTCAGCATGTAGAGATGGAAGGCGGACGCATGGCCGGTGGTGACCAGCCCCTGCAGCATCCATTCGAGGTTGCGCTGCAACCGCCGCGTATCCTCGTTGCGCACGCAGATCAGCAGCGCGGTGCTGGTATCGATGGGCGCATCGTCGTCTACGTTGCACAGGTTGGGTGACACTGCCTGTGCCGGGTCACGACTGAAAGTCATCACCGCGAAGCCGATCACGGCGTTCCAGAAACCGATCGTGGTCCAGGGCAGCGTGAGGGCGAACAGCGCCAGCATCAGCAGCCCGATCGGGTCGACATCGTCGACGAACAGCGTCAGCGCCATCAGCCATAGAAGCGCGCCCGAGGTCGACAGCACCAGCGCGGCGAAGCCGGCGCGGCGCCACGTCATCGAGGGACGGATGCTTTCGGAGGCCGCGGCCAGACGGTCCACAGCGGGTGTTTCGTTCGACATCTTAATCGCCTGCTAGGTCATTCGTTTCAGGAGGCCGTCTCGGCGGACGAACGTGTGGTAGACCACGCCGGCCAGATGGCCTCCGATCAGCAGGATGATCGTGATCGCCCCGCACCAGTGGAACAGCGAAAGCCATTGCGCCAACGACTCATTCTTGCCAATCGGAGATGGCAGCGGCAGCACGCCGAATACCGACAGCGGGAAACCCCAGGCATTGGTCGCGAGGAATCCGATCACCGGCATCAGGAGCAGCAGGGCATACAACGCGCCATGGGTCAAATGCGCGCACACGCGGACCCATGCCGGCGTATCGGCTGCCAGCGGCGGCGGCGGATTCAGCCGGCGATAGACGATGCGCGCCACGGCGAGGACGAACACGATCACGCCCAGGCTCTCGTGGACGTTGTAGAGGCGCATCTTGAATGCCTCGTCGGCCGGCTCGAAGTAGACGATCCAGAGCCCGGCGACGATGATCACCAGCATCAGGGCGGCGGTAATCCAGTGCAACCATCGTGCAGGTGGCAGGTAGCGCAAGGCAGGCAGGATGCGGTCTCCGGGCGGGCTCTGGCGGCAGCGACATGGTCGCGCCGTCGCGTTGCCTGCGGGCCGCAGGGCAAACCTGTGGATATTACTACGCCGATACGCAGCACGACACCGAGCGCAGCGTGTCCGACTGTCGGCCGCGTCCGTCGACCGCGTCCGTCGACCACGCCAGCCCGATGCGCAGCCAGCGGCTGCCCGCGCACGACGTCAGCCCTGCGACTGGCGGGCGGGCCGCCCCGGCTCAATCGACCTGGATGTTCGCCCCGCGGATGACCTTCTCCCACTTGGCGATTTCGGTCTTGATGAAGGCGGTGAACTCGTCCGGCGTGCTGCCGATCGGGTCGGCGCCCAGGCTGGCGAACCGTTCGCGCACCTCGGCGGTCTTGAGCAGCGCGGCCGTGTCGCGCCACGCCTTGTCGACGATCGGCTTCGGCAGCCCGGCCGGCCCGAGCATGCCGAACCACAGCGACACTGCATAGCCGGGCACCCCAGCCTCGGACACCGTCGGGATGTCGGGCATCGCGGCCGAGCGCCTCGGGCTGCCGATCGCCAGCGCGCGCAGCTTGCCGCTCTTGATCTGCGCCCCGATCGAAATCAGGTTCTCGAAGATCATGCCGGCCTCACCGCGCATCAGGCCGGTGACCGACTCGGTGCCCTTGTAGGGCACGTGCACGATGTCGACCTTCGCCAGGCTCTTGAACAGTTCCATCGCCATGTGCGGCGAACTGCCGTTGCCACCGGAAGCATAGTTGAGGCCACCCGGCTTCGCACGGGCCAGCGCAAGCAGTTCCTTGACCGACTTCACCGGCAGCGACGGATGCACCGCGAGGAAAGTGTCGATCGACACCACCTGCGTGATCGGCGTGAAGTCGCGCAGCGGGTGGTAGTCGAGCTTGCGGTACAGGCTGAGGTTGGCGGCATGGCTCAGGCCGACCATGAACAGCGTGTACCCATCGGGCGGTGCCTTCGCCGCGATCATCGCGCCGATGTTGCCGCCGGCGCCCGGCCGGTTGTCGACCACGATCTGCTGTCCCCAGCTCGCCGTCAGGCTCTGGCCAACGACACGGGCGAGGCCGTCGGTCGCGCCGCCTGGCGGGAAAGGGATCACCAGCCGCACGCTGCGCTGCGGATAGTCCTGGGCGGAGGCGCCCGCCGCGAGGATCGCGGCGAACGCGGCTGACGAAAGCAGAAGCGCGCGGGCAGGCAGTTTCATTCGAAGGCTCCAGTGTCGGTACATCCAGCCATGCATGAACCATACCGGCCACCATACCGGCCGGATCGAAAGCGGCTCAACGTGTCACGCGCCGGCCGTGGCGATCGCGGGCCAGCGTGCGGCCCACGGATGCGCTTCCTCGAACTGCAGTGCCAGCTGCAGCACGGTCAGGTCATCGCCGAACGCCCCGACCAGCTGCATGCCGATCGGCAGGCCTGCTGGCGACGGATCGACAGGGACGCTGATCGCCGGCAGGCCCGCGGCGTTCACATAGCCCGAAAAGAGCCCCGACCCGCGCGCGGCCGCAGGCCGCCCGTCGATCGTCGTCGGCAGCGGGTACTCGACCGGCCAGGGCATGGCGGTGGAGGTCGCGGTCAACAGGATGTCGAAGGTCTCGAACTCGGCGCTCGCGCGGGCGCGCAGCGCCTGCAGCGAATCGAGCGCGTTCACGTAGTCGGTCGCCGTCAGGCGCAGACCCTTCGTTCCCCAGTCGAGGATGGCAGCGCCGACCTTCTCGCGCCAGTCGGCGTGCTTCTCGACCACGCGCGCGACGGCTGCGCCGCTGAGCACGCCACGGATCGCATCGACCTGGTCGATATCGAACGGCACCGGCCCCTCGACCACCTCGTGCCCGAGCGCGGCGACCTGCTGCGCGGCCTGGGCGATCGCGGCGCGCACCTGCGGGTCGACCGGCTCGCTGCCGATGCCGGATACGTACCGGATGCGCAGCCGACGCAGCGACCGGGACTCCAGTGACTGCGGCAACGGCCGGTCACCGAAGGCGAGCGACGCACGATCGGCAGCCTCGGGGCGCGCGACGGTACGGAACACCTCGTACAGTTCCGCAACCGTGCGCGCTGCCGGACCGATCACCTGGAAATCGTTGGCGAGCGCAGGGAAGCCATGCCGGCGCGGGATGCGTCCGGTCGACGGGCGCAACCCCACGATGCCCGTGTAGCCCGCCGGACGCCGGATCGAGCCGCCGGCATCGGTGCCGATGGCGATCGGCGCCAGCCCGGCGGCGATCGCCGCGACCGCGCCGCCGCTGGATCCGCCGGGCGTGAGCGCCGTGTCCCAGGGATTGCGCGTCTTGCCGAACAGCAGGTTGTCGGTGTGCGAGGCCAGGGCAAGTTCTGGCGTGTTGGTCTTGCCGACGATCACCGCGCCCGCCGCGCGCAGGTACGCGACGACGCGATCGTCGTCGGCTGGCATGAATCCGTCGAACAGCCGGCTGCCCCAGGTCGCGGGCAGGCCCTTCACGAACAGGTTGTCCTTGATGGTCGCGGGAATGCCGTCGAGCACGCCCAGGCGGGTGCCGGACATCATCCGCTGCTCGGAGGCCTGCGCGGCGGCACGCGCCCCATCGATGTCGAGGGCGACGATCGCATTGAGCACCGGGTTGATGCGCTCGATGCGAGCCAGGTACATCTCGAGCAGTTCGACCGGAGACAGTGCCTTGCGCGCCATCAGCGCGGCCAGTTCGATGACGGTCGATTGCCAGGGATGCTGCGACTGCCGGGACAGCGATGACATGGAACCAGCCTCGTCGAATGCGGTCGATCGACAGTACACGAATCGTCCCGCAGCGTGTTCCGGCAGCGGCAGCGGCGCCGCGTGCTAGATTGACACCCTACAAGAACAGATCGTCCGGAGGAGCATCGAATGCACAGGTCCAGGTCGTTGCGCCTGGGCGTCGCCATCGGCCTGCTGGCCGGGGTGGCGTCCATCCATGCTCAGGGCTTCCCCACCCGCCCGCTGCGGTTCGTCGTGCACTTCCCGCCCGGCGGCCCGACCGATTTCGTCGGCCGCGCGCTCGGCCAGAAGCTGAGCGAAGCCTGGAAGCAGCCGGTGGTGATCGAGAACCGTCCCGGTGCCGGCGGGGTGATCGGTGTCGAGCTGGTGCTGCGCTCGCCGCCCGATGGCCATACCCTGCTGTTCGGCACCTCAGGTTCGCTGGCGCTCGCGCCTGCACTGTCCAAGCTCCCCTACGACGTGTTCACCGACCTGGCGCCGATCACGCTGGTGGTGATCAACCCGCAGATCCTCGTGGTGCACCCATCGCTGCCGGTGCGCACGGTGCCGGAACTGGTGAAACTCGCGAAGTCGAAACCGGGGCAGATCAACTATGCATCGGTCGGACCGGGCAGCCCGAATCACATGGGCATGGAGCTGCTGAAGTCGATGACCGCCATCGACATGGTGCACATCCCCTACAAGGGCACCACGCCTGCGATGACCGACGTGATCTCCGGCCAGGTCTCGCTGCTGTTCAACAGCATGCCGTCGGTGCTGCCGCACATCAAGTCAGGTCGGCTGCGCGCGCTCGCGGTCGGCAGCGCGAAGCGCTCACCGGCGGCACCAGACGTGCCGACCGTGGCCGAGACACCGGGCCTCCAGGGCTTCCAGTACACGACCTGGTATGCGCTGCTCGGGCCGGCGGCCATGCCGAAGGATGCGATCAACCTGGTCAATGCCGAATCGGTCAAGGCACTGTCGCAGCCCGAGATGGCCGACCTGTTGGCCAGTCAGGGGGCGGAGCCGGCACCGAGCACCCCGGAGGGCCTGGCGAAATTCATGCGCGCCGAGTTCGAAGCGTGGCGCAAGGTGATCAAGACGGCCAACATCAAGCTGTAGCGTCCGGCCTCAGAGGCTGGCAGAGGCCGGAGTCTGACCCTGGGGCAGACCCCAGGGTCAGACTCCGAGCTCGTCGAACACCTGCAGCGCC
>CAIQON010000197.1 GCA_903873475.1 uncultured bacterium
CGCCATGTGCGCCAGGCAGTTCGGGAAGGCGGACAGATCGAGCTTGGACTGGACGGCGCGGCGGAAGCACCAGAAGAAATACGAATCCACCGCGGTGAAATGGTCGAAGAACCATTCGCGCCCCTCGAGCAGGCCTTCGGCGATCTTCAGGTCCTCGAACAGCAGTTTCTGCGCGACCCGCTTCACGCCATCGAAGGCCTCGGGCATGTCGCAGTAGTTCTCCGGACGGGCGTTCG
This sequence comes from uncultured bacterium, assembly GCA_903873475.1. GTDB lineage: Bacteria > Pseudomonadota > Gammaproteobacteria > Burkholderiales > CAIKXV01 > CAIKXV01. Next base: position 237 of record CAIQON010000197.1, read on the forward strand.
GGGTCAGGTGCGGATGGATGGTCGAGGTGAACCAGGACATCAGCGAGATCGCCTTGAATTCGTCGAAGCCGGCCGGCAGCAGCTTCGCCGCCGGGAAGCTGCGCGCGATGAACTGCTGGATTGCCACGTTCTCGGTCAGCGGGTAGCCGTCGACCACCAGCACCGGCACCTTGCCCTTCGGGTTCACGGCCAGGTACTCGGCGCTCTTCTGCTCCTTGGTGCCGGTGTTCACCGTGCGCACCGCAAAGGTCGCGCCGGCTTCGGTGAGGTTCACGTACGCCACCAGCGAGCAGGCCATCGGGGCGTAGCAGAGCGTCAGTTCCATCGGTGTCTCCTCCATGTCGGGTCGTGCATCGTACCCGTGCGGCGCCTCGATGGGTCAACAGGCGGGCGGGCTGGCGCGTTAGGATGAGTGCCATGGCCCTTTCCCGCGCCGACCTCGAAGCCGACCTGCTGCGCAGGCAGTACGAGCAGTTCCATCCGGAACTGCCGATCGTGCCGCAGCAGGCGTTCGACGCCTCGCTCGAGTGCGTGCTCGAGGCGGCTGGCGAAGGCTGCGACCTGTGGCTGTTCGCCTACGGGTCGCTGATCTGGAACCCGCTGTTCCACTTCGAAGAGCGGCACCCGGCGATGTTGCACGGGTTGCATCGCCGCTTCTGCCTCTGGTCGAGGATGGGCCGCGGGTCGCCCAACCGGCCGGGGCTGATGCTCGCGCTCGAGCACGGCGGACGCTGCCACGGCTTCGCGTTCCGCATCCCGGCGCACCTGCTGCGCACCGAACTCACGCTGATCTGGCGGCGCGAGATGGTGATGGGCGCCTACCAGGCGCGCTGGGTGAATGCAGTCGTGCGCGGCCAGCCGGTGCGCTCGCTCGCGTTCGTGGTCAACCGCAAGGGCTGGCAGTACGCGGGCAAGCTGCCGGCCGACGAGGTGGTGCAGGTGCTCGCGCATGCGCGCGGGCGGCTCGGCTCGGCGGCCGACTACCTGTTCCAGACGGTCGACTGCCTGCGCAGCAACGGCGTGCAGGATGCGCGGCTGTTCGCGCTCGCCGAGCAGGTGGCCCGCCTCCAGGCGCCAGCTGTGCCCTGAGCGAGCCCTGGCGCGGGTGCCGGCGGGTGCGCCCCGGGGCCACCCCGCTGCAACGGCAGCGCCCTTCTCGCGTACGATCGACGGCCTCTGATACCCCCCAGGAGCGCTCCGATGCCGTTCGAGATCCGACCCTTCCGATGCCCCGTGCCGATGGTCGCGGCGCTGCTGCCGGCCGTCGCGCTGGCGGCCCTGCCGGCCGGCGCGCAGCCGTTCCCGTCCAAGAGCCTGCGCATCGTCGTGCCCTACGCCCCGGGCGGGGTCGTTGACTATGTCGGCCGCACCCTCGGTCAGAAACTGTCGGAGCAGCTCGGCCAGTCGGTGGTGATCGACAACCGCGGCGGGGCGGGCGGCATGGTCGGTGCCGAGGTCGCCGCCCGGGCCGGTGCCGACGGCTACACGATGCTGGTGATGGACCCGGCCATCGTGATCAACCAGAGCCTGCAGCCGAAAGTGCCCTACGATGTGCTGAAGGATTTCCGCACCATCACGATCGTGACCTCGTCACCGCTGGTGCTGGCGATCAACCCCAAGGTCGGTGCGCGCAGCGTCGCCGAGCTCGCTGCCATCGCCAAGGCGAAGCCGGGCACGCTGTCGTTCGCCTCGGCCGGTATCGGTACCACGCCGCACATGGCGGGCGAGTTCTTCAAGTCGCGCATCGCACAGGACATCGTCCACGTTCCCTACAAGGGCAGTGGCCCGGCGATGACCGACCTGATCGCCGGCAACGTGCAGATGACGTTCTCGTCGATCGCGGCGGCCATCCCGTTCTTCAAGGACAACCGGCTGCTTGGCCTGGCCACCACCGGTCCGAAGCGCGTCGCGGCCTTGTCCGACCTGCCGACGATGGTCGAGGCCGGTTTTGCCGGCTTCGAGGTCGAGCTGTGGCAGGGCCTGTTCGTGCCTTCGGCCACCCCGAAGGACACCGTCGCCCGCCTGCATGCCGAGACGGTGAAGGCGCTGGGTACGGCCGAGCTGCGCGCCGCGCTGGCCAAGGTCGGCAACGATCCGGTCGGCAATTCGCAGTCCGAGGCGGAACGGTTCGTGCGTGCGGAGCTCGCGAAGTGGGCGAAGCTGGTGAAGGATGCGGGCATCAAGCCGCAATGACCCGAAAGCGGAGGAACGATCATGGCTGAAGCAACGACCCGGGTAGCCATCGTCACCGGTGCCGGCAGCGGCATCGGCCGCGCCTCGGCGCTCGCGCTGCTGCGCGACGGCTGGCATGTGGCGCTGGCCGGGCGCCGGCCCGACGTGCTGCAGGCCGTGGCAGCGGAATCGGGTGCCGGTACGCGCGCGCTCGCGGTACCCACCGACATCACCTCGCCCGAATCGGTCGCCGCACTGTTTGCCGCGGTGAAGCAGGCCTGGGGCCGGCTCGACCTGGTGTTCAACAACGCCGGCCTGAACGCGCCTGGCGTGCCGCTGGAGGACCTGCCGGTCGAGAAGTGGCTGGCGGTGGTCAACACCAACCTGACCGGCGCCTTCCTGTGCACCCAGCAGGCGTTCCGGATGATGAAGGAACAGGTGCCGATGGGCGGGCGCATCATCAACAACGGCTCGATCTCGGCGCACGTGCCGCGGCCCGACTCCGCGCCCTACACGGCGAGCAAGCACGGCATCACCGGCCTCACCAAGACCACCGCGCTCGACGGGCGCAAGTACGACATCGCCTGCTGCCAGATCGACGTCGGCAACGCGATGACCGAGCTGGCCGCGCGCATGTCCAAGGGCGTGAAGCAGGCCAACGGCGAGATCAAGGCCGAGCCGATGATCGACGTCGAGGACGTCGGCCGCACCGTGCTGCACATGGCCAACCAGCCGCTGAACGTGAACCTGTTCACCGTGACCATCATGGCGACCAAGATGCCGTTCGCCGGTCGCGGCTGACCCGAAACCCGGGTCAGACACGGTTCGAAACCCGGGTCAGACACGGTTTATCCGCGGTTGCGCCACGCCGGGAATGAAGCCCCGGGCGTGGCGGGTGTCATCGTCGCCGGTCAGGGCTGGTCATGGCAGATCGAAGCGGTCGGCCTCCATCACCTTGGTCCACGCGGCGGCGAAGTCGCGTACGAATGCCGCTGAGGAATCGCTGCAGGCATGCACTTCCGCCAGCGCGCGAAGCTGCGAGTTCGATCCGAACACCAGGTCTGCCGTGGTCGCCGTCCAGCGCAGCTGGCCGCTGCTGCGGTCGCGCCCTTCCAGCACCCCCTCGGCCGTTGCCGACTTCTGCCATACCGTGCCCATGTCGAGCAGGTTGACGAAGAAGTCGTTGCTGAGCGTGCCGGGCCGCCGGGTGAATACCCCGTGCGCGGACTGTCCGACATTCGCGCCGAGCACGCGCAGGCCACCGACCAGCACCGTCATCTCGGGCGCGGTGAGGTTGAGCAGCTGCGCACGGTCGACCAGGCGATCGGCGGCCACCGTGTCGAGGCCCTGGCGGACGTAGTTGCGGAAGCCGTCCGCGACCGGCTCGAGCGGCGCGAACGAGTCTGCGTCGGTCTGCGACTCGGTTGCATCGGTGCGGCCGGGGGTGAACGCGACAGTGATCTCGTGGCCGACCGCCTTCGCCGCCGCCTCGACCGCCGCGCAGCCACCGAGCACGATCAGGTCAGCCATCGAGATACGCTTGCCACCGGCCTGTGCGGCATTGAAGGTGCGCTGCACGCCCTCGAGCGCCGCCAGCGCCTTCGCCAGTTCCGCCGGGTCGTTGACCGCCCAGCCGTTCTGCGGCGCGAGCCGGATGCGCGCGCCGTTGGCGCCGCCGCGCTTGTCGCTGCCCCGGAAGGTGGAGGCCGACGCCCAGGCGGTCGCGACCAGTCGAGGGATCGACAGGCCGCAGGAGAGGATCGCCGCCTTCAGCGCTGCGACATCTGCTGCATCGACCAGCGGATGGTCGACCGCCGGCACCGGGTCTTGCCAGATCAGTTCTTCCTTCGGTACCAGCGCGCCGAGGTAACGCGTTACCGGGCCCATGTCGCGGTGGGTAAGCTTGAACCAGGCGCGCGCGAACGCATCGGCGAACCGGTCAGGGTCGGCGAGGAAGCCGCGCGAGATCCGTTCGTAGGCCGGGTCCATGCGCAGCGCGAGGTCGGCGGTGGACATCATCGGCGCATGGCGCTTCGACGCGTCATGCGCATCGGGCACGCTGCCGGCACCGGCGCCGCCCTTCGGCGTCCACTGGTGCGCACCGGCCGGGCTCTTCGTGAGTTCCCACTCGTAGCCGAACAGCGTCTCGAAGTAGCTGTTGTCCCAGGTGGTCGGCGTGGGCGTCCATGCGCCTTCGAGTCCGCTGGTGATCGCATGCACGCCCTTGCCGCTGCCGAAGGTGTTCTTCCAGCCCAGGCCCTGCTCCTCGATGGGCGCACCTTCCGGCTCGGGGCCGACATGGATCGAAGGGTCTGCGGCGCCGTGGCACTTGCCGAACGTGTGGCCGCCGGCCACCAGCGCGACCGTCTCCCCGTCGTCCATCGCCATGCGGGCAAAGGTGACGCGGATGTCGCGTGCCGAGGCGACCGGGTCGGGGTTGCCGTTCGGGCCTTCCGGGTTCACGTAGATCAGGCC
>CAIQON010000198.1 GCA_903873475.1 uncultured bacterium
CCCGCACGGCGAGCCCTCATCGCGACCGGCGCGCTGCTGGGCGCAGCTTCCCTGATGCAGATCGCGCCCGTGTTCGCGCAGGGCAAGGCTGCAGACGTGTTTCCGTCCCGGCCGGTGCGCATGATCGTGCCGTTCGCGCCCGGCGGCCCGACCGATATCGTGGCCCGCCTGCTCGGACAGCGCCTGGGCGACCTCTGGGGCCAGACCGTCCTGATCGACAACCGGGCGGGGGCTGGCGGCAACCTCGGCGTGGAGATCGCGGCCCGTGCGGCACCCGATGGCTACACCGTCCTGGTCACGAGTTCGAGCTTCGTGGTCAACCCTGCGCTGTACGAGAAGCTGCGCTGGGATCCGTTCAAGAGCTTCGTGCCGGTGACCAATGCCGCGACCTCTCCGAACCTCGTCGTCGTGCATCCGTCGGTACCGGCGAAGTCGATGAAGGAACTGGTTGCGCTGGTCAAATCGCAGCCGGGCAAGTTCAGCTATGCGTCGCCCGGGCTGGGTACCACGCCGCAGCTGTCCTGCGAGATGCTCAAGGCCATCGCGGGCGTGGACATCCAGCATGTGCCTTACGGTGGCGCCGGCCCGGCGACCACGTCGGTGGTGGGAAACCAGAATCCTGTCGGATGCATGGCCCAGCCGCCGGCCGTGCCGCACGTGCAGGCCGGCAAGCTGCGTGCCCTCGCCATCACCAGCGCGAAACGCTCGGCCAGCCTGCCCGACGTGCCCACCATGGTCGAGCAGGGTTTCACGAACTTCGTCACCGACAACATGAACGGCGTGTTCCTGCCGGCAGGGGCCGCGCCGGCCCTGGTTGCGCGGCTGCATGCCGACATCCTCAAGGCGCTGGCCACGCCGGACCTGCGCGAGCGGTTGCAGGCGCAGGGGCTCGAGCCGGTGGGCGACACGCCGCAGGCCTTCGCGGCCTATGTGAAGCAGCAGATCGCGCAGTGGACGAAGGTCATCAAGGACGCCGGGATAAAGGTCGATTGATGAAGCCGATCGGCCTGGGCGTCATCGGCGCGGGCCGCATCGGTACCCTGCGCGCACGGCTCGCAGCGAAGCACGCCGGGGTGCGGTTCATTGCGGTGTCCGACAGCGACCCGAAGAACGCGGCGCGCACGGCGGGGCTTTGCGGTGCCGCGCTGCACGGTACCGACAACGACGCGATCATCGACCATCCCGAGGTGGACGCGGTGATCGTGTCGACGCCGGAAGGCGAGCATCTGGCGCCGGTCCTGCGTGCGATCGCGACGGGCAAGCCGGTGCTGGTCGAGAAGCCGGTCGCACTCACGCTCGCCGACGCCGACCGGGTGATCGCCGCGGCGGAAAAGGCGGGCACCGACCTGCGGGTCGGCTACAGCCGCCGCTACAAGGACCGCTACCTGATCGCGCGCGAGCAGATCCTGCAGGGCCGCATCGGGAAGATCCTCGGCGCCTCGGCCCGCGTGTTCAACTCGCGCGCGCAGGCGCTGGCGATGATGGGGCGCAACCCCCATGCGACGCCGGTGGTCGATGCGCTGACCTACTACGTCGACCTGATCGGCTGGTTCCTCGACGGCGAACCGTTGCGCGAGGTCTATGCGCGTGGCCAGAAGGGCGTGCTGGCCGCTGCCGGCCATGCTGCGGACGATGTCGACTTCGCGCTGCTGACCTACGCGCGCGGCACCGTCGCCAACCTCACGGTGAGCTATGCGCTTCCATCGATGTACCCGGCGCTGGGCCATGCGGCGCGCGTCGAACTGATTGGCGACCAGGGCGTGATGATCCTCGACGACGACCACACCGACCAGCTGATGTATTCCGAGAAGGGCATGCCGCATGTGTACCTGCCGGACCACAACGTGAACATGGTGTTCCTGCAGAGCGGCACGCCCGGCGATTGGGCGCTGGGCGAGTTCTGGGGGCCGATCGCCAACGAGACGCGGGCCTGGCTGGATTTCCTGGTGCTCGGATCGCCCTGCGTATTGCCCGATGCGCGCACCGCCCGCGCGACACTCGAAGCGACGCTGGCGATCGAAGCTTCGGTCGCCTCGGGGGGCGCGGTGCACCTGCCGCTGTCCAGTTGAACGGGAAACGGATGGACATGATGCAGGGCAATCAGGTATCGAGGTCGGCCGTATCCAGGGTGGTGCTGTTGGCGGCTGCAGCCGTTGCCTCGGCTGCAGCCGTTGCCTCGGCTCCCGCAGTGGCACAGACGGCCTGGCCGTCGAAGCCGGTGCGGATGATCGTGGCCTTCGTGCCCGGGGGCGGCACGGACATCGTCGCGCGCCTGCTGGCGCCGCGCTTGAGTGACGCGCTCGGGCAGGCGGTGGTGATCGACAACCGCGGTGGGGCTGGCGGCAACATCGGCACCGAAGCGGCGGCGCGCGCCGCACCCGACGGCTACACGCTGCTGATGGGCAACGTCGCACCGAACGCGATCAACGTGAGCCTGGCGCCGGTACCGTTCGATCCGGTGCGCGATTTCGCGCCGATCTCGCAGGTCGCGATCACGCCGAACGTACTGGTCGTGCACCCGGCGCTGCCGGTGAAGACGGTCAGGGAACTGCTTGCGCTGGCCCGGGCGAAACCGGGCGCGCTCGCATTCCCCTCTGCAGGCAACGGCACGTCCTCTCACCTGGCCGGCGAACTGCTGAAGAACCTGGCAAGGATCGACATGCTGCATGTGCCGTACAAGGGCGGTGGCGCTGCGCTGGCCGACCTGCTGGGCGGGCAGGTGCAACTGATGTTCGCGACCATGCCGGCGGCGATGCCGCAGGTGAAGGCCGGCCGGTTGCGTGCGGTCGCGGTCACCACGCGGGCGCGCTCCCAGGCCCTGCCTGACCTGCCGACGATGATCGAGGCGGGGGTGCCCAACTACGAGGCCGCCACCTGGTACGGACTGCTCGCGCCGGCGGCGACGCCGCGCGGGGTGATCGACCGGATGCATGCCGAGACGGTAAAGATCATCGGCACGCCGGACATGCGCGAGAAGCTCATCGCGCAGGGGTTCGAACCGGTGGGCAGTTCGCCAGCGGAGTTCGCCGCGTACATCCAGGCGCAGATCGAGACCTGGGCGAAGGTGATACGGGCGGCAGGCTTGCGGTCGTAGCGTTCCGGCTTCGGCTTGCGCAGGTTGGCTCTGCGTGCGGAGGCGCGCGCGGCCGCCACATTCCTCCTCCACCCCCAAGGCGCGTGCCGGCAAGGCAGTGCGTGCGAAGCTGGGGTGGGGTTCCCCCTGGCAGGCGACTGTGCCAACCGGAGCCGGCCAGG
>CAIQON010000199.1 GCA_903873475.1 uncultured bacterium
CACCGCCATGATGCGCCTGGACCATAACCGCGCGCTGACCCAGGTCGCGCAGAAGGTCGGCCGCCCGGTGAGCAGCGTGAAGAAGATGACCATCTGGGGCAACCACTCCGCGACCCAGTACCCTGACCTGTTCCGTACCGAGGTCGATGGCAAGGCCGCCTGGCCCATGATCAACGACCAGCAGTGGCTCGAGTCGAACTTCATCCCGACCATCCAGAAGCGCGGCGCGGCGATCATCGACGCGCGCGGCCTGTCTTCGGCGGCGAGCGCGGCCAACGCGGCGATGGACCACGTGCGCAACTGGGTCAACGGCACGCCCGACGGCGACTGGGTGTCGATGGGCATCCCGTCCGATGGCAGCTACGGCATCCCCGAAGGACTGATGTACGGCTTCCCGGTCACCTGCAAGGATGGCCAGTACTCGATCGTCAAGGGCATCGACATCTCCGACTTCAGCCGCTCGAAGATGCAGGCGACCCAGAAGGAACTCGAGGAAGAGCGCGACGGCGTCAAGCACCTGCTCGGCTGACCGGAACAGCCTCGACGACCGGATGAACGACGAAAAACGGCCGCCAGCGAAGCGGCCGTTTTTTCGCCCGTACGCAACGGAGGGCAAGAGATGAGCGACACCCCCGGCACCACGCCACCGGCGGCATTCAAGCCGAAGAAATCGGTGGCCCTGTCCGGCATCACCGCCGGCAACACCGCGCTGTGCACCGTCGGCCGCACCGGCAACGACCTGCACTACCGCGGCTACGACATCATGGAGTTCGCCGACAGCGCGCAATTCGAAGAGGTCGCGCATCTGCTGGTGCACGAGCGGCTGCCCGACCGCGCGGAGCTTGCAGGCTACAAGCGCCGACTGCGCGCGCTGCGCGGGCTGCCGGCCCCGCTGAAGTCGCTGCTCGAACGCCTGCCACCGTCTGCCCATCCGATGGACGTGATGCGCACCGGCGCGTCGGCGATGGGTGCCCTGCTGCCCGAGAAGGACGACCACGGCACGGCCGGTGCACGCGAGATCGCCGACCGCTTCATGGCGAGCTTCGGCTCGATGCTGCTGTACTGGTACCACTGGTCGCACAACGGCCGGCGCATCGAGGTGGAGACCGACGATGATTCGATCGGCGGCCACTTCCTGCACCTGCTGCATGGAGAGGCGCCCCCGGAGGAATGGGTGCGCGCGATGCATACCTCGCTCATCCTGTACGCCGAGCACGAGTTCAATGCATCCACGTTCGCCTGCCGCGTGGTCGCCGGCACCGGTGCCGACATGCATGGCGCGATCTGCGGCGGCATCGCCGCGCTGCGCGGGCCGAAGCACGGCGGTGCCAACGAGGTCGCGTTCGACATCCAGTCGCGCTATGCAACGCCGGACGAGGCCGAAGCCGACATCGTGCGCCGGGTGCAGGCGAAGGAAGTCGTGATCGGCTTCGGGCACCCGGTCTACACCACCGGTGATCCGCGCAACGTGGTGATCAAGGAAGTCGCGCGCCGACTGTCGCAGCGAGCCGGCTCGATGAAGCTGTTCGACATCGCCGAGCGCCTTGAAGCGGTGATGTGGCGCGAGAAGAAGATGTTCCCGAACCTCGACTGGTTCAGCGCCGTCTCCTACCACATGATGGGCGTGCCGACGGCGATGTTCACCCCGCTGTTCGTCATCTCCCGCACGTCGGGCTGGTCGGCGCATGTGATCGAACAGCGCGTCGACGGCAAGATCATCCGCCCGACCGCCAACTACACCGGCCCCGAAGGCATCCGCTGGGTGCCGATCGACAAGCGCTGAACCACAGACCGACACCACCAACCCCGAGCGGAACCGCCCCATGTCAGCACCGATCTCGAACATCCGTCCAGAACCCGACCCGTTGCTGGTCGCCATCGCCGACTACGTGCTGTCGACCCGGATCGACAGCACCGAGGCCTACGACACCGCACGCTACTGCCTGCTCGACACCCTTGGCTGCGGGCTCGAGGCCCTCGAGTACCCGGCATGCACCAAGCTGCTCGGCCCGATCGTGCCCGGCACGGTGGTGCCGCACGGCGCGAAGGTACCCGGCACGCCCCATCAGCTCGACCCGGTGCAGGCGGCGTTCAACATCGGCACCATGATCCGCTGGCTCGACTTCAACGACACCTGGCTGGCCGCCGAGTGGGGCCACCCTTCAGACAACCTCGGCGGCATCCTCGCTACCGCCGACTGGCTGTCCCGGACGCGGGTGGCCCGCGGCGAGGCACCGCTGACCGTGCGCGACGTGCTCACCGCGATGATCAAGGCGCACGAGATCCAGGGCGTGCTGGCGCTGGAGAACAGCTTCAACCGCGTCGGCCTGGACCATGTCGTGCTGGTGAAGGTGGCCTCGACGGCAGTGGTGACCGCGATGATGGGCGGCACACGCGACGAGGTCATCGATGCGGTGTCGAACGCCTGGATCGACGGGCAATCGCTGCGCACCTACCGTCATGCGCCAAACGCCGGTTCGCGCAAGTCGTGGGCCGCGGGCGACGCGACCTCGCGCGCGGTGCGCATCGCCTGGATGACGCTGCGCGGCGAGATGGGCTATCCGTCCGCACTCAGCGCGAAGACATGGGGCTTCCAGGACGTGCTGTTCAAGGGGCAGCCACTGGTGCTGGGCCGCCCGCTGGGCTCGTACGTGATGGAGAACGTACTGTTCAAGATCTCGTTCCCGGCCGAGTTCCACGCGCAGACCGCGGTCGAATGCGCGCTGGTGCTGCATCCGCTGGTGAAGGACCGCCTCGCCGACATCGAGAAGGTCACCATCACGACGCACGAATCGGCGATCCGCATCATCGACAAGCGCGGCCCGCTGCACAACCCGGCCGACCGCGACCACTGCATCCAGTACATGGCGGCGGTCGGCCTGATCAAGGGCAACCTCGTGGCAGCCGACTACGAGGACGGCGTAGCCGCGGACCCGCGCATCGACGCGCTGCGCGACCGGATGGAGATCGTCGAGGAGCCGCGCTACACCCGCGACTACCTCGATCCGGCGAAGCGCTCGATCGCCAATGCCGTCCAGGTCACCTTCAAGGACGGCACGACCACCCCGGTGGTCGAGGTCGAGTACCCGGTCGGGCACCGTCGTCGTCGCGCGGAAGGCTATCCACTGCTCGATGCCAAGTTCTCCGTGAACCTGGCACGCCGTTTCGCCGCGAAGCAGCAGCGGGTGATCCGCGAGGCCTGTGCGGACTCCGTAGCGCTGCAGTCGATGCCGGTGGACCGGTTCGTGGACCTGTTCTCGGGCTGAGCCATCCGCTGGTCATCTGCTGACGGGGCCTTGCCGGATCGAGGCAACATGGGGGTCAGGTCTTGAGTTTTGCACATGGGGGTCAGGTCTTGAGTTTTGCATCCCG
>CAIQON010000200.1 GCA_903873475.1 uncultured bacterium
CCCTGCATCGCGTCGTAGGCGAGCGCCAGGTCGGCGCTCGAGCGGGCGAGCGGGCCGATGTGGTCGAGGCTGCCGACGAACAGGTAGCCCCCGGCGCGCGACAACCGTCCATAGGTCGGCTTGAGGCCGAACAACCCGCACAGCGACGCTGGCACGCGGATCGAGCCGTTGGTATCGGTGCCCAGCGTGATCGGTACCAGCCCCGCGGACGCAGCCGCCGCCGAACCGCCGGACGAGCCGCCAGCCACGCGCGCCGGATCGTGCGGATTGCGCGTCGGTCCGTAGTGGCTGTTCTCGGTGCTGAACCCGTACGCGTACTCGTCCATGTTCAGCGCGCCCACCCGCACGGCGCCAGCGGCACGCAGGCGGCGAACCGCGCTGGCGTCGGCGCTGGGGGGCGGACGATCGCGGTTGATGCGCGACCCGGCGAGCGTGACCAGCCCTTCGACATCGAACAGGTTCTTCACCGCATACGGCACGCCGGCAAGCGGTCCGGGCACCTCGCCGCGGGCGACTGCTGCATCGACCGCGGCCGCCTCGGCCAGCGCGCGCGCGCGCGTCACTTCGGTGAATGCGTTGAAGCAGGCGTTGCGGCGATCGATGTCGTCGAGCGTCGCGCGGGCCACGTCGAGGGCGCGCAGGCGCCCTTCGCGCACGCCGCGCGCGATCGATGCAGCGGTCTCGGCCGCGAACGGATTGCGCGCGATGGCGGGTGCGTTCACGGGCGGAATACCCCGGCCGCCTCGTCCGTGTCGGTCAGTACTACCGGCTCGAGCGCCTGCGCCACCTGCGCCATGCGCTCCAGGTTGGCCACCACGCCAGCGCGCAGCGACGGGTCGATCGGCAGGCCGATCGCCGCGGACGCGATATCCACGTAGGCAGCCCAGTCGACGGATGCCGGATCGGTCATCGCGCGGCTGTACCAGACAGATGGTTGCAGTACGCGCGCCAGCCGCCAAACGCAGATATGTCGATGGCGTCCTCCAGGCCCGCCGGCTCGCAGACGAAGCCCTTGACCTCGCTGCCGTCGGCGAGCATGACGGTACCGATCGCCAGCGGCGGCGGCACCTCGGCGACGAATGCGCCGAACGCCTCGACCGAGAGTTCCCAGACCTCGACCGCGATCGGCGTCTCCAGCCCCGCCGTGGCGCCCTGCCCGCCGGCGCCGATGCGCACCAGGCCCGGACGCGGCGGCACGCTGCCGGGCAATGCATGCAACCGGTAGCACGGCGCCGTGGTGGTCGAGGCAACGAGGCGTGCGGCGCGGCTGGTCAGCTGGCCGTTCAGTGGCATGCCGGACAGATGCGCGCCGACCACCGCAAGGCGGACACTGCGAGCCGTCGCAGGTGCGTCATCGACGGCAATGCCGGCGGCCTGCGGCACCGGCACGCCGCAGGCTCCGCTGGAGACGTTCAGCGCGGCCTGCAGCCGGGCGCCGGTTTCCAGCAGCGCCTGTTCGCCGAAGGCCTTGCCGATCAGCGTGACACCGGCCGGAAGCCCGTCGTCGCGCAGGCCGGCAGGCACCGCCAGCGCCGACAGATCGAGCAGGTTCACGAAGTTCGTGTATCGCCCGAGCCGGGTGTTGAGCAGCAGGGGCTCGGCCTCGACCTCGTCGAGGCGGTAGATCGTCGGCGCAGTGGGCAGCAGCAGCAGGTCGACTGCCCCTGCGCCGCGCCAGGGCACGCTGCAGGCGGCACGCAGTTCCTGCAGCCGGTACATCGCCTCGAACGTGTCCGTCGCGCTGAAGCGGCGTGCGCCCTCGGTGATCTGCAGGGTCACCGGATGCAGCGCCTGGGGCTGCGCATCGATGAAGGCGCGGATCGCCGCATGGCGTTCGGCGACCCAGGGGCCGTTGTAGAGCAGTGCCGCCACTTCCGCGAAGGGCGCATAGTCGAACGGCACCGGTATCGCGCCGAGCGCCGCGAGCGCCTGCACCGCACGATCGTAGGCAGCCGCGGCACGCGCATCGCCGAAGAACTCGCGATCGCCCGCTGCGAGTACGCCGAAGCGCAGGCCACGCGGGCCGGCGATGGACGCCCCACGCGTATCTGTGGGCACGGGTGCGCCGCGCGACCATGGATCGAGCGGATCCGGTGCGGCGATGACGTCGAGCACCGCGCTGACGTCAGGACAGTTGTGCGCGAATACGGCGATGCAGTCGAGCGAGCGGCAGGCTGGCACCGTGCCATGGTTGCTCACCAGCCCGCGCGTCGGTTTCAGCCCGACGATGTTGTTGAACGCCGCGGGCACGCGGCCGGACCCGGCCGTATCGGTGCCCAGGGAAAAACTCACCAGGCCAGCGGCGACCGCCACGGCCGACCCGGAGCTGGACCCGCCCGGCACGTAGGCGGCATCGAAGGGGTTGACGGGCACGCCATAAGGGCTGCGCACGCCGACCAGGCCGGTGGCGAACTGGTCGAGATTGGTCTTGCCGACATGGATCGCGCCGGCATCGAGCAGCCGCTGCACTGCCGTGGCCGTCGTCCCGGGCCGATAGGCGAAGGCGCTGCAGCCTGCCGTGGTGGGCAAACCGGCGACGTCGATGTTGTCCTTGACCGCGAACGGTATGCCGAAGAGGGGCAGTCCCTGCGCGCCGCGGCTCGCCTCGGGCAAACGGTCGAGTTCCGCTGCGCGCGCGCGCAGCGCGGCATCGCTCTCTCGGTTGATCCAGACCGGATCGTCAGCGCGCCGACCCACGCGGGCAATGACCGCCTCGACCACATCGCGCGCACTGACCGCACCTGTGGCCAGCGCCGCACGCAACGCGTGCACATCCAGGGGCTGGTCGTCGAGGATCATCGGCATGGGCGGGGCACTGCAAGCACAGGGTGGGAACACCGGAAGGAAAGCACGAAGTTACAGGACTGCAATCGCCGTGCCATGGCAGTGCAGCCCCCTGTCGCCGTCTACCGACGCCGATTGCGTGCCAACGGGCACCGGCACGCCCGCCCGAACACGCACCATTATGAAGCGGCTGCGCCCGCCGCGCACGAACGTTGGGCGGGCCGCCCGATGCACGGCACCGCGACGGCCTGCCCGGGTTCAGGACTTCAGCGTGCCGACCATCTCCTCGGGCTTCACCCACTGGTCGAACTGCTCGCCGGTCAGGTGCCCCGAGGCAACCGCGGCTTCGCGCAGCGTCGTGCTTTCCTTGTGCGCCTTCTTGGCGATGTAGGCTGCCTTGTCGTAGCCGATGTGCGGGTTGAGCGCCGTCACCAGCATCAGCGATTCACGCATCAGCCTGTCGATCACGTCGAGCCGCGGCTCGATGCCCACCGCGCAGTTGTCGTTGAAACTCACCATGCCGTCGGCGAGCAGCCGGACGCTCTGCAGGAAATTGTGGATGATCATCGGCTTGAACACGTTGAGCTCGAAGTTGCCCATCGAGCCACCGATGTTGATCGCGACGTCATTGCCCATGACCTGGCAGCACAGCATCGTCATCGCCTCGGACTGGGTCGGATTGACCTTGCCAGGCATGATCGAGCTGCCAGGCTCGTTCTCGGGGATGGCGATCTCGCCCAGGCCGCTGCGCGGACCCGACGACAGCCAGCGCACGTCGTTGGCGATCTTCATCATCGAGGCCGCGAGCGTCTTCAGCGCGCCGTGCGCAAAGACGATGGCGTCGTTGGCGCCCATCGCCTCGAACTTGTTCGGCGCGGTCACGAACGGATAGCCGGTGAGCCGCGCCAGTTCCGCGGCGACGCCGGTGGCGAACTTCGGATGCGCGTTCAGCCCGGTGCCCACCGCGGTGCCGCCAAGGGCGAGCTCGCACAGATGCGGCAGGGTCTGCTCGACATGCTTCAGGCACTGGTCGAGCTGTGCGACGTAGCCGGAAAACTCCTGGCCGAGCGTCAGCGGCGTCGCGTCCTGCAGGTGGGTACGGCCGATCTTCACGATGTTCATGAAGGCGTGCGACTTGCCCGACAGGGTATCGCGGAGCCTGAGCACTGCCGGCTTCAGCTGCTTCTCAATCGCGATCACCGCGGCCACGCTCATCGCGGTCGGGAACACGTCGTTCGAGGACTGCCCACGGTTGACGTCGTCGTTCGGGTGCACCTTGCGCGACTCGCCGCGCACGCCGCCCATCAGTTCGGAGGCGCGGTTGGCCAGCACCTCGTTCACGTTCATGTTGCTCTGCGTGCCCGAGCCGGTCTGCCACACCGCCAGCGGGAACTCGCGATCGTGGCTACCGGACAGCACTTCGTCGGCGGCGGCGATGATCGCCTTCGCCTTGTCGGCGGGCAGTTGTCCCAATTCGGCGTTCACCGCCGCGCAGGCCTTCTTCACCATGGCCAGCGCATGCACCTGGTCGATCGGCATCTTCTCGGACGAGATGCGGAAGTTCTCCAGCGAGCGCTGCGTCTGCGCGCCCCAGAGTGCGGCATCGGGCACCTGCATGATGCCCATCGTGTCCTTCTCTTCCCGGAATCCGGTGCCGTTTTCGGTACTCATCTTTCCTTCCTCCACTGCCTGTTCACTACACGGACAGCGCCGGCTTGCCGGCGGCATCGACCACCACCACGGCGGTCATGTTGACGATACGTCGAACCGTAGCGCTCGGCGTGATCACGTGCGCGGGCCTGGCCGCCCCGAGCAGGATCGGCCCGACCGTTATGCCATCGCCAGCCGCCTGCTTGAGCAGGTTGAACGCGATGTTCGCGGCGTCGATCGACGGCATGATCAGCAGGTTGGCCTCGCCCTTGAGCTTCGAGTTCGGGAACTGGGCGCTGCGTATCGCCTCCGAGATGGCGGCGTCGCCGTGCATCTCGCCCTCGACTTCGAGACCCGGCGCCACTTCGCGCAGCCTGACCAGCACTTCGCGCATCTTGCGCGAGGAGGGCGAGTCGTGGCTCCCGAAGCTCGAATGCGACAGCAGTGCAACCTTGGGAACAAGACCGAACCGGCGTACTTCCTCGGCGGCCATCGTGGTGATCTCGACCAGCTGCTCCGCGGTCGGGTCGTAGTTCACGTAGGTGTCGGCGATGAACAGGGTGCGGTTGGGCAGCATCAGCGTGTTCATGCCGCCGAACGTCTTCGCGCCAGGCTTCAGGCCGATCATGCGCTCGATGTAGCGCAGGTGGTGCTGGTAGATGCCCACGGTGCCGCAGAGCATCGCATCGGCCTCGCCCTGGCGCACCAGCGTCGCGCCGATCAGCGTCGGGCGGCGGCGCATCTCGAGCTTCGCGTATTCGACGGAAACCCCGTCGCGCTCCATGACCTGGTGGTACAGCTGCCAGTATTCGCGGTAGCGCGGGTCGCTCTCGGTGTTGACCATCTCGAAGTCGCGGCCCTCCTGGATACGCAGGCCCAGGCGCGCGATGCGGGTGTTGATCACGTCCGGGCGCCCGATCAGGATCGGCCGCGCGAGCTTCTCGTCGACGACGATCTGCACCGCGCGCAGGACCTTCTCCTCCTCGCCTTCGGCATAGACCACGCGCCTGGGGGCATGACGTGCGGCGCTGAACAGGGGCTTCATCACGAAGCCTGACTGGTAGACGAACTGCTTCAGTTCCTGCTCGTAGGCATCCCAGTCGGTCAGCGGGCGGGTCGCCACGCCGCTGGCCACCGCCGCCTTCGCCACCGCGGGTGCGATCTTGAGGATCAGCCGCGGGTCGAACGGGCGCGGAATCAGGTAGTCGGGCCCGAAGGACAGCGACGAATCGGTACCGTAGGCCTCGG
Source organism: uncultured bacterium (assembly GCA_903873475.1). GTDB lineage: Bacteria > Pseudomonadota > Gammaproteobacteria > Burkholderiales > CAIKXV01 > CAIKXV01. Next base: position 5,683 of record CAIQON010000200.1, read on the forward strand.
CCACGATGTCGGACTGCTCGGCCTGGGCCAGTTCCGCGATCGCGCGCACGGCGGCGATCTTCATCTCTTCGTTGATGGTGGTGGCGCCGACGTCGAGCGCGCCACGGAAGATGAACGGGAAGCAGAGGACGTTGTTGACCTGGTTCGGATAGTCGGAGCGGCCGGTGGCGATCACCGCATCCGGCCGTGCCGCCCGTGCCTCCGCCGGATGGATCTCCGGGTTCGGATTGGCCAGCGCGAGGATCAGCGGACGGTCGGCCATCTGCTTGACCATCTCGGGCTTGAGCACGTTGCCGGCAGACACGCCGAGGAACACGTCCGCGCCCGCGATCACGTCGCCGAGCGTGCGCGCTTCGGTGTCGATCGCGTAGATATCCTTGTCGGGGTCCATCAGCTTCACGCGACCCTTGTAGACCACGCCTTCGATGTCGGTGACGGTGATGTTCCGGCGCGGCAGCCCCATCCTGACCAGGAGGTCGAGGCAGGCGAGCGCGGCGGCACCGGCGCCCGAGACGACCAGGCGCACCTTGTCGATGTCCTTGCCGACCACCTTGAGGCCGTTCAGGATGGCCGCGCCGACGATGATCGCGGTGCCATGCTGGTCGTCGTGGAAGACCGGAATCTTCATCCGTTCGCGCAGCTTGCGCTCGACATAGAAGCACTCAGGTGCCTTGATGTCTTCGAGGTTGATGCCGCCGAAGGTCGGCTCGAGGGCCGCGATGACGTCGACAAGCTTCTGCGGGTCGCGCTCGTCGATCTCGATGTCGAACACGTCGATGCCGGCGAACTTCTTGAACAGCACCGCCTTGCCTTCCATCACCGGCTTCGCGGCCAGCGGCCCGATGGCCCCGAGGCCGAGCACCGCGGTACCGTTGGTGATCACCGCGACGAGGTTGCCGCGACTGGTCAGGTTGCGTGCCTCGGACGGATCGGCTGCAATCAGTTCGCAGGCCGCGGCGACGCCGGGCGTGTAGGCAAGCGCGAGGTCGCGCTGGTTGGTCAGGCCCTTGGTCGGGGTGACCGATATCTTCCCCGGCCGGGGAAAGCGGTGGTAGTCGAGCGCAGCGGCGCGGATTTCCTGGTCGGGCGGCATGTACGGCGCTCCTTCGTTGCCTTCGGTAGTTCGGTAGGCATGTGGAGAGGGCAACCCGGGGCCATGCGGCTAGCGGGCGGGAAGCATCCCGTTCCCGCAGCGTGCGCGGATCGCCGCCGGGCAGCCCGCCCCGGCTTCGGGACGAAAACCTTACGAGTATACCGACGGCGGATCACCCTCGCGAGGACGTCGCACCTGCCGATCGGCGATGCCGCTCCCCCGGGGCAACCGGCACGGGCATCCGCTCGCCGCGCGCCGCACCGCATTGCTATCCTGCGGGATCGTCCGCGCGCCCTCTTGGAGCATCGCCATGGCCTTGCCGTCGTTCAATCGCACTGCCCGCCCTTCGCAGCCCCCCGCCGCCAGGCGCGCCTGGCGCCTGGCACCAGCCATGCTGGCCGCAGCGCTCGCGGCGACCCTGCCTGCCACGTCACCTGCCCGGCCGCCGCAGGTACAGGCCGTGCAGGGTGAGCGTGGCCCGCTGCGGATGGTCACGCTCACGGCCGGGCTCGAGTTTCCGTGGAGCCTCGCCTTCCTGCCCGACGGACGCATGCTGGTCACCGAGCGGCCCGGCCGGCTGCGCGTGGTCGGCCGCGATGGCGTGGTCGATCCGCGTCGGGTCGAAGGGCTGCCACGGGTGGCGGTGGTCGGACAGGGCGGGTTGCTCGATGTCGCGCTGCACCCGCAGTTCGCGGCAAATCGGTGGATCTATCTTTCGCTGGCGAGCGGGGATGCCGACGGCGTGGGCACGGAGGTGGTGCGCGGGCGGCTGGTCGAGCAGGCTGGACGCCTGATGCTCGAAGACGTGGGGAGCGTGTTCCGGATGGCGCCGCGCTCCACGCGCGGCCAGCACTTCGGATCCAGGCTCGTGTTCGACGCGAAAGGCTTCCTGTACATCACGCTCGGCGACCGGGGCGAGATGCAGCGCGCGCAACGGATGGACGACCATGCCGGATCGGTGGTCCGGCTGCACGACGACGGCCGGGTGCCGGCCGACAATCCCTTCGTCAAGGTGGCCGGCGCCCGCCCTGAGAAGTTCACCGTGGGCAACCGGAACATGCAGGGTGCGGCCATCCATCCGGTGACCGGTGAGTTGTGGACGCATGAGCACGGCCCGCAGGGCGGCGACGAATTGAACGTGATGCGGGCGGGACGCAACTACGGCTGGCCGATCATCACCTACGGCGCCAATTACGGCATCGGCACCCGCATCGGCGAAGGTACCGCACGGGCGGGCATGGAACAGCCGTTGATGCACTGGACGCCATCGATCGCGCCCTCCGGCATGGCCTTCTATTCGGGCAGTGCCTTCCCGGCATGGAAAGGGCACCTGCTGGTCGGCGCGCTGCGCGGACAGGCGCTGCACCGTCTCGAACTCGACGGCGAGAAGGTCGTTCACGAGGAGCGGTTGCTGCAGGGCGTGGCGCGCATCCGTGACGTGCGCGTCGGTCCGGACGGGCTGGTCTACCTGCTCACCGACGAGCGCGCCGGCCGGCTGCTGCGACTCGAGCCCGGCCCGCGCTGAGGCGCGGCGCGGGCCGGGATGCCGATTTCAGCCGCGGGCCTTCCAGGCCTCGGGCGTGAGCGTCTGCATCGACAGCGCGTGGATCTCTTCGCGCATGCGGTCGCCCAGTGCCTTGTAGACCACCTGATGCTGCTGCACCTTGCTCTTGCCGGCGAACAGCGTGCTGACGATCACCGCCTCGAAATGCGCGCCGTCGCCACTGACCTCGACGAACTCGCAGGGCATGCCCTGCTCGATGTACTGCTTGACCTGTTCCGGCGTGACCATCGTGGGTACTCCTTCTGTCAGAACGGGCGGCGCCCGTCTTCGCCGACCATCTCGAAGCGTTGCCAGGCAGCGGACGGGCTGGCGCGGCACATGCCGTAGCGGAAAGGCACCGAGGCGCGCCCCGGAACCGCGAAACGCAGGTCCTGGAACCATGCGCACTGTTCGCCCCCCGCGCGCTCGATCGCATACAACGCTGGCAGCGCATAGAACCAGCGCATCGTCTCGAACGATGGATGGTCCCACACGGCCTGCGCAATCTCGCGGGCATCCTCGTCGATGCCGAAGCGCGTCGACGGTGCCCATGCAGCCTGTGCGACCGGGCGGTAGGCCGCGTCGAGGCGGTGCAAGAACCCGGCGTCCTCGCCCGCCACCAGCAGTTCAGTACGGCGCAGGTTGACCTGCGCGACCTCGTAGCGCTCGCCGTTCTCGACGGTCACCAGCCAGTTGAAAGGGGATACCGGGCGTGGCATGGCCCTCACCGTCGCATCCGGCCAGCCATTTGCCGCCGCCCGCGCGAGGCCGACCTCGATCGCACGGTCGTGCTGCAGCGAGGAAAACGCGACGTAACCGCACAGCGCCAACAGTGCAGCGACCGCCGGCAGGCGCCAGCGCGGCAACAGCAGCGAGGCCGCGACGCCGGCCAGGGCGATGCCGCTGAACCACGGGTCGATGATGAAGACGGCCGGAAGCGCGAAGCGCTGGTCGGACAGCGGCGCGAGCAGCAGCGTGCCGAAGCTGGTGATCACGTCGCCCGCGACATGCACCGCAAGCGCGGCCGCACTGATCACGAAGAAGGGTTTCAGGTACTCGCGCCTGCGCCCGAAGCGGCTGAACAGCCACGCCAGCAGGGCCGCCCAGACCGGGAGCAGCAGCAGCGAATGCGTGACACCGCGATGACCGAGGAGATAGGCCATTGGCGAGACCAGGGCCAGCGCGCTGTCGATGTCCGGAAAGGCCGCGGCGAAGAAGCCCACGGCCATGCAGGCGGCCAACCCCGGCCCCGAGGGCGCTTCCAGCCCGCGGGACACCACTGCCGGCGCCAGGACGCGAGCTGCCAGAACGCCGGTCAGCGCATGGGTCAGCGTATCCAGGCAGGCCTCTCGCAGGTCAGTCCCATCGATCGTCCCTGACCTGTACCTCGCCCTGCTCCACCCGCACCGGCAGGCAGGCCGCCGGCTCGTAGGCCGGGGCGGTCAGCGCAGCGCCGGTGCGTATGCAGAAGCGCGCGCCATGGCGCGGGCACACCACCTGGTCGCCCTCGACCGCGCCGCCAGCCAGGCGACCACCGTCATGGGTGCAGACATCCTCGATTGCGAAGAACGTGCCGCCGAGGTTGAAGACGGCGACGGCGGTGCCGTCGAGGTCGACGCTGCGATAGCCGCCAGGCTCGATCTCGGCCGCCGGCGCCACGGCAGTCCAGTCGCTCATGCTGCGCTCATACGGCGACGACTTCCAGTTCGGGTTCGATCGTGCGCACGATGTTCTCGATCGCAGAAAGGGTACCGGAGGTGGAACTCGGGCAGCTGCCGCAGGCGCCCTGATAGTGCACCGTGAGCTGTGTATCGGTGAGGTCGATCACCTCGAGATTGCCGCCGTCGTTCTGCAGGTAGGGCCGGATCTGTTCGTCGAGCAGCGCATTGATGCGGTCGAGCCGCTCCAGCGTGGACGCATCCATGTCGGTGCGCGCCACGGCTGCCGCGGCCACCATGTGTTCGGTCGCGGAATCGGCCGCTGGCGCCTCGCGGATCGGCACCGCGAGTTCGCGCAGCAGTTCGTCCCACGGGGCCAGGCCATCCTGCGTGACGGTGATCCAGTGGTCGACGTAGTAGACGTTGGTCACGTGCTCGACGTCGAACAATGCCGAGGCCAGCGGATCGGCTTCAGCGGCGCCCGCATGGTCGAACGAGCGCGCGATGCCCCAGGTCAGCGGCTCTTTCAGCACGAACTTGCGGGCGTTCGGATTCGGCGTGTACTCGACTTCGGCGATCTTGGGCATCTGGGCGGCGGGCGTGGACGGGATCGGACTGGACGGCGGCTGCGATCGGGCGGACTGGCAGGAGAGCGGCGGCGCGCCTGAGGTCGTCAGGCGGCGTCGCCTTCGGTCGAGGCGACCGCATCGTTGTTGAGGGCGGCATGAAGCGTGTGCCACGGCAGGATTGCGCACTTCACCCGCGAGGGCAGGTCTTTCACGCCGGAGAAAACCTTCAGGCGGCCGAGCAGGTTGTCGTCGCGCTCGGGGTCCAGCTTGCCGGTGGCCATGTCGCGGAACTGCTGCACCATGGCCTCGGCTTCGCCGACCGACCGCCCCTTGACCGCCATCGTCATCATCGACGCGGAAGCCTTGCAGATGGCGCAGCCCTCGCCTTCGAAACCGACCGCATCGAGCGTGCGGCCCTCACCCACCGACAGCGTCAGCACGATGTGGTCACCGCACAGCGGATTGTGCCCTTCCGCGCGAAGGTTCGCATCCGCCACGCTGCCCCAGTTTCGCGGCTTGCGGTTGTGGTCGAGGATGACTTCCTGGTAGAGCTGGTTGGAGGCGGACATGTCGGGGCCCTGGTCAGTCGACGCCGAACACGGTCTTCGCGCGCTCGAGCGAGGCCACCAGTGCGTCGACCTCGTCGAACGTGTTGTAGAACGCGAACGAGGCGCGCGCAGTGGCGGGAATGCGGTAGCGGGTCATCACCGGCTGCGCGCAATGATGGCCGGTCCGGATCGCCACGCCGTCTTCGTTGAGCAGCGTGCCGAGGTCGTGCGGATGGATGCCGTCCATCACCATCGACAGCACGGCCGCCTTGCGCTCCGCGGTACCGATGATGCGGATGCCCTTGATCCTGGAGACCCCTTCGGTCGCGTAGGCGAGCAGTTCATGCTCGCGCCGGGCGATGGTTTCGATCCCGATATCGCGCAGGTAGTCGAGCGCCTCGCCCAGCGCGATCGCCGCCATGATGGGCGGCGTGCCGGCTTCGAACTTGTACGGCAGGGTGTTGTAGGTCGTCTTCTCGAAGCTGACCGAGGCGATCATGTCGCCGCCGCCCTTGAACGGCTGCATCTTCTCAAGCCACTCGGACCTGCCGTAGAGGATTCCGATACCGGTAGGCCCGCACATCTTGTGGCCCGAGAACACGTAGAAGTCGCAGCCCAGCGCCTGCACGTCGACCGGGATATGGGGCGCGGCCTGCGCGCCATCGACCAGTACCGGGATGCCCGACGCATGCGCCGCCGCGATGTAGTCGCGCACCGGCACGACGGTGCCCAGCGCATTGGACACATGGGTGATCGCGACCATCTTCACCTTCGGCCCCAGCAGTGCCTGGTAGGCCTCGAACGAGAGCTCTCCGGCGTCGTTGACCGGGATCACCTTCAGCGTCGCGCCGCGCTCCTCGCAGAGCATCTGCCAGGGAACGATGTTCGCGTGGTGTTCGATCGCCGACACCACGATCTCGTCGCCCGCACCGATGAATTTCCGGCCATAGCCATGCATCACCAGGTTGATGCCATCGGTGGTGCCACTCGTGAAGATCACCTCGCGCTCGGACGGCGCATTGATGAAGGACTGCACCTTCAGGCGCGCAGCCTCGTACTGGGCAGTCGCGGTCTCCGACAGGTAGTGCACCGCGCGATGGATGTTCGAGTGCTCGCGCGTCTGGTAGTGCACGATGCGGTCGATCACCCGCTGCGGCATCTGTGCGCTGGCGGCGTTGTCCAGGTAGGCCAGCGGCTTGTCGCCGATGCGCATCGAGAGAATCGGGAAATCGGCGCGTACGCGATCGATGTCGAACGTGCCGGGCGTATCGGACCTGTCGAGAGCCTTCACAAGCCACTCCTTGCCATTACCTGCGCGGCGAGCTTCGCAACCAGGGATCGTACGGGGATGCGCTCGATCACCTCGGCCGCGAACGCATAGGTAAGCAGCTTGCGGGCCTGCTCGACCGGCAGGCCGCGGCTGGCGAGGTAGAACAGCTCGTCGCCATCGAGCTGGCCGACGGTCGCGCCATGCGCGGCCTTCACGTCGTCGGCGAAGATCTCGAGCTGCGGCTTGGCATTGATCTGTGCCTTGGGCGAGAGCAGCAGCCCACGGCTCTGCTGCGCCGAGTCGGTGCGCTGTGCATCGGGCCGCACCAGGATGCGCCCGTTGAATACTGCATGCGACCCGCCGTCGCAGACGCATTTGTGGAGTTGCCGGCTGGTGCCGTGCGGCTTCGCATGGTCGAGCAGGCTGTGCAAGTCGGAATGCTGCCGCGCCTCGAGCAGCGCCAGCCCGTCGAGATGGGCCTGCGCGCCCTCGCCGTCGAGCGTGACGGACAGATCGAGCCGGGACAGCCTCGCGCCGATGTTCAGGCTGACCGAACGATAGCGGCCATCGCGCGCGATCGACACGGCGCAGCGGCCGACATGGAAGCTGGCGCGGTTCTCGCGCTGCAGCCTGACATGGTGGAGCGACGCATCGGCGCCGACCACGCATTCGGCGACCGTGTTGGTGAACACGATCGACTCGCCGAGCGCTGCATACTCTTCCACGACGGTCAGCTCGCTGCCCGCCCCGGCGACCACCAGCACCCGCGGCTGCACGGCAAGGGGTGCGGCACGCCCGGTGGACACGAACAGCAGGTGGACGGCACCCGTGGCCTGGGCGCCCCGGTCGCACACGACCGCCGCCCCGTCGGACAGGCGCGCGGTGTTGATCGCGCTGAAGAAATCGGTCTCGAACGCGGCATGCCGTGCCAGGTGCGCACGTACCTCGGCATCGGCGCCCGAAGCGCCGTCGCCGCTGCCATCGCGCGCACCGCGCAGCACGCTCGACAGCGGCCGCAGCCTGACGCCTCGCGGCAGCGCGCCGATGGCCGACAGCCCGGGTGCGAACACGCCGTCCACGAACACCAGCCGCGCTTCGGCGGCTTCGTCTATCACCAGGGGCTGCAGCGCGGCTGCATCGGGCGGAACGGCTGCGCCGGCATCGACCAGATAGGACTGCCGCGCGAGTTGCGCGATATCGGTGAAGCGCCAGGCCTCGTCGCGCAGCGTAGGTGCCGGCAGGCGGCCGGCAGCGGCCCGCGCCGCCGTCACGACGCCGGCGAGCCAGTCGCCATCGCCCGTGGCCGGCACCGGCGGCAGGGCGCTGGTGCCCAGCGCCGGGAAAGGTATGCCCGGATCGGTCATCACTGCCACGGTCAGGCTGCCTGCCGCGCGCCGGTCACCCAGTCGTAGCCGCGGCTCTCGAGTTCCAGCGCGAGCGACCGGTCGCCGCTCTTCAGGATGCGACCATCCGCCATCACATGCACATGGTCGGGCACGATGTAGTTCAACAGCCGCTGGTAGTGGGTGATCATCACGATCGCGCGTCCGGGCCCGGCCAGCGCATTGACGCCGCCCGCCACGATGCGCAGCGCGTCGATGTCCAGCCCGGAATCGGTCTCGTCGAGGATGGCCAGCTTCGGCTCGAGGATCGCCATCTGCAGGATCTCGTTGCGCTTCTTCTCGCCGCCGGAAAAACCATCGTTCACGCTGCGATCGAGGAAACTCGGATCCATCTCGACCAGCTTCGCCTTCTCGCGCACCAGGTCGTCGAATTCGAGCGGATCGAGTTCGTCGCGACCCTCCTCGATCGCCTTGGCGTTGTAGGCCAGGCGCAGGAACGCGCTGTTGGTCACGCCGGGGATCTCGACGGGATACTGGAACGCGAGGAACACCCCGGCACGGGCACGCGCATCGGCCGCCAGTTCGAACAGGTTGCGCCCCTCGAACAGCACCTCGCCGCCGGTCACCTCGTACGCGGGGTGGCCCGCCAGCACCTTGGAGAAGGTGCTCTTGCCGGAGCCGTTCGGGCCCATGATCGCGTGCACTTCGCCGGCACGGACGGTGAGATGTCGCTTTCGCCAGATTAGATACTGCTGCTTCCAGTAGACGCTTTGAGAGAGACAAAACTGAATGAAATAGCATAAATGCGTTTCAAAGTCC
>CAIQON010000201.1 GCA_903873475.1 uncultured bacterium
CGGCTGGCGCTGCGACCACCACCGAGCGTGCACGCCCTTCCGGCCCGAGGATGTTCTCGATGAACTCCTTCACCTCGCGCCCGCGCTCACCGATCAGGCCGACCACGACCACGTCGGCATTGGTGTAGCGGGCCATCATGCCGAGCAGCACGCTCTTGCCCACGCCGCTGCCGGCGAACAGACCGAGCCGCTGGCCGCGACCGACGGTGAGCAGTGCGTTGATCGCGCGCACGCCGGTGTCCAGTACCGTGCGTATCGGCGCCCGGTCGAGCGGATTGACCGGCCGGCTGTACAGGGGCGCCTGCCTGTCCTGCGGCACCGGGCCGAGGTCATCGAGCGGCCGCCCGCTGCCGTCGACCACCCGGCCGAGCAGCTTCTCCCCGACCGCGACCTGCCGGGCCCGATCGGCCGCTCGCCGACGAGGGTAGAAATCGGCGCCGAGCTTCGGCACGCGCCGGGTAGCGCCGTCGATCGGCATGACGATCGCGCCAGGTTCCAGGCCGAACACGTCGGTCGACGGCATCAGGAACAGCCGGTCGCCGGAAAAACCGACCACCTCCGCCTCCACCCGCATACCGGTCTGCGAATACACGTAACAACTGCTGCCGACCGGGACCTTCAGTCCGACGGTCTCCATCACCAGCCCGGCCACCCGGGTGAGCCGGCCCGACAACACCCACGGCTGTGCCTGCCGGACCGCCTGCCCGCAGTGTTCGAACAGGCGGGTCCAGCGTTCGGAGGCATGCCCCGGTGGCCACGCCGGCCGGACTGGCCCGCCGGCGCCGCTCATCGCGCCTCGCGAGGCTGGCCAGGTGCCGACGCCATCCCAGGCGCCGCACCGGCTGTCGGCTCGCCGGATATGTCCGCTGCCCGGACGGCGCGCTGCGGCGCATCGAGTTCGACCCAGCGTTCCTCGCTGCCGAGCGATGCGATCACGGCTTTCCAGCGCGCGCCCACGCTGGCGTCGAGTTCGCTGGCAGCGGTCTCGATCCGGCAGCCCCCGCGCTCCAGCCGCGCGTCCTCGACGATGCGCCACGGCGCGGGCGTGAGCTGGTGGACATCGAGCACAGAGCGCACCAGCGAGGCATCCTGCGGATTCAGGATCAGCCGCGGATGCTGGCTGCCCTGGGGCAGGCTGGCGATCGCCTCGCGGATCACCGGCAGCACCACCTCGGGATGCACCCGAAGCGAATGGCGCATGATCTGGCGCGACAGCTCGACCGCCAGCCCCATCACGTCGCCGGCCAGTGCCTGCTCATGCTCGTCCATGACCTCGCGCATCCGGCCGAGCAGCCCGGTCAGCTCCGCGATCTCGCGCGTAGCGGCGGAGACACCGCTCGCAAGCCCAGCGGCATACCCTTCGGCGTGCGCCTGCTCGCGGATGCGCGCAAGCTCTTCCTCGGGCGGACGCACCGGCTCTGGCGGAGCCTCTTCGCGCGCGCCGTCGTTCCCCGGGGCGAGCACGTCCATGCGCCACGCGACCACGGGTGGCAGCGCATCGGGCGACAGGCCAGGCCCCGGCGCGCCGGACTTGCGGATGATGTTCCTGGCCATCGCATCCGGCCGGCGTCAGCCGACCAGCCCCTCTTCGCCCTTGCCACCGAGCGCGATCTGCCCCTCGTCGGACAGCCGGCGCACGATCTTCAGGATCTCGCGCTGCTCGGCCTCGACATCGGACAGCTTCACCGGGCCCTTCGATTCGAAATCGTCGCGCAGCATCTCGGCGGCACGCGAGGACATGTTCTTGAAGATCTTCTCGCGCAGTTCGGTCGAGGTGCCCTTTAGCGCGATGATCAGCGACTCGGACTGGACCTCGCGCAGCAGCAGCTGGATGCCGCGGTCGTCGAGGTCGTTCAGGTTCTCGAACACGAACATCTGGTCTTCGATCTGCTGCGCGAGTTCGGCGTCATGCTCGCGCAGGGACGCGATCACCGAGGCCTCCAGCGAGGTACCGAGGTTGTTCAGGATCTCGGCCGCCACCGTGGTGCCGCCCAGGGCGCTCTTCGAGAGCTTGCCGGCGCCCTGCATCAACTGGATCAGTACCTCGTTCAGCTCGCTGAGCGCGGACGGCTGTATCCCCTCGAGCGCCGCGATGCGAAGCATCACGTCGTTGCGCAGCCGTTCGACGAAATGGGTCAGGACATCGGCTGCCTGGTCGCGCTCGAGGTGGACGAGGATGGTCGCGATGATCTGCGGATGCTCGTTCTTGATCA
>CAIQON010000202.1 GCA_903873475.1 uncultured bacterium
CGACTTGCCAGCGTTGGTGTAGCCGACCAGCGACACCGACAGAGCCGCCCCGCGCGCACGCGCGCGCCGCTGCGTGGCACGCTGGCGTTCGACCTTGTGCAGCTTTTCCTTCAGGACCTTGACCCGCTTGCCGAGGAGCCGGCGGTCGGTCTCGAGCTGGGTCTCGCCCGGCCCGCGCAGGCCGATACCGCCCTTCTGCCGTTCGAGGTGCGTCCAGCCGCGGACCAGCCGCGTCGCGAGGTGGTCGAGTTGCGCGAGTTCGACCTGCAGCTTCCCCTCATGGCTGCGCGCGCGCTGGGCGAAGATGTCGAGTATCAGCGTCGTGCGGTCGACCACGCGGCAACAGAGTGCCCGCTCGAGGTTGCGCTCCTGGACCGGGGACAATTCATTGTTGAATATGACAACCGAAGCATCGAGCTCGGAGCGCAGCGTGGCGATCTCGGCGACCTTGCCCGATCCGGCATAGGTGGAAGGATCGATACGGTTGCGGCTGCCGCCGACCACGCCGGCAACCTCGAGCGAAGCCGATGCCGTGAGCTCGCGCAGTTCAGCGAGGCTCTCTTCATAGTCGCGCTCGGAGGATCCGAGGGCGACCAGCAGGGCGCGGCTGCCCGTATCTGGCCGTTCGAACATCCGGCTGCTATCGACTCGGCAGGTTGCTCAATGGCGGTCTCAGCTGTCCGCCGGCGGTTCGTACTGGATGCTGACCGCGCGGGCAGGCACCACCGTGGAGATGGCGTGCTTGTAGACCATCTGCGTCACCGTGTTCTTGAGCAGCACGACGTACTGGTCGAACGACTCGATCTGGCCCTGCAGCTTGATGCCGTTCACCAGGTAGATGGACACTGGCACATGCTCCTTGCGGAGCGTGTTCAGGAAAGGATCCTGCAGCAGTTGACCTTTAGCGCTCACGTGGCCTTACCTCGCTTATTCTTGAGAAATCACTGTACTGGATTTTCCGGGCCAAAGCCACCTGTTGCGGCGCAGCAAGCGGATGTCCACCCTGCCCCCTACTTCGGCGTGCGCGGCCTGCCTTCGTAGGGGTTGCTGCCGCTCTTGAACTGGATGCGCAGCGGCGTTCCCTCGAGCTTGAAGGTCGTGCGGAACATGTGCTCCAGGTAGCGTCGGTAGCTCGCGGGCACCGCGTCGAGCGAATTTCCGTGGATGACCACGATGGGCGGATTCATCCCGCCCTGGTGGGCGTAGCGCAGCTTCGGGCGTGAGAATCCCGATCGCGGCGGATTCTGCTTCTCGACCGCCGCGAGCAGGGCGCGGGTAAGCCTGGGCGTCGGCAGCCGGAGTGTCGCTGCACGAAACGCCGCATCGACCGCCGGCAGCAGCGCATTGAGCCCGGTACCGCGCTTGGCCGAAACATACAGCGTGCGGGCGAAAGACAGGAAGCCCAGCCGCCGGTCGATGTCGTCCTTCACGCGGGCGCGCGCCTCGGCGGGAAGCCCGTCCCACTTGTTCACGACCACGACCAGCGCACGGCCGGCCTCGAGGATATAGCCGGCGATATGCGCATCCTGGTCGCTGACCGAATCGCGCGCATCGAGCACCAGCACGGCCACGTTGCAGTCGTCGATCGCCTTCAGCGTCTTGATGACCGAGAACTTCTCGATCATCTCGTCGACCCGCGCACGCCGGCGCATGCCTGCGGTGTCCACCAGTGTGTAGCGCTTGCCGCCGCGCTCGAAGTCGGCCGGAATGCTGTCGCGCGTGGTACCCGGCCGGTCGAACACCCGCATCCGTACCTCGCCGAGCAGGGCGTTGGCGAGGGTCGACTTGCCCACGTTCGGCCGGCCGACGATCGCGATGCGTGGTGCCTGCGGCGCCTCCGGTTCGGAGGACTGCGGCTCCGGCTCGTCCTCGGGGAAACGCGCCAGCACGTCCGCCAGCAGGTCACCGATGCCCTCGCCATGGGCCGACGAGATCGTCCAGGGCGTACCGATGCCGAGCGAATGGAAATCTGCGCCGGCAATGCCGTCCTGGATGCCCTCGGCCTTGTTGACCGCAAGCCACACCGGACGGCCGGTCACCCGCAGCCGCGCAGCGATCTCACGATCGAGCGGCGTCAGCCCGGTACGGTAATCGACGAGGAACAGGATCGCATCGGCCTCGTCGATCGCCTGCTCGGTCTGCCGTGCCATCTCGCGCACGATACCCTCGCGCACGATCGGCTCGAAGCCGCCGGTGTCGACCACCAGGTACTGCCGACCGCTGAACGAACCGCGGCCATAGTGCCTGTCCCGGGTCAGGCCCGGGAAATCGGCCACCAGCGCATCGCGCGACTGGGTAAGCCGGTTGAACAGCGTGGACTTTCCAACATTGGGGCGGCCGACGAGGACCAGGGTAGGTTGCATCGGGTCAGGCGGCCACGCCCATTGCATGCACGCCGCCGCTGCGGGTCTGGATCACGAAGCCGCGATCGACCGGCCTTGCGCCGATCGAGATCGCACTGCCATCCGTGGGCATCCTGGCCATGAAGCTGCCGTCTTCAGGGTCGAGCAGGTGCACGACCCCCTGGTAGTCGCCGACCACCAGCGCCTTGCCGATCAATCGCGGCGCACCCACGTTGCGCAGTTGCAGCGCCGCCTGGCGCCAAAGGCTGGCACCGCTGGATCGATCGAGCGCATGGAGCACGCTGCGGTCATCCACCACGTACACCGCGCGCGCATCGAGGTCGAGGCCGGCGATGCTCGAAATGTCGCGCGACCAGGCAAGCGACCCGCGCTGCGCGTCGAAGCAGGCGACGCGCCCCTGGAAGGCAGCCGCGCAGACTTCATTGTTGTCGAACACCGGCACGCTGGTGATCTCGACCACGCGTTCGAGTTCGGTGGCACCACGCGGCAGCGCCACGGCGACGTCCAGGCCCACCAGACCGGTCTTGAGGTCGAGGCCGATCAGGCGGCCGTTGCCGAAACCGGCGAACAATGCGCCGCGTGAAACGGTGAAACCGACATGGGTCCGCACGGACAGCGTCGGCGCGGCGGCGCGCTGGTAGACCCAGCGCTGCCGGCCGCTGTCGGCCTCCAGTGCCCAGATGCGGGAATCTCCGGTTCGCACCAGCACCAGCCCGTCGGCAATCACCGGTGCCGCCAGCACCTCGCTCGAGACCCGGGTCTCCCAGACGAGCTTGCCAGCCTGCGAGTACACCTGCACTTCGCCATTCTGACCACCGATCGCAACCAGTCCGTCGCCTGCCCCGACACCACCGGCCGTCGGCCGGATACCCTGCTGGCGCCAGCCGAGCTTTCCGGTGGCCGATTCGAACGCCGCGAGGTTGCCGTCGGTGCCGATGGCAAAGATCATCCCGCCATCGACGGCGGGCGTGTACACATAGCGCCCGGAATTGCCGACCTGACCCTGCCAGAGCACGCGCAGGGACAGCTTCGACTTGATCGGCAGCAGTTCCGCGGGCATCAGTCGGGGATCGACCTTGCTCGAGAACAGACCGCCGGATACCCCCGTGCCGCAGCCGGCGAATGCAGCCGGCGCGAGGGTCGCCGCAGACAGCGCGCGCAGCAGGTTGCGCCGAGCAGGGAGCGGCGGGGCAACAGGCGCGGCCTTCGTGGGCAACGTTCGGATCATTGGATTCACTTCGCTTCGCCCAGCGCGTCGAGCTTCAACTGGACCAGGTTGCGGTACGGACTCTTCTCTTCGAGCTTGTCGAGCGCCGACTGATAGGCATTGCGCGCGGCGTTCGCGTCGCCCTGCGCGAACAGCACATCGCCGCGCAGGTCGAGGAACAGCGCGTCGAACGCATTGCCGTGCTTCGCATCGAGCACGCGCAGCGCGGCCACGAGGTCGCGGTCGTCGACCAGCACCGCGGCGAGCCGCAGCCGCCCCAGGTCGCGGAACTCGTCCTGCCTGGCGTTGGCGATCGCCCATTCGAGGCGGGTACGTGCCGCCTTGGTGTCACCGCCCTCGACGTCGAGTCGAGCCGCGATCAGCGCCGCGAGCACCGCGTAGCCGGTGCCGGGATACTTGTCGGTGAGCTGGGTCGCCGCCTCCCGGACACGGGTCTGGTTGTTTGCCTGCAGGCCCTCCTGGACCGCGAGGTACAGCAATGATGCGCCCTCGGTCTGCCGGTTCTGGTACCAGCGCCAGCCGGACATCGCGGTGACTGCCAGTGCCACCACGAGCACGAGGATCGTGACCATGTTGCCGTAGCGTTCCCACCACGTCTTGATCGCGTCGATCTGTTCCTGCTGTTCCAGGTCGAAATGGGCCATCGTGCTTCCGGGTCGGTTGGGTCGGTTGGGTCGGTGGTGCGGGGGGAAATGGGATACTAAGGTAGCGGTCGTGGCGCCGGGCAGGAGCGTCTCGCTTGAGCGTCGGCGACAATGGTCAGCGACAGAGGGCAGCGACAAGCCTCAGCGTTGCGCGGCCAGTATCGCCGCGACCGCATCGGGCGCGAGCATCTGCTGTTCACCGGCGACGCGCAGCGGCTTCAGGCCGACCTTGCGCTCGGCGAGCTCAGCCTCGCCGATGATCAGTGCATGACGCGCGCCACTGGCATCGGCACGCTTCATCTGGGCGGCGAACTTGCCGCCGCCGCCATGCACGACCACCGCATGGCCGAGGTCGCGCAGCCCCTCGGCCACCTCGACTGCAAAACGCGCCGCGGCCTCGCCCTGGTGCACCACGTAGGCCGCCGGCGCCGGCGCCTCGCCCAGGACAGCGCTGCCTTCGATCAGCGCAAGTATGCGCTCCAGGCCCATCGCGAAACCGCAGGCCGGGGCTGCACGTCCACCGAGTTGTTCGACCAGACCGTCATACCGTCCTCCCGCACAGATCGTGCCCTGCGCGCCGAGCCGGGTGGTCACCCATTCGAACACCGTGCGGTTGTAGTAATCGAGGCCGCGCACCAGCCGCGGGTTGAGCGTGAAGGCGACCCCGGCATCGGCGAGCCGCGCCTGAACCCCCTCGAAGTGGGCGATCGACTCGGCGTCGAGCATGTCGAGGAGTTTCGGCGCACCGGCCACCATCTGCTGCATCGCCGGGTTCTTGGTATCGAGGATACGCAGGGGGTTGCTGTGCAGCCGGCGCAGGGCATCTTCGTCGAGCAGGTCGCGATGCTGCTCGAAGTAGTCGACCAGCCGAACGCGGTGGGCCGCGCGCGTGGGTGCATCGCCGAGCGAGTTGAGCTCGAGGGAGATGTCGGTCAGCCCGAGTGTGCGCCACAGCCGCGCGCAGAGCAGGATCTGCTCGGCATCGATGTCCGGACCAGCGAAGCCGATCGCCTCGCAGCCGACCTGGTGGAACTGCCGGTAGCGCCCCTTCTGCGGGCGCTCATGGCGGAACATCGGCCCTTCGTACCAGAGGCGCTGCGGCGTGCCGTAGAGCAGGTTGTGCTCGATGGCCGCGCGAACGCAGGCGGCCGTGCCTTCCGGCCGGAGCGTCAGGCTCTCGCCGTTCAGTTCGTCACGGAAGGTGTACATCTCTTTCTCGACGATGTCAGTGACCTCGCCGATGGTTCGCACGAAAAGTTCGGTGCGCTCGAGCACCGGCGTGCGCAGCTCGTTGTAGCCGTAGCGGGCGAGCACGCCCGATACGCACTCGACGAGGCGACGATAGCGCGCGGCTTGCGCCGGCAGCAGGTCATTCATGCCGCGGACGGCTTGGAAGGAGGTACCCATCGGGGACGGTTCTGTTCAGTCGCCGCTGGCGACGGCAAAGCCGCCAAGTATAGCGCGCCTGCGGGTCAGGCCTCGGCGGCCACCCCTGTACGCGCCGAATAGTGGGAACGGACGTAATCGTCGACGATCGCCTTGAACTCCGCAGCGATGCCGTCGCCCTTCAGCGTGACCGTCTTGCGGCCATCGACGAACACCGGCGCCACCGGCGTCTCGCCCGATCCGGGAAGGCTGATGCCGATGTTGGCATGCTTGCTCTCGCCGGGGCCGTTCACCACGCAGCCCATCACGGCCACGGTCATCGTCTCGACCCCGGCATACTGGTCGCGCCACACCGGCATCTGTGCGCGCAGGTAGCTCTGGATGCCGTCGGCGAGTTCCTGGAAGAAGGTGCTGCTGGTGCGGCCACAGCCCGGGCAGGCGACGACCATCGGGGTGAACGAACGCAGGCCCATGGTCTGCAGGATTTCCTGCGCGACGATCACCTCGCGCGTGCGATCGCCATGCGGCTCGGGCGTCAGCGACACGCGGATGGTGTCTCCGATGCCTTCCTGCAGCAGCACCGCCATCGCGGCGGTCGACGCGACGATACCCTTGGAACCCATGCCCGCCTCGGTCAGCCCGAGATGCAGCGGGTAATCGCAGCGCCGCGCGAGTTCGCGGTAGACAGTGATCAGGTCCTGTACCGCACTGACCTTCGCCGACAGGACGATGCGATCGCCCGGCAGGCCGATGGCCTCGGCCTCCCGCGCACTGTCGATCGCCGATACGACCAGAGCCTCGCGCATCACCGCCGAGGCTTCGGCCGGACGGGGCAGCCGTGCATTCTCGTCCATCAGCCGCGCCAGCAGTGCCTGGTCGAGGCTGCCCCAGTTGACACCGATGCGCACCGGCTTGCCGTGGCGGATGGCCGCCTCGATCATCGTCCCGAACTGCTCATCGCGCTTGGAGCCACGGCCGACGTTGCCCGGGTTTATCCGGTAGGCATCGAGCACTTCGGCGCACTCGGCATACTGGGTGAGCAGCCGGTGCCCGTTGAAATGGAAGTCGCCCACCAGCGGTACGTTGCAACCCATCGCATCGAGGCGGGTACGGATGGCCGGTACCTGCGCGGCAGCCTCGGGACTGTTGACCGTGATCCTCACCACTTCCGATCCCGCGCGCGCCAGTTGCGCCACCTGCACTGCCGTGCCCTGGGCATCGGCCGTGTCGGTGTTGGTCATCGACTGGACCATGATCGGCGCGTCGCCGCCGATGCGCACATGGCCCACCCTGACCTGCCGGGTCGGCCGACGCGCCTGCGCGCCGAACAGCCCTGCCTCGGAAGACATCCCCTCCACGTTCGACATCACCATCCCCTCCAGATAGATACCCGACTCTACCCCACCCCGGCGGCCGACGAGTTCAGTCCAGCGTCAACCGGGCGACGTCGACGCGGGTATGCGGGGCGAGGTCGATGTCGCGGTCGCCATAAGCGAGCCGGACGCTGCGCGCGTTGCCGACCACCAGGGACAGCGGCGCTTCGCCTTGCACGACCTGCGAGGAGCCCGGCGGATTGAGCTGGGAGAAGATCAGCCGGCCGCGCGCGTCGCGGATCTCGACCCACGACTCACGGTCGAACGACAGGCGCACCGAGCGCGGTCCCGGACCGAAGGCACTGCCGAGGTCGGGAGGCGCCGAAGACGAGGCACCGCCGGGCGCCTGGAGCGCGCCTGACGGAGCCGCGCCGGCCGCCGCGGGATCGACTGGCGCCGGCAATGGCGTCGCCGCGGCCGGATCGCCCCCAGCCTCGGCCGGCTGCAGCGGTGCCACCACCCCGGACTGCACGACAGGCGGCGATACGCCGTCGCGCAAGGCCTGCACAGGTATCTCACGAAGCAGGGAAGGCCCGAACCACTCGAACACGAGGAAACCGACGACGACCGCGGCGAGCAGCGCGGCCACCGAGTGCAGGCGACGCGACGGCTGGTCGCCAGAGCGGAGCGGAATCGCCGACGGTGGCGGCTGTCGCATCGCGCCTTCGCGCATGCCCGCCTGCGGCACCACGATCGCAGCCTGGACGGGCAGGTGCTGGTCCAGTGCCAGCATCACCGGCGCTGCGTCGAGCTTCACCAGCCTCGCGTAGCTGCGGGCAAAGCCGCGGATGAACATCGGCGAAGGAAGGCGGCCGAACGCATCGGCCTCAAGCGCCTCGACCTGCCGGATCGACAGCTTCAGGTGGTTCGCCACCTCGCCGACCGACAGGCTACAGCGCTCCCGCGCCTGCGCGAGCATCGCTCCGGCAGAGCAGGCCACCAGCGCGTCCTCAACCGAGGCGTCCGCCAGGTCGCTGGCCACCGCCGCGCCGTCCTGTGCGGTGGCACCGTCGACGACCGGGCCAGCCGCCGCTGAGAGGTCATGGTGCCTCGGGTCTTCGTTCGTATCCATGCTCATCGCCCACCTTGCTGGGTCAGCAACTGCGTCTCGGGCGCGCCGGGAAACAGGCGCCGCAACTGTTGTGCGTAGAGCGCCTCGGCCTGCCGGTCACCGAGTGCGCGCTCGATGCGTACGCCGAGCCAGAGCACCTCGGCAGTCGGTGCCGCCGCCTGCATGAGGCGGTTCAGGAATACGCGCGCCTCCTGCGCTCTGCCGCTGGCGAACGACAGGTCGGCAAGGTTGAACAGCGCGACCGGCTGGTTGCTGCGCAAGCCCAGTGCCTGCTCGAAGAAACGCATGGCTTCGGCGTTGTCTCCGCGTCGGCGTGAACAGACGCCGGCGTTCACCAGCGAGCGGTCGACGTTCGCGTACAGGGGGCTGCGCACCGCCACCATGAAGAACCTGATCGACTCGGCATGCCTGCCCCGCTCGCAGAGGAACCATCCGTAGTTGTTGTTGATGTCGGGATCGGTACCGGCCAGGCGCAAAGCACACTCGAAATTGAGCGTGGCCTGCGCGTCTTCCTTGATCTGCATGTTGATCAGGCCGAGCAGGTTGTAGGCCTGCGGATTTTCAGGGTCGAGCTTCGCGGCCGAACTGGCCTCGTCCAGCGCCGGGCCGATCGAACCCCGCGAGAAGTACAGCGAAGCGAGTTCCACGCGCAGCCGCGCGGCTTCCTTGGGATCGGGCTTCTGATCGGGTACCTGGGGCGGAAGCGCCGAACCGCCCGCCTTGGAATTCGCCGCCGACGCGGCAGCGCCGCCGAGGATGGATGTCGTGCATCCGCCCAGCATCAGGCTGCCGGCACACAGCGCGGCCAGGGTGGCCACGCGCGCCAGGCCCTGGCCGTAGCGCCGCGCCGGGCGCGTACGCGCGCTCAATGCAGCGCCCCCTGTCGGCGGATCACGCGGCGGGTGCGGTCCTGCACCTGCCCTGCGAGCTGGCCGCAGGCCGCATCGATGTCGTCGCCCCGTGTCTTGCGCGTGGTGGCAATCAGCCCTGCGGCATGCAGCACCTCAGCAAACCGCCGTACCGCGTCGGGCGGGGATCGACGGAACCCCGATTGCGGAAAGGGATTGAACGGGATCAGGTTGATCTTGCTGGGCACCGACGAGACGGTACGGACAAGCTCGCGCGCCTGCTCGACCGAATCGTTGACCCCCTCGAGCATCACGTACTCGAACATGATGAAGTCACGCGGCGCGTGGTCGAGGTAGCGCAGGCACGCCGCCAGCAGTTCGCGGATCGGGAAGCGCTTGTTGATCGGGACAAGCCTGTCGCGCAGCGCATCGTTCGGTGCATGCAAAGACACCGCCAGCGCCACCGGGCACTCCCGGGCCAGCCGGTCGATCTCCGGCACCACGCCAGAGGTGGAAAGGGTCACGCGGCGGCGCGACAGCCCGTAGGCATGGTCATCGAGCATGATGCGCAGCGCGGTCACCACGTTGCGGAAATTCGTCAGGGGTTCACCCATGCCCATCATCACCACGTTGCTGTTGATGCGTTCCGGGTTTTCCTTCGCTTCGGCCGCCACCGCCCGGCGCTCGATCATGCCGAGTTCGCGGTTGGCCATCCACAACTGGCCGATGATCTCGGCCACGCTCAGGTTGCGGTTGAAGCCCTGGGCCCCGGTCGAACAGAATGCGCACTCGAGCGCACAGCCGACCTGGCTGGACACGCACAGCGTGCCGCGATTGACCTCGGGGATGAACACGGTCTCGATCGCGTTGCCACTGCCAGAGGCCAGCAACCACTTGCGCGTGCCGTCAGCAGCCGTGGTATCGGAGATGATCGGCAACGGCGCGACTTCGGCAGTCTCGACCAGCTTCGCACGGAACGACTTCGCAAGATCGGTCATCTTGCCGAAATCGTCCTCGCCGGCCTGGTGGATCCAGCGCATCAACTGCTCTGCGCGGAACGCGCGCTCGCCCATCGTTGCGCTGTGCGCAACCAGTCCCTGCAGATCGAAATCGAGCAGGTTGACCTTCATCAGCGCGGATGAATCTCCAGGCCAGGGAAGAAGAAGGCCACTTCGATCGCGGCATTCTCGGCGCTGTCGGAGCCGTGCACCGCGTTGGCATCGATGCTGTCGGCGAAGTCGGCGCGGATCGTGCCCTTGTCGGCCTTCTTCGGATCGGTCGCGCCCATCAGTTCGCGGTTCTTCGCGATCGCGCCTTCGCCCTGCAGGACCTGCACCATCACCGGACCGGATGTCATGAACTTCACAAGGTCGCCGAAGAAAGGCCGCGCACGGTGCACGTCGTAGAAGGCACCTGCCTGGGCGTCGGACAGTTGGGTCATGCGCGCGGCGATCACACGCAGCCCTGCTTTCTCGAAGCGCGAGTAGATCTCGCCGATCACGTTTTTCGCCACTGCATCAGGTTTGATGATGGACAAGGTGCGTTCTACAGCCATTTGAATCTCCTGGATTTCATTGATCGTTTGTCGCACGCGCCTGCCTTATCTTCGAGGCATGGCGGGGCCGAACCGCACGGCCGCACGACCGAAATGTGCGCGCTGCGCCTGCCGTGGCCGGACCGACGCGGCGATCGGATGCGGCGTCAGCAGGCGCTGCCCGACCCTCAATGCCGGGGACAAGCTCGCCAATACGCTGATCGGGAAGGCGTGAGAATAGCAGAAACAATATGCAGAATAAACCCTAACAGTCCGATTTTCTTACCTTTTTTGCTGCCGAAGCAAGGGTCTCTGACGGCCTTTCCGGACACGACCCTGACCTGCAACAGTGCTAAGATCGAATGAGGCTGACGGGGACCATCGTCGAACGAGTACGCTGGCGCCGGGCCGTTGCAGACTTTGGCTGTCCAGTTTCCACGCTGTCCTGCCGTCCGAGGAGACGACCCATGGCGTTCGCACCGCCCAGTGCCCTGGCTGCGTCCGACGACGCAACCGAGATCCGGCGCAGGGCCATGCGCCGGCTGGCGATCGCGGTATTGATGCTGACCGCTGCGTTCGGCGCGCTTCTGACGTACGAAAGATTCAAGTCCCCGCGGATGGTCGCACCGGACGCCAGACCATCCCCGGCATCCCCGGCAGCGGCCCTGAAACCGCCGGCCGAGCCGCTGCCCGAGGCAGTGCCCGCCGTGGAAGCCACACCGTCCGAACCTGCCGCGCCCACTGCGGCAGACGTACCTGCTGCGCCACCGCCACCGCCGCCACCACAGGTGATCAACAACGAGCGGCTGCCAGCCACGGGTGGACCGCCCCCGCGACTCACGCCGACACGGCCGGACACGGCCGCGCCGAAGGCCTCTGCTGCGGCGGCACCGGCGCCTGGCGCCGTTGCCCGCCCCGCTCCAGCCACCAATCCAGCGACTACAGCGCCTCCGCCCGCCTCCACCACCGCCCCGGCGCCAAAGCCCGATACGACCCGCGGCTATGCCGTCCAGTTGGGCGTATTCGCCTCTCCGCCAAATGCCGAGGCGCTGCAGCGCAAGCTGGCCGAAGCCGGCCTGACGACATTCACCGAAACACGGGTGCTGATCGGGCCTTTCCGCGACCGCGCCGAAGCCGATCGTTCAATGGAAATCGTCAAGAAGCTCGGTCTCGGTGGCGTGGTGGTGCCGGCACGCCCATGACCATCGATGTCCGGACGCGCCGGCAACAGGCGGCTGCGCCCGCCGCGCGCTACTGTTCGATACGGATCTTGCCTTCGCGGATCAGCCGCTCGTAGACGACGAATTCCTTCTTCTGGAATTCCATGAACTGCTGCGAGGTCGACACGATCGGCTCGAAGCCCTGGGTCGACAGCCGC
>CAIQON010000203.1 GCA_903873475.1 uncultured bacterium
CCCCTGGCAGGGCGAGTACATCAGCCTGCTGCAACTGAAGGACTGGCTGGCGCTGCTCGGCTTCGAAGTGACCGCCGGCCGGATGGCCTGCTATGCACCGCCGTTCGCCCAGCAGAAGTGGCTGCGACGCTGCGCCTTCATGGAGGCCGCCGGCAACCGCTGGTGGCCATTCGCCGGCGGCGTGTATTTCCTGCAGGCGGTCAAGCGCGTCACCGGAATGCGCGTCATCATGCCCCGCTGGTCAGAGAGCCGGCGCGCGAAGCCTGCGCTGGCCGTGGTGCCGCGGCGGGTGCGCCAGCGGGTACGCCAGCCCGAAGGCGTCGCCGCGCGCGCGGCGGCCCCGCAACCGCAAACGCGTTCCAGTTGAACGCCCATCCGCAGAACGAGGGTTCACCAGACATGCAAGAGCAACTGCCGACGCTGCCGGCCGACGACAACCCGGGCATGGCTGCCAGCGAGCAGCCGATCGACATCTTCACCGACGGGGCCTGCAAGGGCAATCCGGGGGCCGGGGGCTGGGGCGCGCTGCTGCAGCGCGGCAGCCACGAGAAGGAACTGTTCGGCGGCGAGGCACACACCACCAACAACCGCATGGACCTGCTGGCGGTGATCCGTGCGCTGGATGCATTGAGCCGTCCGTCCGTCGTGCGCGTGCATACCGACTCGCAGTATGTGCAGCAGGGCATCAGCACCTGGATCCACGGCTGGAAACGCAAGAACTGGCGCACGGCCGCCGGTGCGCCGGTGAAGAACGTCGATCTGTGGAAGGCGCTCGACGAGGCGGCCTCGCGCCACCGGATCGAATGGCTGTGGGTGCGCGGCCACGCCGGGCATCCAGGCAACGAGCGGGCCGATGCGCTCGCCAACCGCGGCGTGTCCGCGGCGTCCGGCAACTGAGGGGCACGTGCGCACCATTCGACAGGTGGCCCTCGACACGGAGACCACCGGCCTCGACGTGAAGCTCGGCAACCGGGTGATCGAGGTCGCGGCGGTCGAGATCGTGAACCGCCAGCTCAGCGGCGTGTACTTCCACCGCTACGTCAACGCCGGGCGCGACAGCGAACCCGGCGCGCTCGAGGTGCACGGCCTGAGCAGCGAGTTCCTCGCCGACAAGCCGGCCTTCCCGGAGATCGCGCGCGACCTGGTCGAGTTCATCGACGGCGCCGAGCTGATCATCCACAACGCGGCATTCGACATCGAGTTTCTCGACGCTGAACTGGCGCTGGCCGGGCTGGAGCCGCTGTCGCGCTACTGCGGGCCGGTGATCGACAGCCTCGCGCTGGCGCGCGAGCTGCGTCCCGGCAAGCGCAACAACCTCGATGCGCTGTGCGAGGCCTATTCGGTCGACCGCAGTGGCCGGGTGCGCCACGGTGCGCTGATCGACACCCGGCTGCTGGCGCAGGTCTACCTCGCGATGACGCGCGGCCAGGACCGGCTGGTGATCGACAACGCGCCGGCCGACCGCCTCGCGGCCGGCATCGAGACCGACCTTGCAGCGCTGGCGCTGCCGGTCATCACGGCCGAAGCGGCCGAGGTGGCAGCGCACGAGGCGCGCCTCGACGCGATCGACAAGGCGTCGCGCGGGCAGTCGCTGTGGCGGCAGCCGGGCGCCGACCGGTCCGCCAGTGCCGCAGCCGCCACCTGACCTTCAATCCAGCCCTGTTCCAGGAGTCGCAGCATGGGTGACCAGTATCCCGTCGTGAAAGTCGCGGCCGTCCAGGCCGCATCCGTGTTCCTCGACCGCGAAGGGTCGACCGAGAAGGCCTGCCGTCTGATCCGCGAGGCGGGCGCCAACGGCGCGCAGCTCATCGCGTTCCCTGAGAGCTTCATCCCCGCCCATCCGATCTGGTACCACCACCATCCGGCCACCGGTACGCTGGCCAACCGGTTCGCGGTGGAACTGTTCAAGAACGCGGTCGAGATTCCCGGGCCCGAGATCGCGGCGCTGTCCGCAGCCGCAGCCGCAGCCGGGGCCTATGTGGTGATCGGCGTGTGCGAGAAGCTGCCGAAGACGCTCGGCACGCTGTTCAACACGCAGGTGTGGTTCGGTCCGGACGGCACGCTGCTCGGCAAGCACCAGAAGATCATGCCCACGGTGGGCGAGCGGCTGGTTCATACCGGCGGCTTCGGCGACACCTTCGGCGCGGTGCAGACACGGTTCGGGCCGGTGAGCGGCCTGATCTGCGGCGAGAACTCCAATCCGCTCGCCATATTCGCGCTCACCGCCGAGCACACGCGCATCCATGTGATGAGCTGGCCGAACCACTTTCCCACCAGCGGCGACCCGTTGCGCAACCGTGTCGCCATCGACTCGCAGGCATTCGCGCAGATGAGCAAGGCGTGGGTCATCTCCGCCTGCGGCACGGTCGACGAGGACACGATCCGCAAGCTCGAGGTCGGGCCCGAGGGCGAGAAGTTCCTGCGCAGCGCGGATTGCTGCGGCGGCAGCCTGATCTTGTCCCCCTACAGCCGCGTGGTGGCCGGACCGATGGGGCCGGAAGAGGGCATCCTGTACGCCGAGTGCAACCTCGAGGCCGGCATCAACATGAAGCTGCGCCACGATTTCGCTGGCCACTACAACCGGCCGGACATCTTCCAGCTGCACATCAACCGGGACGTGCCGCAGCTGTACACCGTCCATGCCGAGCCCTCCGCCGGTGCCCTGGAAGCACCCCGCACCGGGCTGCGCGAGATCGCTACCCCCGCGCCGGCGCTGCCGCAACCGTCCGCGCCGCGCCCCGCGCTCGGTGTCAAGCCTGGCGCCGACGACGACTGAAGCGCCAGCTCAGTCGTCGAGGCGGCCGCCGGCGCGGTTGCGCTTGATCGTGCCCTGCGCCTTCTTTTCGCTGAGGCGGCGCTCGCGCGATCCGGCCGTCGGACGGGTCGCGACGCGGCGTTTCGGGCGCACGCAGGCGCGCGCGAGGAGTTCCAGCAGGCGGGCCATCGCGTCGTCCCGGTTCATCTGCTGGGTGCGGTGGCGCTGGGCGCTGATGAGGATGCGCTCGTCGAGCGTGGCACGGCTGCCCGCCAGCGCGATCGCGCGCTGCCGTACCTCGGGCGGCAATCCGGACCGAGTCAGGTCGCAGGCCAGCTCGACCGCGGTGGAGACCTTGTTGACGTTCTGCCCGCCCGGACCCGAGGCACGCACGAAGCGCACATCGATGCAGCGCGGGTCCAGGTCGACGCCGGGCGCGACCGGGATCAGGGCTGCCATCGGGGTCGACGCGGTCAGGCGCTGAGGTCGGGATCGAGTTCGCGCCGCAGCAGCGCGACCTGATCCTTCAGCAACAGCTTGCGCTTCTTCAGGCGACGTACCTGCAACGGGTCGACCACGGCCTCGGCGAGGAGCGCATCGAGCAGGCGCTCGAGTTCCTCGTGTTCGCCTGCCAGTTCATCGACGCGTGCCAGAAGCTGCGCGCGGTAGGAATCGCTCATGGTTGTTCAGTGCCGGCGCACGCGGGCAGGACCCCGTCGTACGGCCGTTTCGACGGCGCGGCGGATACCGCCGTCAGACTATACACCCGGTCGGCCGGCGCGCCGCCGGCGGCAACGCGGCAGGCTTCGCTTATCATCGGGGCAGGCGACGGCGAACGGGCCGTGGAACGAACCATCGGAGGGCAGGCACACATGAGCACCGGTACTACGAAGGCGATCCGCATCCACGCCGTTGGCGGTCCAGAGAAGATGTGCTGGGAGGACGTACCGCTGCCGTTGCCCGGCCCCGGGCAGGCGACGGTGCGCCACCATGCGGTCGGCCTGAACTACATCGACGTCTATTTTCGCACCGGCCTCTACCCGCAGCCCCTGCCGGGCGGGTTGGGCATGGAAGGGGCTGGCGTGGTCGAGGCGGTCGGCGAGGGCGTGACCGATATCGTCCCGGGTGACCGCGTTGCCTACGCCGGAACGCCTAACGGCGCATACGCACTGGCGCGCGTCATGCCGGCGGCAAAGCTGGTGAAGTTGCCCGACGGCATCGGTTTCGAGCAGGCCGCGGCGATGATGCTGCAAGGCATGACCGCGCAGTACCTGCTCAAGCGCACCTTCCCGGTGAAGCCGGGCCAGACCATCCTCTGGCATGCGGCCGCCGGTGGCGTCGGCCTCATTGCCTGCCAGTGGGCGAAGGCGCTCGGCGCCACCGTCATCGGAACAGTCGGCTCGGACGAAAAGGCCCGCCTTGCGAAGGCCCACGGCTGCGACCATGTGATCGTCTATTCGCGCGAGAACTTCGTCGAGCGGGTTAAGGAGATTACCGGCGGCCGCGGCGTCCCGGTGGTCTACGATTCCGTCGGCAAGGACACCTGGCCGGCTTCGCTCGATTGCCTGCAGCCGCTCGGCATGATGGTCAGCTTCGGCAATTCGTCCGGCCCGATCCCGCCGGTGAACACCGGCGACCTGGCATCACGCGGTTCGCTGTTCTTCACGCGGCCGACGCTTATGCACTACACGGCGACGCGTGAAGACCTGCTCGCGAGCGCGGCCGACCTGTTCGATGCCGTGCTCACCGGCAAGGTGAAGATCGAGATCCAGCAGCGCTACCCACTGGCCGATGCCGCACAGGCGCATCGCGACCTCGAGGCGCGGCGGACCACGGGCTCCACCGTGCTGGTCCCCTGATCCCCGCCCGCCCGGCAATTGCCATGATTTCCGCGAAGCCATGCCCGACCCGGACACGCGCGTACCGCAGCGGCCGACTCGCCGCGGCCGCCGCTGCGGCCGCAGTACTGCTGCTGGCGGCGGCCGGCGTCTCCGCGCACCACGGCTGGAGCGAGTACGACGCCGGGCGCACGCTTACCCTCACCGGTGTGGTCGTCGAGGCCGGCTACGACAATCCGCACGGTTTCGTCCGCCTCAAGGCTGGCAACCAGGTATGGCGCGTGATCCTCGCGCCGCCGTCGCGGATGGAGGCGCGCGGGTTGCCCAGGGGCAGCCTGAAGGTCGGCACGTCGGCGACGTTGGTCGGCTATCCGCATCGCAGGGATGCACAGGAGATGCGGGCGGAGCGGATCACGCTCGAGCATGGCCAACCGGTCGAACTGCGGTGAGTCCTGCCCCGGGCGCCCGGATGCGCGATGGTCGAACGGTTGCGGCCGTGGGGGCGCCCATGTGCGAGCGAGAACGATGAACGGCAGGCACGGCCGCAGTGGCTGGAACGACGGTGGTGGGCGCGCGATCTTCGCGGCGCCTGATGACAGCCGGGCGGGGCGCTGGCTCGCGCCGAGGCGTGCATTCGGCCTGGCCTCGCTCGCCTGTTTCTGCCTGATCGGTTTTGCCCTCTACCTGCAGTACGTGCAGAAGGAGGATCCCTGCCCGTTGTGCATCCTGCAGCGGGTCGCGCTGATCGGCATGGGGCTGGTGTTCATGGTGGCGGCACTGCACGCGCCGCGCAGGACGGGGCTGAGGATCTACAGCGCGCTGGCGGCACTCATCGGTGCAGCTGGCGCTGCCGTGGCCGGGCGGCATGTGTGGTTGCAGAACCTGCCCAAGGATCGGGTGCCGGAGTGCGGGCCGGGCCTCGACTTCATGCTGCAGCAGTTCCCGCTGTCTCAGGTGTTCGCGCTGGTGCTGCGCGGATCCGGGGAGTGTGCCGAGGCTGGATGGCGCTTCCTGGGGCTGACCATTCCGGCCTGGACGCTGCTCTGGTTCCTGGGCCTGATCGTGCTCGCGATCGCGGTCGGCTGGCGTGCCGGCCGGCGCCGCCGCGGCGGATTCTGATGCGCTGGTCGGGCTCGTTCAGGGCCGCTGTCATGCGCCGCCACGGCCTGCCGACATGAACTGGTTGACGCAGCCGAAATTACCCGGTATACCGCAGACTGTTGTTCCTCTCTAAGTCCGAAGTCTGCAATCCGACCGCTGCTTCTTCAGCGGGTCCGGGCCGATCCAAAAGGCCCGTCCTGCAGTGGTTGGCGGCTGTTGTGCCTTGGGATGTGAACAGCGGTTGCGGGTTACCCGCTTTTTAAATAGCTCTCAAGGAATCAAGTTATGGCAACGGGCGTAGTCAAGTGGTTCAACGAGTCGAAGGGCTTCGGCTTCATCACCCCTGATGGTGGCGGCGAAGACCTTTTCGCGCACTTCAGCGCGATCAACATGCCGGGTTTCAAGACCCTGAAGGACGGACAGCGCGTCTCCTTCGACGTCGTGCCGGGCAAGAAGGGCCAGCAGGCTGCCAACATCCAGGCCGTCTGATCGCCGATTCGAAGCAATGAAGAAAAGCCGGGCATGCCCGGCTTTTTTTCGTCCGTCCGGCGCGCTTGCGCGGCGGCAGGCCGTGCCGCGGACGAGGGTTGGCGCGCCTGACGGAGGTTGCGAACCTGGCGTACCCGACCGGTGTTCGGCATGAGGCGTTTCGGGGCGAGCGGTTCCGCTAGAATCGGCGCACCGCAATCGTCGAACCGCCAATGTCGAAGCCCCTGAAGCCGTCGAGTCCTTCCGCGCCACCGCCCGCCCCGTCGAACTTCATCCGCAGCATCATCGAGGAGGACCAGCGCAGCGGGCGCCACGGCGGGCAGGTGACGACGCGGTTTCCGCCCGAGCCGAACGGCTACCTGCACATCGGCCATGCGAAGTCGATCTGCCTGAACTTCGGCATCGCCCGCGACTTCGGCGGCCGCTGCCACATGCGCTTCGACGATACCAACCCGGCGAAGGAAGAAACCGAGTACGTCGAGTCGATCATGGCCTCGGTGCGCTGGATGGGTTTCGACTGGGGCGAGCACCTGCACTTCGCCTCCGATTACTTCCAGCAGCTCTACGACTACGCGGAACTGCTGGTGACGCGCGGCGAGGCGTACGTCGACAGCCTGTCGGCCGACGAGATCCGGGCTTGCCGCGGCACGCTCACCGAGCCCGGACGCGACAGTCCGTACCGCACGCGTACCCCGGAAGAGAACCTCGAGCTGCTGCGCCGGATGAAGGCAGGCGAGTTCCCCGATGGTGCGCATGTGCTGCGACTGAAGCTCGACATGCGGTCGCCGAACATCAACCTGCGCGACCCGCTGATCTACCGCATCCGGCACCAGACCCATCACCGCACCGGTGACACCTGGTGCATCTACCCGCTGTACGACTACACGCACGCACTGTCCGATGCGATCGAGCACATCACGCATTCGATCTGCACGCTCGAGTTCGAAGACCACCGGCCGTTGTACGACTGGTGCGTCGAGAACCTGCCCGTCCCTTACCGGCCCTACCAGTACGAGTTCGCGCGGCTGAACCTGACCTATGCGGTGCTGTCGAAGCGCCGTCTGATCGACCTGGTCGAGAGCGGCTGCGTGGACGGCTGGGACGACCCGCGGCTGCCCACGCTGGTGGGCGTGCGCCGGCGTGGCTACACGCCCGAGGGCATGCAACTGTTCTGCGAGCGCATCGGCGTGTCCAAGGCCGAATCCTGGATCGACATGGGCGTGCTCGAGCAGGCGATCCGCGACGACCTGGAACCGAAGGCACCGCGCGCGATCGCCGTGCTCTCGCCGCTGCGGCTGGTGATCGACAATTTCCCCGAGGGCCGCATCGAGCCTTGCAGCGCGCCGGTCCATCCGCACCATCCCGAAATGGGACGGCGCGAGTTTCCGCTGACGCGCGAACTGTGGATCGAGCGCGACGATTTCGAGGAAACGCCGCCCAAAGGGTACTTCCGGCTGTCACCCGGCGCCGAGGTACGCCTGCGCTACGGATATGTCGTGCGCTGCACCGGCTTCGACAAGGATGCCTCCGGCGCGGTCGTGGCGGTGCACTGCGAGTACCTGCCCGAAACGAAGAGCGGCACCCCGGGCGCCGATTCACGCAAGGTGAAGGGGAACATCCACTGGGTGTCGTGCGCGCATGCGCTGGCGGCCGAGGTGCGCCTGTACGACCGTCTGTTCGCGGTGCCGCATCCGGGTACCGGCGAGCGCGACTACAAGCTCGACCTGAACCCGTCTTCCAAGACCGTGATCACCGCGCAGTGCGAACCCGGTCTTGCCGGCGCCGTGCCGGAACAGCGCTTCCAGTTCGAGCGGCACGGCTACTTCGTCGCAGACAGACTCGACAGCCGGCCAGGCGTGCCGGTATTCAACCGGGCGGTGACGCTGAAGGATTCCTGGGCGCCGCGCGGCTGAGCACCGGGCACGCCGCCCCCAGTGCCGGGGCTGGCGTCCAGTTCCCGGATCAGCCAGTCACCGCGGCGGGCGGTGGCGCTGTCGTTGCCGCCGAAACGGCTGCGCCCCATCAGCAGGTCCTGGTGTCCACTGTCCTCGCTGGAGCGTACGACTACCCCGGCATCGGGCGCGTACCAGTCGATCTCCAGGCGGCGGGTCTCCGTGCGGTGGAATTCGAAGTCGCCGAGCCAGAGGTCGCGCGTGATGCGCAGCGCGCGGAACCGGCCAGCCGGCACCGCCACGGTCTCCCAGCCACCGATCCGAACGACCATGATCACGCGGTGCGGCCGAGGATCGCCGTCGACCCGGGCGAGCACGTCCTGGCGCACCGATTGCCCGGGCACCAGCGGGAACGGCAGGGTCCGTAGCGGCGGATCGAAAGTGGTGCGGGTACCGTCGGCGCGCTCCCATGCCAGCAGGTCGCCGCGGGCGTCGAACTGCTGGGCGGCCAGCGGGGCAAGCGGCCGGCCGAAGCCGCCGCTGCCAGCTTCTTCGTAAGCCATGCCCTCGAGGCGCGAACCGCTGGCGTCGAAACGTCGTACCGCCGGGGCACGCGGCTCATTGTTGTAACCGTTGCGGGTGCGGTAGGTCAGCTCGGTACCGGGCTGCACCGGCGCGCCGGCATCGACCGTGGGCCCGGGTTCGCCACCCTGCAGCGTCATGCAGCCCGAAACGATCGCGGCGAGGGCGACGGCCAGTACCGCGAGCAGCGGGCGCCTCGGTGCCTGCGGATCGTGGCCCTCGGCTGGCACGGCGGGTGCTGTGGACAACGCTGACATGGTGCTCTCCCCGGACGGACAGTCAGGACGGCCCGGCGCCACCGCGCATCGAGCGGGCCACGCGTTGCAGTGCCTGCAGCCTGCGCCACATCCACCAGCCTGCGAGCACGGCCAGCGGCAGCAGCACCAGCATGAGTGCGAATGCGAAGATCCAGAGCACGGCCGCAAGCGCCAGCGACACGGCGACCAGCAGGCACTGCTTGATCGCGACGACCCAGCCGGACGCGGCAGGTTGCTCGTCGAGGCGCCATGCGCCGCGTTCGTCCAGCCTGGCCTCGAAGACCTGCACCCGCGACTGGCCTCCGCCGCTGCCCGTGCCGGAAGCCTGACCCTCTGGCGGCTGAAGATCATCGGATGATGTCGACACAGGCATTATCCTGGTGGTTGTGCTATTGATCAGTGCGCGCTGCGGCGCCTCACTCGAGGGCCCGGCACTCCACACGAACAGTGTGCGCCGCGACCGCGGCCACATCAAGCCAGGAGCGGTTGCCCCACCCATCATGCTGGAACGCAATCAGCTGGAAAGATACGCGCAGATCGCCGGTGTGGCGGTGCTGGTGGTGGGCTGCTTCTACGTGGTGTCGCCCTTCCTTGCGTCCGTGCTGTTCGCCGCCGTGGTGTGCGCGACGACCTGGCCCGTTTTCCTGCGCATCCGGCGCCGCGTGGGTGGCCGGCCAGTGGTCGCCTCGCTGCTGATGACGCTGCTGCTGGCGCTGGTGGTGATCGTGCCGGTCGCGCTGCTGGCGATCGCGCTGACCGAGAACGTCACCGCGCTCGTCGATTTCGCCTCCGGGCTGGTCAAGAGCGGCTCGCCGGAACTGCCCGACTGGGTCCGCCAGTTGCCGGTGGTCGGCCAGTGGGTCGATGACTACTGGCACCAGGTGGTCGAGAGCCGGGACGAACTGCGCCGGCTCGGCGAGCGGATGATCGAGCCCGGCCGTACGGTGCTGGTGGCGGTGGGCTCGGTGCTCGGCCAGGGTCTGGTGCAACTGTCGCTCGCAGTGCTGATCTGCTTCTTCCTGTACCGGGACGGTGACAGCCTGATGTGGGCGGTACGCAAGGCCGCAATGCGCCTGGGCGGGGAACTTGGCGAGCGCATCGTCCAGATCATCCACAACACGGTGATCAGCGTCGTGTTCGGCATCATCGGCACCGCACTCGCTCAGGCAGCCGTGTCCCTGGTGGGTTTCCTGATCGCGGGCGTGCCCGCGGCGCTGGTGCTCGCGATCGCCACGTTCTTCCTGTCGATGATCCCTGCGGGCCCGCCGCTGGTCTGGGTCGGGGCCACCATCTGGCTGGTGTCCGAGGGGCAGATTGCCTGGGCGGTGTTCATGGCGGTCTGGGGCATGTTCGCGATCAGTGGCATCGACAACGTCGTGCGCCCGATCCTGATCAGCCGGGGGGCCGACCTGCCGTTCCTGCTCGTGTTCATCGGCGTGCTCGGTGGCCTCCTGGCGTTCGGTTTCATCGGCATCTTCATCGGTCCGACGCTGCTGGCGCTTGCGTTCGCGCTGCTGCAGCACTGGATCAACAGCGAAGCCGAGCCGTCGAAGGCTCAGTATCCGTTCGACGATTGATCCGCGCCGCCGATGGCGGCCGGTGCACGGCGCGGGCTGTCAGTCGTCCAGCAGGAAGCGGGCGACGGGTTCGATCTGGTCATCGCTGGCCAGCGCCGGTGCGTGGCCGATGCCGGCGAAGGTCATCAGGCTGCGTTCCGCGTGGCGGTCGACCATCGCGCGTGCGGTGTCTTCGCGCAGCAGTTCCGAGTCGCCGCCGCGCAGCACCAGCACCGGGATAGCCACCTTGTCCCACACCGGCCAGAGCGTGATGTCGCGCTCGAACACCTTGCCGTGGAAGCCGGCTGCGACTGCCGGATCGTAGGCGGGTGCATAGGTGATTCGTCCGCCTGCGTCCGCGCACTGGCGCATGCCATGGGCGACCAGGTGCTGCAGGCGCTCATCCGGCAGCGCCGGCGTGCGCGCGCCCCAGGGCTGCATCAGGCCGGCATACCATGCCCGGAAAGCTTCGGCCGAGTCGAAGCGCGGATCGCCGCCGGCGTAGCCGCCGATCCGGGTCAGCCCCTCGCGGGCGAGCACCGGCCCCACGTCGTTCATCACCAGGCGCCGGATCGGCGAGCCGGGCGCGGCGGCCAGCATCATGCCGATAAGCCCGCCCATCGAGGTGCCGACCCAGTCGATCGTGAGTGGCCGGCCTGCGCGAGACGATGGCGTGGCAATGCGCGCGAGCAGTGCGTTCATGTCGGCGAGGTACTGGGGATAGCCATAGAGCGCCGCGTCCGGGAGCCAGTCGCTCGCGCCGCGCCCGACGATGTCCGGACACACGACGCGTGCCCATGGCGCCAGGCGCCGTGCCAGCCAGTCGAAGTCGCGGCCGTTGCGGGTCAGCCCGTGCGCGCACACCACTACCCGGGGATTGTCCGGGTCTCCCCATTCGGCATAGGCCATCCGGTGGAAGCCGGCGGCCGAGAAGCCGGTGAGCGAGGCGAGGCGGGGAGAGGCGGGAGAGGTACCAGAGGCACCTGGGGGCAGCATGGATGGCATGGCGGCGCAGGCTGGAATCACGCCCGATTCGACCATGAATCGCGCACCTAGTGCAGCAGCAGCCAGCTGCCGATCCCGAGGCTGGCCAGGAACGCGCACAGATGGAACCACTTCCAGCGCAGGTAGCGCCGGCCCAGTGCTTCCGGGTCGAGGTTGGACAGCATGAACAGGCGGCCGTCCTTCGGGCCGCGCATCACGTGCACCGCCAGCGGCCGTGGACGCCCCTGGCGGTCGCGCTCGACCTCGCGCCGCGCCTGCCGGCGGGCGAGCTGCCACTCGTCCAGGTCGATCGTGCCGTCGCGGTCGAGGTCGAAGCGCTCGAGCAGCGCCAGCGGATCGCTTTTCCACTTCACGACCAGCGCCGCGATCTCGGCGCGTACGGCCGCCTCGCCGTCCAGCGGCTGGTGGGTCGAGAAGGCGCCGATCGCATACAGGCGGTCATCGGGCAGGATGGTCACTTCCGTGAACCGGCGGTCGCCTTCGATCCAGGTCTTCCGGCGGTGCGAGTGCACCTCTGCCTCCGCCGGATGGACGACGCACTGGCCGCTGCCGTCGTCGAGCACGAAGGGTACGAAGCTCTCGCCATCGCGTTCCTGCGTCCAGTGGTCCCTGGCTCCCTTCCGCTCGACCTTGAACCAGTACCAGCAGCAGGGGGCCCCCGCCAGTTCGCTGGTCAGTGGCGTGTCGCCCGGCCAGTGCGCGGTACCCGCCAGTTCGACGTATCCCTGCGCGGCGGATCCGATGCGCGACGTGGGCGTGTCGACGATCAGCCGCCAGCGCCGGTAGTTGCCGGCCCATGCCAGCAGGCTGATCGTGGCGATCACGAGCAGGCAGACGCCGGTGACGGCACGGCTCTCGGACTCGACCGCAATGCCCAGCAGGCTGACATGGGCGAACGAGGTGGTCCAGTTGACCCAGGCGAACCGTCCCCGCGGACTGGCGCGCGCCGGCGAGGTGCCTTGCAGGCTCACGGCGTACCTCCGTCCCCGTTCCCGTCGCCGCCCCGGCCCTGCGGATGCCGCCGGTTCAGGTGAACAACTGCTTCACGTCGACATCGCGCGTCTCGTCGGCCGTGAACTCCAGCAGCTTGAACGGGGCGAAACCGAACAGCCGCGCGACGAAGACGTCCGGCACCTGCTCGATGCGCACATTGTTGATGTTCACGCTTTCGTTGTAGAACTCGCGCCGGTCGGCGATCGAATCCTCGAGCGCGCTGATGCGGCTCTGCAACTGCTGGAAGCTCGCGTTGGCTTTCAGGTCGGGGTATGACTCGGCCAGCGCAAACAGGTTGCCCAGGCCCATGCGCAGCGCGCCCTCGGCCGGCCCCAGCGCGGCGACGTCCTGCGACTGCGTGGCCGCATGCACGCGGCCGCGCGCCTCGATCACCCGCTGCAGGGTGTCCTGCTCGAACTTCATGTACTGCCTGCAGGTCTCGATCAGCTTGGGCAGTTCGTCATGCCGCTGCTTGAGCAGCACCTCGATGTTCGCCCAGGCCTTCGATACGTTGTGCTTCACCTGGACCAGCGCGTTGTAGACCATCACGAAATACACGCCGATCAGTAGCGCGATCGCCAGCAGGATTACGAGTGCGAGGGTCATGGGGCGGTCCGGTGGAAGTGGGCGGCGCGGCCGACTGCCTGCATCGGCACCCGCGCTGCCGCGGGCAAGGAGGGTTCGGAAGGCTCTACGGATGTGAGGAACGGAACTTTACAAGTCATTGCGCCGGCATGCACGCGCTGCGGTCCCATCGAATCGTTCCAGAAGCGGCTCCGTGCGGTAAAGTTCCGGCACGGTGGTCGTGCGGGGAACGACCTGCACCCGCCGCGCACCGATGCCGGAGGAGAGTCGACTTGAAAGCGGTATGCGTGTTCTGCGGGTCCAATCCGGGCGTGCTGCCCGAGTACCGGGCGGCAGCCGAGAGCCTTGCGCGCGAGATCGTCGCGGCCGACTGCACGCTCGTCTATGGCGGTGGCCGTGTCGGACTGATGGGCGCGATCGGCGATGCAGCGATGGCCGCCGGCGGTCGCGTGATCGGCGTCACGCCGCGCCGGCTGGTCGAGAAGGAAGTCGCCCACACCGGGCTCACCGAACTGCACGTGGTCGAATCGATGCACGAGCGCAAGGCCATGATGGCCGAGTTGTCGGATGCGTTCATCGCACTGCCCGGCGGCATCGGTACCTTCGAGGAATTCTTCGAGGTGCTGACCTGGTCCCAGCTCGGGTACCACTCGAAGCCCTGCGGGCTGCTGAACGTGGCCGGGTACTACGATCAGCTGCTGTCCTTCCTCGACCACTGCGTCGTGCAAGGGTTCGTGCATGCGAAGCACCGCGGCATCGTGCTGACCGACACCGAGCCCGCGAGGCTGCTCGACCAGCTGGAGACCTTCAACATGCCGGTCGTGAACAAGTGGCTCGACCGCCAGTCGACCTGAACGAGCGAAAAAGGGGGGCGACCATGATGACCGCAACCGAACAACGGCAGCGCCTGCGGGCGATCCTGAACGGCGACCAGTGCAAGTCGCCGGCGAGCGTGTTCGACGGACTTTCCGCGCGCATCGCGCAGTCGGTCGGCTACGAGCTGGGCATCCTGGCCGGGTCGGTGGCGTCGAACACGACGCTGGCCGCACCGGACCTGATCGTGCTCACGCTGACCGAGTTCGCCGACCAGGTGCGCCGCATCCAGCGCGCCAGCGAGCTGTCGCTGATCGTCGATGCCGACCATGGCTATGGCAATGCGCTGAACGTGATGCGCACGGTGGAGGAGTGCGAGCACGCGGGCGTGTCCTGCCTGTCCATCGAGGACACCGAGCTGCCGGCACCGTTCGGCGCCAGCGGCGAGCGCTTCATCTCCATCGCCGAAGGCGTGGGCAAGATGAAGGCGGCGCTCGCTGCGCGCCGTGATCCGTCGCTGGTAATCGCGGGCCGGACCTCCGCGATCCGCGGCGAGGGCATCGAGGGCGCGGTCGCGCGGCTGAAGGCCTACGCCCAGGCCGGCGTCGACTGCGTGTTCGTGGTCGGCCTCGAGAGCCTCGACCAGCTGGCGGCCATCCGGGCCGCCACGCAACTGCCGGTGATCATCGGCTCTGCGCCAGCCACGATCACGCGCGAGCAGTTCGCAGCCAACGGCGGGCGAGTGCTGCTGCAGGGTCACCAGCCGACCGCCGCGGTGGTCAAGACGCTGACCGAGGTGTACACCCACCTGATCAGCGGCGGCGCCCCGGCCGAGCTCAAATCGAAGATCGCGACCGCCGAGCAGATGGATGCCGCCACCCGGGTGGCTGACTACAAGGGCTGGCAGAAGGCATTCCTGCGCTAGGCCGGCGCGTCCGTTCAGTGGTGGCCGGGCACCGGAAGACGCCCCGTCTGCATCGGCTGGGCGATTGTCGGCGCCCGACCGCTCCTCGGTGCCCTTATGCATCCATAAGCAATACTGAGCACGCCGCCGCGCGTGGCCCGGTAGCATCGAGGGTTGCCATGCGCGGCCGGTCCCCGGGCGCTGCAGCCGCCTCCGGAGACCGCCTTGGATACAGCCGCACCGCCGCCGCTCAAACTGCAGCAGGACAGCCCCGCCGAACATGAAGGACGACCCGGCGCGAAGGTCCGCACGAAGAACACCACCTGCTACATGTGCGCCTGCCGCTGTGGCATCCGCGTCACCCTGCGCAACGACGAGGTGCGGTACATCGAGGGCAACCCGGACCACCCGCTGAACAAGGGGGTGATCTGCGCGAAGGGTGCCTCGGGCATCATGAAGCAGTATTCGCCGGCGC
>CAIQON010000204.1 GCA_903873475.1 uncultured bacterium
CGGCGGTCGCGGAGAGTTCCTCGGACGCCGCTGCCGTCTGCTGGGTGCTCGAGTTCAGCTGGCTCATCGCATCGGAGATCAGCGTGACGCCCTGGCTCTGCTCGCCGGATGCCGCAGCGATCTCCTGTACCAGCCCGCTGGTCTTCTTGATCGACGGTACCATCGCCGACAGCAGCTTGCCGGCGCGTTCGGCCAGTTCCACGCTGGACCCGGCCAGCGTGCCGATCTCCTGTGCCGCGACCTGGCTGCGTTCGGCCAGGGTGCGCACTTCGGCGGCGACGACGGCGAAGCCGCGCCCGTGCTCGCCAGCACGAGCAGCCTCCACCGCCGCGTTGAGTGCCAGCAGGTTCGTCTGGTAGGCGATGTCGAAGATCACGGAGATCTTCGTGGCGATCGACTTCATCGCATCGACCGTCTGCGCAACCGCCTGGCCGCCTGCCTCCGCCTCACGCGAAGCCTCCGTGGCAATACCGTCGGTGAGCGTTGCGCTCTCGGAGTTCCGCTTCACCGAAATGCTGATCTGGTGCAGCGAGGCGCTGGTCTGGTCGACGCTCGCCGCCTGCTCGGACGCAGCCGTGGACAGCGATTGCGAGGTTTCGGAGACCTGGCCGGAAGCCGACGTCAGTTCGTTGGCCGCGTTACGGACCTCGGCGATCGTGCCGCTGACGGTCTCGATCAGGTCGTTGAACTTGCCGCACAGTTCGGCATGGAAGCGCTCCTTGCCGTCGAGCGGGATGCGGTGCGTGAAGTCGCCACGGGTGGCTCCGTCGACCGCGACGCCGATCTCTTCGGCCACGAGGGATGCAGCCTGCGAGGCGGCCTCGGTGGCTGCCATCCGCTGCGCATCGTCGGCCTGCCGCTGCCGCAGGTTGGCCTGCATCGCCTTGAAGCACTTGAGCAGTTGCGCGGCCTCGTCGCTGCCGCTGTCGTCGATCGTATGAGTCAGGTCATTGGCTGCCACGGCATTGGCCGCATCGACCGCCTGGCCGAGCGGGCGCGTCACCGAGCGGGTGATCGCGATGCCGAGCACGACGGCCAGCACACCGATGGCCCCCAGCATGCCGAGCAGCGTCGCCAGTTGCAGTTGCGTGGACTGCACGCGCTCGGCCAGCAGGGTTTCCAGCGCGCTGGCCGTCTCTTCGATCGCCTTGTACTGTGCATCGACGGCCACCGTGCCGGCCTTGAAATAGTCGCCGGCGGCCAGGGTCGCGGCTCCGGGCTGAGCGAATTGCGCCTCGGCCAGCTTGAAGAATGTTTCTGCCTCGGCGGCGCTGGCCGCGCTGGTGCCTCCGATGATGCGCTTGACATCGGCGCTGATGGTGGTCGCCTTGCCGATCTGCATCGACGCACGGCCATGCAGGTAGCGTGCCGCACGCACGTCCAGGCCGATCAGGGTGCGCTCGCCATCGGTGACTTCCTTTGCAGACAGCATCGCCGCGCCGCGCCCGCGCATCGTCGCCACCGACTCCGCCAGCCTCGGCAGGTGGTCGATCAGCGCGGTCATCACATAGTAGCTCTCGGCGACCGGATCCAGCGACAGGCCTGATCCGTCGGCGATCAGGTCCAGGACCAGGAAGTTCCTTTCGATCAGCGCAGTGTGCGCGGCGAAGCTTTCGCTCCCGGACAGACTGCGCGCGTTCACCTTCTCGCTGAGCGCCGTCCAGCTGGCCTTGATCGAGGTCAGTTCGTCCGCCGCGCCGATGTAGCCGGATGCCGCGAGCGACGAGCCGAGCTTGTCGAGCTCGGCATTGACGTCGGCGAGGCGGGCACGGCGGTCACCGTCCACCGACGTATTGCCGCCGAGCAGCATGCCGGACAGCCCGCGATGAGCCTGCAGCTGGCGCTGCAGCGCCACGGCGTTGCGCGCCGGGCCAAGGCCTTCGGCTTCGCCGCGCGCCACCGCGATCTCGCCGTTCTTGTATGCGATCACTTTCATCAGCGGCACGGCGCACATCACCGCGCCGATGACGGCGAGAGCCGCGAATTTCTGCCACAACTTCAACGACCTGAGGGAGCTTTTCATCGAAGGCCTGTCCTGTGCAATGCATGAGCCGCCACGGCTGGCTGACCGCGGAACGAGACGGTGCCGAGCGCCTGTCGGACGTTCCGACGGGCGAATCAACCCGTGTACCGCACTGATAGCGGCACCCCGGCTGAATCCTTGAGCGCGGCTACCGGCCTTTCTGGCTAGCGGCCCGGAAACCCCATGCGCGCGAGCTGTCTTCCGTGCAAGCCGGACAGCATGAGGAGCGCCATCGTCGCACCGACCAGTGCGAGGAACATGTCCCATTGCGTATCCCACGGATCGCCCTGCGTACCGAGGAAGGCCACTGCCTCGTCGCCGCTCGCGACCGCGACCCACCACTCGATCAGTTCGTAGAACGCCGAGAACGCAAGGCAGAAGCACACGACGAGAAACGGCAGCCAGCGGCTGCCGGTGAGCGGCGATCGGCGCAGCAGCACCTCGCGCGCGACGATGGCCGGCGTGAAGCCCTGCATCAGGTGCCCGAGCCGGTCATAGTGGTTGCGCGCGAGGCCATAAGCGTCGCGCACCCAGTCGAACAGGGGCACCTCGGCATAGGTGTAGTGCGCACCGACCAGCAGCACCACCGCATGCATCGCGACCAGCACGCAGGCAAGCGTGGTGAGCCGGAAACGCGCGTAGATCGCCGGCAGCAGGACCAGCACGATCAGCGCGGGCAAGGCCTCGAGCCACCAGGTGAGGACATCCTTGGGCGCGATCGCCGACCAGACTGTCACGGCCGCCACGGCCAGCCAGAGCAGCACGGGGACCACAGGACCCGGCACGCTCATCGGCTACCCGGCCCGGCATCCGCCCAGGCATTCGGGGTTTCGTACAGGCGCACCCGCGACAGCGCGACGCGCGACCCGTAGCGCTCGGCGAGCGCCGCCTGCAACAGATCGAAGGCAGTCGCCGCAAGGTGCTCGGCCGTCGGTGGCTGCTCGAACTCGACGGTCCGGTGGCCAGGCAGCGTCGCCAGGAAGTCGATCACCGGCCGATCGTGCTTCCATGCGAGGAAGGCGTGGTCCCATGCTTCCACCACGGTGCGACTGGCGATTGCCTTGACCTCGGAGAAGTCCGCCACCATCGCCTGGTCCGGCGCCCCATCGACCTCGACCAGCGCGCCGACCACCGTGATCTCGAGGGCATAGCGATGCCCGTGCAGATGCCGGCACTGGTTGGCATGGTGCGGAATGCGGTGCCCGGCGTCGAACTCGAGCCGTCGGGTGATGGTGACCACGCGTGTCGCCTCGTGTCGCTGAAACGCCGAGTCTAGCAGGGCCATCCCTCGGCCGGACGTGCGCCGAACGCTGCGAAACGATACCATTCGGGGTTTACCTCGATTTTGAACGCGCCCCACCCATGGCACTCATCGTCCAGAAATACGGCGGCACCTCCGTCGGCTCGCCCGAGCGCATCAAGAACGTTGCACAGCGCGTCGCGCGCTGGAAGGCCAGGGGCCATCAGGTCGTGGTCGTGGTCTCGGCCATGTCCGGCGAAACCAACCGGCTGATCGCGCTCGCGCGCGAGGTACAGGCCGAACCCGACCCGCGAGAGCTCGACCAGATGGTGTCCACCGGCGAGCAGGTCACCATCGGCCTTCTCGCGATGGCGCTCAAGCAGGCCGGCATGGACGCGCGCAGCTACACCGGCCCCCAGGTCAAGATCCTGACCGACAGTGCGTTCACCAAGGCGCGCATCCTCAGCATCGACGAGCGGAACATGCGCGCCGACCTCGACGCCGGTCGCGTGGTGGTGGTCGCCGGGTTCCAGGGCATGGATGCCGACGGCAACATCACCACGCTCGGGCGCGGCGGCTCCGACACGACCGGCGTCGCACTGGCGGCGGCACTGAAGGCCGACGAGTGCCAGATCTACACCGACGTCGACGGGGTCTACACGACCGATCCGCGCATCGTGCCGAACGCGCGCCGGCTGAAGACGGTCACCTTCGAGGAAATGCTCGAGATGGCGAGTCTCGGCTCGAAGGTGCTGCAGATCCGCTCGGTCGAATTCGCCGGCAAGTACAAGGTCAAGCTGCGCGTGCTGTCTTCGTTCCAGGACGAAGGCGAAGGCACGCTGATCACGTTCGAAGAGGAAGCAGACATGGAACAGGCGATCATCTCCGGCATTGCGTTCAACCGGGACGAAGCGAAAATCACCGTGCAGGGGGTGCCAGACAAGCCGGGCATTGCCTACCAGATCCTCGGGCCGGTGGCCGATGCCAACATCGACGTCGACATGATCGTGCAGAACGCAGGCACGCACGGCCTGACCGACTTCTCGTTCACGGTGCCGCGCAACGACTACGCGCGCGCCAGGAAACTGATCGAGGAAGTGCAGAAGCACATCGGCGCGAAGGAACTGATCGGCGACGACCGGATCGCGAAGGTATCGATCGTCGGGGTCGGCATGCGCTCGCACTGCGGCATCGCCAGCAAGGCGTTCCGGGCGCTGTCCGAGGAAGGCATCAACATCCAGATGATCTCCACGTCCGAGATCAAGATTTCGGTGGTGATCGACGAGAAGTACCTGGAACTGGCGGTGCGCGTGCTGCACGACGCCTTCGACCTGGCGCACGAACCCGCCTGATCGACCGGCAGGCGGGCGGCCACGCCGCCTGCTGCTACTGCACCTGTGCCCTGGCGCCCGACTGCACGATCACCGGGCCCCAGCGGCGGATTTCCTCCTGCAGGAAGCGCCGGAAATCTTCCGGCGTGCCGGGCAGCGGTTCGCCACCGACATTGCGGATGCGCTCGGCGGTCTCGGGCGAGTTGAGGGCCTTCACCGCGTCGGCATTGAGCCGCGCCACGATCGCACGCGACGTGCCGGATGGCACGACGATGCCGCCGAAGCCCACCGCCTCGAAAGGCACGCCAGCTTCCCGGAACGTCGGGATGTCGGGCAGCGCGCTGGACCGGATACGGCTTGCCATCGCCAGGCCGCGTGCCTTGCCCGCCCTGACCTGCGTCAGCGCGCCCGGGACGTTGCCGAACATCACGTCGGTCTGGCCACCAATGAGCGCGGTGAGTGCCTGCGGACTGCCCGGATACGGCACGTGTGTCGCCTGGAACCTGTTCTGCGTGCGGAACAGTTCCATCGCCAGGTGCTGCGGGCTGCCCACG
Source organism: uncultured bacterium (assembly GCA_903873475.1). Lineage (GTDB taxonomy): Bacteria > Pseudomonadota > Gammaproteobacteria > Burkholderiales > CAIKXV01 > CAIKXV01. Next base: position 5,149 of record CAIQON010000204.1, read on the forward strand.
CCGAGCGAGCCGTAGTTGAAGCCGCCGGCCTTGCCGCGTGCCGCGTCGAGGAACTCCTTCACCGTGCCGATCGGCGACTTGGCCGCCACCAGCAGCACGTTCGGGAACTGCGCGAACAGCGCCACTGGCGCGAAGTCCTTCTCGGTGTCGAACGCAAGCTTTTCGTGCAGGTTCAGGTGGAACGCGAACGGCGTGCTGACGAACAGCACGGTGTGGCCATCGGCCGGCGCGCGCGCGCCCAGTTCATAGGCGATCAGGCCGCTGGCACCAGGCCGGTTGTCGAACACCAGCGGCCGGCCGAGCGACTCGGCCATCCGTTCGCCGACCAGCCGCGACAGGATGTCGGACACGCCGCCGGCCGGGAAGTCGATCAGGAAGCGGACCGGACGCGACGGATAGCCCGCTGCAACCTGCGCGAAGGACGGCACTGCCGTGACCAGCGCAGCAACGGCGCACCCGGCCACGAGGCTGCGGACGATGGACCGGCAGAACGGTTCGGTGGGAGCCATGGCACCTCCGGGACAGGATGACAACAGGATAGCCCCGCCCGGCAGCAGACGCCAACCCGACGGCAACCTGGGTTGTGCGGTTGGCGCGGTTGGCGCGGGCGGTGATACCGTCCGTCCAGTCGGCAGCCCTGCCGCATCGACCAGGAGCAGATGATGAGCGACCTCGACAAGAAGATGATCTTCCCGGATGGACTGTCCCGTCCGACCGGCGTCTGGAGCACCGTCACCGTGGCCCGACCGGGCCGGCTGGTGTTCGTGTCCGGCCTGACCGCCAAGAATCCGGCTGGCGTGGTCGTCGGCAAGGACGACATCCGCGCGCAGACGATCCAGGTCTGCGAGAACCTGAAGCTGGCGATGGCCTCGGCCGGCGGCACCCTGCGCGACATCATGCGGGTGGACGTCTACATCAGGGACATGGACCACTTCAAGGTGATCCACGAGGTGCGCGGCCAGTACTTCGACCAGGACCCGCCTGCCTCGACGATGGTGGCGGTATCCGCTTTCACCCATCCGGACATGCTGATCGAGATCAACGCGATCGCCGTACTGCCGTAAGCCGCCCCGGTTGGGTATACTCGTCGTGTCCGGAGAGATGGCCGAGTGGTCGAAGGCGCTCCCCTGCTAAGGGAGTATACGGGCTTAAACCTGTATCGAGGGTTCGAATCCCTCTCTCTCCGCCACTACCGATGCAAGTCCTTCCAGCTCGTTCACTCGGGTTGCAGGGCGCTTCGAGCCTTGCACGCTGCCGGGCTCGCCATGGGCGCCTGATCGATGGGCGCAACCCACACGCCCGATGCGACCCATGCCTGCCTTCATCCCTCCGGAAGCATCCACCGACCGATGACAAACCCGGTCGACCGCAGGCCTGCCCTGCATTACGCGTGGATCGTCCTCGGGGCGGCGTGCATCCTCAGCATCGTCAGCCGTGCCGATTCGGCGTCTTTCGCGGTGCTGGTCGACCCGCTGGTCGAGATGTTCGGCTGGGCCCGCGGCGACATCTCGCTTGCCTACTCGCTCGCGTTCCTGTGCAGCATGCCGGCGATGCTGGCCTTCGGCTGGCTCGGCGACCGCTTCAGCGCGCGCACGCTGATGCTGGGCGCCTCGGTGATGATCTCCGCGGGCACGGTGATGCTCGGAATGATCCAGGAGCTGTGGCAGCTGTACGTGATCTACGGCGTGTTCGTCGGCGCGCTGGGCAATGCCGCCTTCGCCGTGATGCTGCCGGTGATCATCACCCGCTGGTTCCACAAGAAGATGGGGCTCGCGCTCGGCTTCTACTGGGCGGCGCTCGGGGCCGGCCCGGCGATCTTCGCGCCGCTGTTTCGCTGGATGATCGAGGCCCGCGGCTGGGAGTCGGCCTTCATGGGTATCGGGATCGTGTTCGGCGTGGTGCTGCTGGCGTTCTCGATGCTGATCCGCAGCAGCCCGGCGGAGGTCGGCCTCGCCCCCTATGGCTCCGGCGAGAATGATGCCGCGCAGCACGCGGCCATCCAGGCCGTGACCCTGCGCCAGGTGCTCGCCGGAAAGCCGGTATGGCTGCTGATGGGCTGCCACCACCTCGGATGCGCCGGCCACGCGGTGGTCCTCGCCCACGGCGTGTCGATGGCCACCCACCACGGCATTCCCGGGCTGCAGGCGGCCGGCGTGCTGAGCACGATCGCGGCGGTGTCGATCTTCAGCCGGTTCACCTTCTCGCTGCTCACCGAGCGCTACGGCGGGCGCACCATCCTGTCGCTGGCGGTATTCGGCCAGAGCCTGTCCATCCTGATGCTGCTGTTCGCGCACGAGGCCTGGCACTTCTACGTATTCGCGGTGATCTTCGGCATCTGCTACGGCGGAGAGATGGTCGGCTTCCCTATCATCAACCGGCACATGTTCGGCCCGAAGGCGCCGCTGGGCTCGATCTTCTCGTTCCAGATGATCGGCGGCAGCACCGGCATGGCCCTGGGCGGCTGGCTGGGCGGCGTGCTGTTCGATCACTCGGGCAACTACACCTCGGCCATCCTGGTGGCCAGCGCCATCGACTTCCTGGCCGTGCCGCTGGCACTGTGGCTGCCGCGGCATGGAAAGCCGGCACTGCCGGTGGGTGCGGTGGCGTAGCGTCGTCGGCCGCGCAGTTGCGCACGAAAGAGCCGTGGTTACCCGTGGCTTGTCTGTAACGCGTGCGCGCCACTGCTGGCCTGGACTGGCGCCTGGGCGGTGACCGTCTCACCCCGCCATCGGCTCAGCCCTCCCCCTCCACCAGCGCAAACCCCACCCCCGCCCGCGCCGGCACGTTGATCCATCCGTCCCGATACTCCGGATGATGGGCAAAGCGCGCGCGCAGGGCCGCGTGCGCGCCGTGCACCTCGAGCATGCCGCCGTGGCGGTGGCCAGCCATGGCCGGCAGGCTGGCCGCCTCGAACCCGCCAGCGCCGGTGACCGGCACGCCGTGCGCCTCGGCCAGCGCCAGCACCCGCAGCATCGCCGACACCCCCCCGCAGAAGGCCGCGTTCGGCTGCAGTACGTCGAGCGCGCCGCGCGCGAGCGCGTCGCGAAACCAGGCCATCGACTGGATCATCTGGCCGGAGGCCAGCGGGATCGGCGAGGCGCGACGCAGCTCGACCAGCGCGTCGAGGTCGTTGCCGCGCACCGGCTCCTCGAAAAACGCGATATCGCAGTCTGCGACCCGGTGCGCGAGGCGCTTCGCCTCGGCTACCGTGAACGCGCAGTTGGCGTCCAGCATCAGCGGTGCATCGCCGATCGCCCGGCGCACCGCGCGAATGCGCTGCACGTCCTCCTCGAGGCTTCGACCGGCACCCACCAGCATCTTCACGCCGCGGTAGCCCTCGGCCAGCGCCGTGGTGCAGGCTGCGACCAGCTCCGCCTCGCTGAAGGCTGGCAGCCCCGCAGTGGCGTAGGCCGCCACCCGGTCGCGCGCGCCGCCCACCAGCCGCGCCACCGGCAGCCCCAGCCGCTGCCCTTTCAGGTCCCAGAGCGCGAGGTCGAGCGCCGACAGCGCCGAGACGAACACGCCGGTCGCGCCGCGCGGGTTGAATGCCCGCTCGAGCGTGGCGGTGATCGCCTCGATGTCCAGCGCATCGCGCCCGGTGACCGTGTCGGCGAAGCCGTGCTCCAGCAGGTGCACGACTTCGGCGGCGAGAAAGCGGCCGGTGACACCGTGGCCGGCGAAACCGTCGTCGGTCTCGACGCGACAGCGGACATAGGTCAGGCTTTCCCGGCCGGCGTAGGCGTCGGCGGCGCGCGCAGGCTGCAGGTGTTCGGCTCGGGCGGTGATGCGCGTGATCAGCATGGGGCGTCGAAAGGCAAGGCCATAAAAGGCCAGTGTAACGGCTGGGGCCTTGTCAGCGCACGCCACCGCAGCGGGCCGCCATGCACTCCGGCACGCCAGGATGGACGACGCGTTGCGCTCGGGCAGCTGCGCTGAATGGAAGGTCGGGGATGTCTCGCAGCACCGGGCGATCGACGGGCGGCATGGTCTCGATCCTCCGATATTCAGGAAGACGATATTTCGCATATAATCGCCGCAACGCGCCTGTAGCTCAGTTGGATAGAGTACTTGGCTACGAACCAAGGGGTCGTGGGTTCAAATCCTGCCAGGCGCGCCACTTTCTCCGACGCCCGGACCTGACGGTCCGGGCGTTTTTTTCGTCCCTGCCGTTCTGCTAGCATCGCCCGCTTGACAGCAACCTGCAATGAACGAGGAGAAGCCGTGGCGAGCACCATCGGCATGACGCCCGGGCAAGAGCTCGGCGGGAAGGTAGCCCTCGTCACCGGGGGCGCACGCAACATCGGCCGCGCGATCTGCCGCTCGCTCGCCAGCGGCGGCGCCTCGGTGATGATCAACGCCAACACATCGAAGGCCGAGGCCGAGGAGACGCGCGCGATGATCGCGGCCGCCGGCGGCACGGCGGAGGTGCATGTCGCCGACGTCACCGATCCGGAGGCGGTCGAGGGCCTGGTCGAAGCGACTGTGAAGCGCTTCGGGCGCATCGACATCCTGGTCAACAACGCGGCAGTGCGCGCGGAGACACCGTTCGCGGAGATCACGCATGCGGAATGGCAGCGCGTGATCGCCATCATCCTTGACGGTGCCTTCCTGGTCACCCAGGCCTGCCTGCCCCACCTGTCGAAGCACGGCAATGGCGCGGTCGTGATGATCGGCGGCCAGACCGGGCACAAGGGCGCGGCCGGCCGGGCGCACGTGGTCGCAGCCAAGGCAGGCCTCGCCGGCTTCACCAAGGGGCTTGCGCTCGACCTGGCGCCGATGGGCGTGACGGTGAACAACGTGGTTCCCGGCACGATCGATACGGTACGAGGCCTGCCGGGCGCACCCGCCCGGCCGACCCATCGCACGAGCCTGCCGCCGCTGGGGCGGCGCGGCGAACCGGAAGAGATCGCGGCGATGGTGCGCATGCTGTGCGGCCCGGACGCGCGCTACCTGACCGGGCAGACCATACACATCAACGGCGGGGGATGGTTGCCATGAGCGGCGCAAGTGCAAAGGGAAAGAAGGGCCCGGCGATCTCGCCGATGATGACCACGCTGGCCGCCTACCTGGCGGCGTCGCCGCGCAAGGCACTGCCACCGGCGGTGGTCGAGAAGACCAAGCACCACCTGCTCGACACGCTGGCGGCGATGGTGTCCGGATCGAAACTGCTGCCCGGCGAGCGCGCGATCGCGTTCGTCGAGGGGCTCGGCGGCAAGCCGGAAGCCTGCGTGATCGGCACGCCGATCGTCACCTCGGCGATCAACGCCGCGCTGGCCAACGGCATGCTGGCCCATGCCGACGAGACCGATGATTCGCATGCACCCTCGCTGACCCATCCCGGCTGCGGCATCGTGCCGGCGGCGCTGGCGATCGGGGAGCGCAACCGGGTGTCCGGGCGCGCGCTGCTGCGTGCGATCGCGGTCGGCTACGACCTGTCCTCGCGCCTGACCATGTCGCTGAATGCCTACGAATTCCGCGAAGACGGCCATTCCACGCACAGCTTCGGGCCGATGTTCGGTGCCGCTGCCGCCGGTGGCGCGCTGCTCGGCTTCAACCCGCGGCAGATGCGCCACCTGCTCTCCTACACCGCGCAGCAGGCCTCGGGCGTGTCGTGCTGGATGCGCGACCCCGACCATGTCGAGAAGGCATTCGACTTCGGCGGCATGCCCGCGCGCAACGGCGTCTATGCCGCGCTGATGGTCGACTCCGGCATGACCGGCGTCGAGGACGTGTTCTCGGGCGAGCGCAATTTCTTCGTCGCCTATGGCCGCAAGCCGGAACCGAAGGTGCTGGTGAACCGGCTCGGCAGCACGTTCGAGATCATGAACACCAACATCAAGCGCTGGTCGGTCGGCTCGCCGATCCAGGCCCCGCTCGACTCGCTGCTCGAACTGATCACCCGCAAGGGCGTGCGGGCCGAGGATGTCGAACAGGTCGACATCCGGGTCGCGAAGCAGGGTGCGAACACGGTCGACAACCGCGACATGCCGGATATCTGCATGCAGCACCTGGCTGCCGTGATGCTGCTCGACCGTACGGTCACGTTCGTGTCGACGCACGACGTCGCGCGCATGCGCGACCCGAAGGTGGTGGCGCTGCGCAAGCGGGTGACGCTCGCCGGCGACGAGGCGCTGACGCGCGCGATGCCGAGCCGGCAGGGCATCGTGTCGATCACGCTGAAGGACGGCACGAAACTCACCCACCACACGAAGGCGGTGCGCGGCACGGCAGAGAACCCGATGAGCCGCGCAGAGGTCGATGCCAAGTGCTACGACCTGCTCGCACCGGTCACCGGCAAGCGCCGCGCGCGCCGGCTGTGCGACACGGTCTGGACGCTCGACCGCCTGGCCGACGTTCGTTCGCTGCGGCCGCTGCTGAAGGCAGGTTGAACATGCGCACCTACACCATTGCATCCATCCCCGGCGACGGCATCGGCAAGGAAGTCATCCCGGCTGGCCAGCGCGTGCTCGAGCACCTGGCGAAGAAGAGCGGCGGCTTCTCGATCGCGTTCCGCAGCTTCGACTGGGGCAGCGACTACTACAAGCGTCATGGCGTGATGATGCCGGCCGACGGGCTGTCGCAGTTGAAGGACCTGGACGCGATCTACTTCGGCGCGGTCGGCGCGCCCGACATCCCCGACCACATCACGCTCTGGGGGCTGCGGCTTGCCATCTGCCAGCCGTTCGACCAGTACGCGAACGTGCGCCCGGCGCGCGTGCTGCCCGGCATCACCAGCCCGCTGGCCAGCCCGGACGCGGCGAAGATCGACTGGGTGATCGTGCGCGAGAACTCAGAGGGTGAATACTCCGGCGCTGGCGGACGCGTGCACCGCGGGCTGCCGGAAGAGACCGCGATGGAAGTGTCGGTGTTCACCCGCACCGGCGTCGAGCGGGTGATCCGCTTCGCGTTCGAACTCGCCCGCTCGCGCCCGCGCAAGCTGCTGACGGTGGTCACGAAGTCCAATGCCCAGCGCCACGGCATGGTGCTCTGGGACGAGATCGCCGAAGAGGTCAGCCGCAAGTACCCGGACGTCACCTGGGACAAGATGCTGGTGGACGCGATGACGGTGCGCATGGTGGTGAAGCCCGCCAGCCTCGACACCATCGTGGCCACCAACCTGCATGCGGACGTGCTGAGCGACCTCGCCGCCGCGCTGTCGGGCTCGATGGGTGTCGCGCCGACGGCCAACCTGAACCCGGAGCGCCGGTTCCCGTCGATGTTCGAACCGATCCACGGGTCGGCCTTCGACATCACCGGGATGGGCATCGCAAACCCGATAGGCACCTTCTGGTCGGCGGTGATGATGCTCGAACACCTCGGCGAGAAAGAGGCCGCCGCCCGCCTGATGGGCGCGATCGAGGCGACGACGAAACAGGGCCGGCTGCATACGCCCGACCTCGGCGGCGAGGCGTCCACCGAAATGGTCACCGAGTCCGTGCTCGACTTCCTCGGCTGATACCACCCACCGCCAGCCTGGCCACGTTGCCGGGCTGGTCGCCCTGACCCCTTCAGATGCCATGAACGAACCTGCCCTGCCCCTGTGGTCCCCGTCCGCCGACCGTATCGAACGCTCGCACCTGAAGCGGTTCATGCGCGAGGTCGAGCGCAACTGGGGAGTGGACTGCCGCGACCATGCCTCCCTCTACCGCTGGTCGGTCGAACAGCCTGAGCAGTTCTGGCTGTCGGTCTGGGATTTCTGCGACGTGGTCGCGCAGACGCGCGGCGATGTAGTGCTGGAAGACGGCGACCGCATGCCCGGTGCCCGCTGGTTCCCGGGTGCACGCCTCAACTACGCGGAGAACCTCCTGCGCCGGGCGGACGACGCGGTGGCGATCGTGTTCCGGGGCGAAGGCAAGGTGCGCAGCTCGGTCACCTATGCGGAACTGCGCCATGAGGTTTCGCGGCTGCAGCAGGCGCTGCGCGCGGCAGGCGTTGGCGTCGGCGATCGGGTGGTCGGATACGTTCCCAACATTCCCGGCGCGATCATCGCGATGCTGGCCACCGCCAGCCTCGGCGCGACCTGGTCGTCCTGTTCGCCAGACTTCGGACCGCAGGGTGTACTCGACCGCTTCGGCCAGATCGAGCCGAAAGTGCTGATCGCGGCCGACGGCTACTTCTACGGCGGCAAGACGATCGACGTGATGCCGCGCGTGGCGGAGGTGGTGTCGCGGCTGCCCTCGGTGCGACGCACCGTGATCATCCCCTACACCCGCCGCGACCTCGACCTCGCGGGCATCCCGGGTGCGGTCGACGTGCACGATTTCATGGCGCCGTTCCAGCCAGAGAAGCTGTCGTTCGAGCAGCTGCCGTTCGACCACCCACTGTTCATCATGTTCTCCTCGGGCACCACCGGCGTGCCCAAGTGCATCGTGCACGGCGCCGGCGGCACGCTGCTGCAGCACCTGAAGGAACACCAGCTGCATGTGGACGTGCATCCGACCGACCGGCTCTTCTACTTCACCACCTGTGGCTGGATGATGTGGAACTGGCTGGCGACCGGCCTGGCCAGCGGCGCGACGCTGATGCTGTTCGACGGCTCGCCGTTCTACCCGAAGGGCAACGTGCTGTTCGACTTCGCGCAGGACGAAGGCATGACCATCTTCGGTACCTCGGCGAAGTACATCGATTCGCTGCGCAAGCTCGACCTCAAGCCGAAGGACACGCACGACCTGTCGCGGCTGCGCACGATGCTGTCCACCGGCTCGCCGCTCGTCGCGGAGAGCTTCGAGTATGTCTACTCGAACATCAAGGCAGACCTCTGCCTGTCGTCGATCTCCGGCGGCACGGACATCGTGTCGTGCTTCGTGCTCGGCAGCCCGATGCTGCCGGTGTGGCGGGGCGAGATCCAGTGCCGCGGGCTGGGCCTCGCGGTCGACGTCTGGAACGACGAAGGCCGTCCGGTGCGCGGGGAACGCGGCGAGCTCGTCTGCACGAAACCCTTCCCGTGCATGCCGGTCGGGTTCTGGAACGACCCGGACGGCAGCCGCTACCGCGCCGCCTACTTCGAACGCTTCCCGAACGTCTGGTGCCATGGCGACTTCTGCGAACTGACCGATCATGACGGGCTGGTGATCCACGGCCGCTCCGATGCCGTGCTCAACCCCGGCGGTGTTCGCATCGGCACCGCCGAGATCTACCGGCAGGTCGAGCAACTGGACGAAGTGGTCGAGTCGCTCGTGATCGGTCAGGACTGGCCGCCGGCGCGGCCGACCGATGTCCGGGTGGTCCTTTTCGTGCGCCTGCGCGATGGCCTCGTACTCGACGATGCGCTGGTGTCGCGCATCAAGGTCCGCATCCGCGACAACACGACGCCCAGGCATGTACCGGCCAAGGTGCTGCAGGTCGCCGACATCCCGCGCACGAAGAGCGGCAAGATCGTCGAACTCGCCGTGCGCAATGTCGTCCATGGGCTGCCGGTGAAGAACCGCGAGGCCCTGGCGAATCCCGAAGCACTCGAACTGTTCGCCGACCGTCCGGAGCTGTCCGGCTGAAGGCTGCCTGCACCCGCGCTTGACCCGCATACCCCGCGGGCGTAGGTTCGATGGATGGATACCCAGCCCGAGCCGGGCCCGCGGCGCCCCTCCCCTGCGTCGCTGGACCTCGCCATCGAAGGCATGACCTGCGTGGCATGCGCCGCGCGCATCGAGAAGGTTCTCGGCCGCCTGCCGCAGGTCAGCGCATCGGTGAACTTCGCGACCGGCCACGCACACGTTGCATTCGATCCGCGCAGCACCGACGCGGCGGCATTGACCGGCGCGGTCGCGCGCGCCGGCTACTCCGCCCGGGTGATCGAAGACGCACCCGGGACCGAAGACGCAACGGCCACCGCGGCCGCCGATGCGCGTCGGCATGAGGCAAGCCGGGCGCTGGCCTGGTCGGCGCTGCTCACGCTCCCGCTGCTGGCGCAGATGGCCGGCATGCTCACTGGCCGACACGAGTGGATGCTGCCAGACGGGCTGCAGTTCGCACTCGCGACCGTCGTGCAGTTCGGCTTCGGCCGGCCGTTCTACCGGGGCGCCTGGAACGCGCTGCGCGGAGGCGGCGCGAACATGGACGTGCTGGTCGCACTCGGCACCTCGATCGCCTGGGGCTACAGCACCGTGGTCACCTTCGCCGCGCCGGGCGGGCACCTGTACTTCGAGTCCAGCGCGACGATCATCACGCTGGTCCTGTTCGGCAAGTGGCTGGAGGCACGCGCCCGCAGCCGCACCGGCGCGGCGATCAGTGCGCTGGTCGCGCTGCAGCCGCCGACCGCCCGCGTGGAAAGGCCATCCCCGGCCGGCGGCATCGACCTGCTGGAATTGCCGGTGTCGCAGGTGGCGCCCGGCGACACGCTGCAACTGCGGCCGGGCGAATCGTTCCCGGTGGATGGCGAGGTCATCGACGGCGGCTCCACGGTCGACGAAAGCATGCTCACCGGAGAGAGCGTGGCGGTGTCCAAGCGCAGTGGCGACACCGTGTTTGCCGGGACGCTGAACGGAACCGGCGCGCTGCGCGTGCGTGCCACGGGCGTGGGCTTGACCACGGCGCTGGCGCGTATCGTCCGGCTGGTGAGCGAAGCCCAGGGCTCGAAAGCCCCGATACAGCGGCTTGCCGACCGGATCGCGGGCGTCTTCGTGCCGGTGGTGCTGGCGCTGGCCGTTTTCACCTTCGGCGGATGGATGCTCTCCGGCGCGACCCTGGTCGATTCACTGGTACCAGCGATCTCGGTGCTGGTGATCGCCTGCCCCTGCGCGCTCGGCCTGGCGACGCCGACAGCGGTGATCGTCGGCATCGGCGAAGGCTCGCGCGCCGGCATCCTGATCCGCAATGCCGCCGCGCTGGAGGCCGCGCACCGGCTCGACCTGCTGATCGTCGACAAGACCGGCACCCTCACGACGGGTACGCCTCAGGTGACCCGGATCATCCCGTTCGAGGGTGCATCCGAGGCCGAGGTGCTGGCGATCGCCGCCGCGCTGGAAGCCGATTCGGAGCATCCGCTGGCCGCCGCCATACGCAGTGCGGCCGCGGCAACGGCTGCCGCACCAGCGCCGCGCACGGAGGCTTTCCAGGCCGTGGTCGGCCACGGCGTGCGCGCACGCATCGATGGCCGCGATGCGCTGCTCGGATCGGTCGAATGGCTGCAGGCCGAAGGCATCGTGCTGCCGGCGGGCGACCGACCATCGGGCGACGATGCCGACCGATTGACCTGGATCGCGGTCGCACACGGCGGCCGGGCTCTGGGCATGGTCGGAATGGCCGATGCGTTACGGCCCGACACGGCAGAGGCGGTGCGCAGGCTGCGGGCGGCATCGGTCGACCTCCTGATCATGTCCGGCGATCATCCCGCGGTCACGGCACGCATCGCCACGGAAGCTGGCATCGAACACTGGCGCGCGCGCTGCACACCGGCGGACAAGGCCGCCGAAGCCGTCCGGATGAAGGCAGCCGGACGCTCGGTCGGGATGGTCGGCGACGGCATCAACGACGCGCCCGCGCTGGCCGCAGCCGATGTGAGTTTCGCGATAGGCAGCGGCTCCGGCATCGCACTGCATACGGCAGACATCACCTTGATGGCGAGCCGGCTGTCGCAGGTCGTCGATGCGATCGACCTGTCGCGCGCAACGATGGCGAAGATCCGCCAGAACCTGTTCCTGGCCTTCGCCTACAACGTGCTCGGCATTCCGCTGGCAGCCGCCGGCCTGCTCGACCCGGTGGTCGCCGGGGCCGCGATGGCAGCCAGTTCGGTGTGCGTCGTCGGCAACGCACTGCTGCTGCGGCGCTGGCGACCGGCGCGCCCCGCGCCGGAGCAACCGCTGCCCTCACTCGCCACGAAAGGAGCATGAACGATGGAAACCATCCGCATCGCGGTCGAAGGCATGACCTGCCAGGGCTGCGTGAACAGCCTGACCCGTGCACTGGAGGCAACGCCCGGCGTGCAGTCCGCAATGGTCGCTCTGGCACCACCGCAGGCCAGCATCGAGCACGACCCGGCGAGCGCACCGCTGGAGGTGCTGCGCACCGTGATTGCCGATGCCGGCTTCGAAGCGCGCTGACCCGGGCCAGGCACCACTGCCTGCAACATCACCAGAGGTGCCACCACCGTCGTCCGTCCGCACGCGGGTCGCTCGCCAGGTACTTGCTGTTCGGGAAGTTCGCCCGCATCACCCGCTCGGCATCGTTGCGCAGGTCGGCCAGCCCCATCGCGTCGTAGGCCTTGACCATGATGAGCAGGCCTTCCTCGTTCGCCGGCGCCTGCGGGTAGGTGGTCAGGGCCGTCTGCGCACGGTTGGCGGCAGCGACATAGGCGCCCTTGCGCAGGTAGAAGCGGGCCACGTGCACCTCGTGCGAGGCCAGCATGTTCACGACGAACTTCATCCGCGCTGCGGCATCGGGCGCATAGCGACTGTCGGGAAAACGCGTGACCAGTTCGCGGAAGGAGTCGAACGATTCACGCGCCGAACGGGGATCGCGCTCGCTCACGTCCTGCCTCGAGAGGGCGCCCAGCAGCCCGGGATCATTGTTGAAAGTGATCAGCCCGCGCAGGTACCAGGCATAGTCGGCGCTGGGGTGCGTGGGATAGAGCTTCAGGAAGCGGTCGAGCGTCGCCATGGCGGGAATCGGCTCGGCGTCCTTCCACTGCGAGTACGCGAGTTCGAGCATGGCCTGCTGCGAGTAGCGGCCGAACGGGTAGCGCGATTCGAGCGTCTCGTAGAGCTTGATGGCACGTGGCCAGCTGCGGTTGTTCATCTCATCGCGCGCTTCCGCATACAGCTTCGGTGCGGACCAGCCTCGGGTCTCGTCATATTCGCGGATGGACGAGCAGCCGCCGATCAGACCCGCCGCGACGACCGCGATCACCGCCTGCCGCACTGCCAGTACACTTCGCCATCTCCTTCCGCCCGGCGCGGGCGGGCAGGAGCGGCCACCTGTCCGGTCGGCATCCGGCCGATCGGGATTCGAAGCTGCGGCTTTCATCGATTCGTCCGTTCCATGGCAAGCAATTGATTCGCCACCAGTATAGCCCGACCCATCCGTCGCCCGACAGCGCGCCGGATGGCCGTCCTGCGGTCGACAGCAATGCCGCCTCGCAGCACCTGAAGGTCCCGGCGTCCAGCGCCGGGGAGCGGGTCGACCAGGCGCTGGCCGCGCTGATGCCGGAGCACTCGCGCAGCCGGCTGCAACAGTGGATACGCGAGGGACGCGTGCGGGTCGACGGCCGTCTGCTGCGCAGCTCGGACAAGGTCTGGGGCGGCGAGCGGCTGGAGGTGTCGCCTGGCGCGGATCCGCGCCACGCCACGGCGCAACCCGAGGCGATCGCGCTGCAGGTCGTCCACGAGGACGAGGCGGTGATCGTGCTCGACAAGCCAGCCGGGCTCGTCGTGCACCCGGGCAGCGGCAACTGGAACGGGACCCTGCTCAATGCCCTGCTGCACCACCATCCGCCGATCGAGTCGCTGCCCCGCGCGGGCATCGTGCATCGCCTCGACAAGGACACCAGCGGGCTGATGATGGTCGCCAAGACGCTGGTCGCGCACACCGCGCTGGTGCGTGCGCTTGCCGCGCGTGAGGTCGAACGCATCTACCAGGCGATCGTGGTCGGCAGGCCACCCGTATCGGGCGAGATCGAACAACCGATCGGACGGCACCCGGTCAACCGCGTGCGGATGGCGGTGGTCGCAGGTGGCCGCCCGGCGCTGACCCGATTCCGCCTGCTCGAGGCGCTCGCAGGGGCGGCCCTGGTCGAGTGTCGGTTGTCCACCGGCCGCACCCACCAGATCCGCGTCCACCTGGAATCGATCGGCCACCCGGTGCTGGGCGACCCGGTCTATGCGCCCAGGGCCGGCCGCCTCGCGCCCACGCTGGCCACCACCGCCACAGCGCTTGGCCGGCAGGCCCTGCATGCGGTGGAACTGGCGTTCGCGCACCCGGACACCGGCGCACCGCTGCGCTTCCATTCGTCGCTGCCAGCCGACATCCGCGCTGCACTCGAAGTCCTGCGAGTACCGGCATGACACCCACGGATTCCATTGCGGCAGCCGACCTGATCGTGCCCGACTGGCCCGCCCCGCCGGGCGTGCATGCACTGTGCACGACCCGCGGCGGCGGTGTCAGCACCGGCCCGTGCAGGTCGCTGAACCTCGGCACGCGTACCGGCGACGATCCTGCTGCGGTGGCCGAGAACCGCCGCCGCCTCGATGCCCTGCTGCCCGGGCCGGCGCGCTGGCTGCACCAGGTCCATGGCAGCCGGGTGGTCGCCGCGCATTCCATCGAGGCACCGCCGCAGGCCGATGCATCCTTCACCGACCGCGGACATGCCGTGTGCACGGTGATGGTCGCCGACTGCATGCCGGTACTGCTGTGCAGCGAAGACGGGTTGCGCGTCGGCGCCGTGCACTGCGGCTGGCGCGGCCTGGCGGGCGGAGCGATCGAGAATACGCTCGCCGCGATGGGCATCGACGGTCAGCGCATCATCGCCTGGCTCGGGCCCGCGATCGGCCCCGCCGCGTTCGAGGTCGGCGCAGACGTGCGCGATGCGTTCCTGGCGGTGGATGCATCGGATACCGCTGCCTTCGCGCCGTCACCGACGGCGTCAGGCAAGTGGCATGCAGACCTGTTCGCGCTCGGCCGGCGCCGGCTCGCGCGTGCCGGAGTCGAGCGCGTGTACGGGGGCGGCCTGTGCACGGTGTCCGATCCGGACCGCTTCTTCTCCTACCGGCGCGACAAGGTGACGGGACGCATGGCCGCGCTGGTCTGGCGGGACGCGTGAACAACGCGCCAGCCATCGCGCGCGCGTTCGCGACGCTGGCAGCGGCGCTGGAGCGCAGACCCGGCACCTGGCAGGCACTCGGCCGCGAGCTGAC
>CAIQON010000205.1 GCA_903873475.1 uncultured bacterium
CAGCGCCGAGGACGCATCGCGGTGGGCGATGAAGGAGACCTTCGACAGTTCTTCGAGCGCGCCGCGCAGCGCCTCGCTGGCCGGCGCGCCGGCGGCTGCGTTCGATCCGGAGCCGGCCGGTACCGAGGGTTCGCTCATCTCAACCTCCCCGCATCACGCGGCGCGCAATGTAGCGGCCGATCCACAGTCCGATTCCGAGCAGCAGCACCAGACCGATGATGATCTGATCATGCCAGCGCACATCGTCGAGCAGCGTCTCGAGTGCGCTGCCGAAAAGATAGCCGGCACCGCCGATCACCACGGTCCACACCGCCACCCCGGCCACGTTGAACACCATGAAGCGCCAGGCCGGCACGGCGCTCATCCCCAGCGCCACCGGCGCGGCGATGCGGAACCCGTAGAGGAAGCGATTGATGATGATGATCGCGATGTCGTAGCGCACGATCCAGCCCTTGATGCGCTGCACTTTCGATTCGACCTTGGGGAAGCGGTCTAGGAACACGCGCCCGAAGCGCACGCCGATCACGTAGTAGCCGAGATCGCCGATGTAGGTGCCGACCATCGCGACCGCGCCGACCAGCCAGGCATCGAGCAGGCCCTGCTGGGCGGCGATCATGCCCAGCACCAGCACCGTCTCGCCCTCGAGCATGGTGCCGACAAAAACGAACAGGTATCCGTATTCCCGGATCAGTTCGGGCAGGTTAAGCCCGAGGCTCGAGAGGAAGCTCATCGTCGTATGCCGGCTCGCCCGCAGATACCGGGGCGGACGCGACCGGCGCTACTCGAAATGCGCCCGGACGATTTCCAGCAAGGCCGCAGACAGTTCGATGTCATCGGTCACCGGATTGATGATCGCGACCTGGCAGGCCTCGATCGGCGACAGGCCGGCGCTGATCATGCTCGCCGCATAGACGAGTGCACGCGTGGACGTGACCTCGTCGAGCCCGTGGTCCTTGAGGGCGCGCGCCTTGCGCGCCACCGCCACGAGCCGGGACGCGCTCTCGGCGTCGAGGCCGGGCACCTCGTTCACCAGGATACGGCGTTCGGTCTCCTCGGCCGGGAAGTCGAAGTTGAGCCCGATGAAGCGCTGCTTGGTCGAGGGCTTCAGGTCTTTCAGTACCGTCTGGTAACCGGGGTTGTACGAGATCACGAGCAGGAAGTCTTCATGTGCGGTGATCTCGCGGCCGATCTTCTCGAGCGACAGGCGGCGCCGATGGTCGGTCAGCGGATGGATGATCACGGTCGAGTCGGTGCGTGCCTCGACGCTCTCGTCGAGGTAGCAGATCGCCCCGGCCTTCACCGCACGCGTCAGCGGACCGTCCTGCCAGACCGTCTCGCTGCCTTCGAGCAGGAATCGGCCGACGAGGTCGGACGAAGTCAGGTCTTCATGGCAGGACACCGTGACCAGCGGGCGGTTGAGCCGCCAGGCCATGTGCTCGAGGAATCGGGTCTTGCCGCAGCCGGTCGGGCCCTTGAGCATGATCGGCAGGCGCTTGCTGTAGGCAGCCTCGAAGATCTCGACTTCACGGCCCTGCGGTTCGTAGTAGGGCGCGGTGGCCGTCGGACGGGCCGGCGGGACGATATCGTGGTCGGCCGGCAACGGCGCAATCGGATCGTTCATTCGAGGGTCTGAACCAGGAGTCGACGGGATGGAAAAAGCTGCGGAAGAATAGCATGCACGCCTGGTGCTAGCCGGGTGACACCGGCGTGGCGGCGGCCTCCCCCTGCGCCGCGCCGCGCACTTCGAACCGCACCTCGTCGACGATGCGATCCTGCGCGTCAACCAGTTGCAGCCGGTGACGGCCCGGGACCGGCTGCCAGGGATGCGGGCGTTCGGCCGGGCCCAGCCGCTGGCCGCCGATGCGCCAGTGCAGGCCCTGTGCAGCCGGCCCGGCGGAAAACAGCAGGCGCTGCTGCGGTGCCGGGATGTCCGGATCGATCGCGACGACGATGCCGGCCCCCGGGTACACGATGCGCGGGGTGCCGACGCGGATGCTGGCGTGCTGCACGCGGTCGAGTTCGGTGCCGGCGATGAACCACTCCGGCTGCGCCGCCGCGCCGCTCGCCTGCCGCACCAGGCCGCCGGGCGCCAACGGGGCGAGCGACGGCAGGTCACGGTGCAGGTAATCCATCACCTCCTGCCAGACCGGCGCTGCACCGGTCGTGCCGGACACGTCGTGCATCGGCGAGCCGTCGAAGTTGCCGACCCACACGCCGACCGTGTACCGGCCGGAGAAGCCGATGCACCAGTTGTCGCGCATGTCCTTGCTGGTGCCGGTCTTCACCGCGCTCCAGCCGCGCGTGGACAGCGCGCTGGCGAAACCGAAAGTGCGTGCGCCTGCGGTGCGGTCGGCCAGCACGTCGGAGACGATGAAGGCAGCAGCCGGCGCCATCACGCGGCGCGCGCTGTCGGGTCCGGCCGCGCCGGGCCGCATCACCAGCGGCGAGGCGATACCGCCATTGGCCAGCGTGCGAAACGCATTGACCAGTTGCGACAGCCTCACCTCGGCCGATCCGAGCGCCAGCGAGTATCCGTAGTAGTCCCCGCCGCGCGTCACGTCGGCGAAGCCCAGCGCGCGCAGGCGGTCGGCGAACGGCTCAGGTCCGACCAGCATCAGCGTACGCACCGCAGGCACGTTCAACGAACCGGCCAGTGCGGTGCGCAGGCTCACCCAGCCGGTGAACTGCCGATCGTAGTTCTTCGGCACGTAGAGCCCGTTGGGGGCCACCAGGTCGACCGGCGAGTCATCGACCAGCGATGCCGCGGTGAGCAGCCGCTGCTCGATCGCCAGCCCGTAGAGAAAGGGCTTGAGCGTCGAACCGGCCTGGCGCGGCGCCGCCACGCCATCGACGAAACGCGCGCTGGACCGCTCGCCCGCGTTGCCCACGTACGCGAGCACTTCGCCGGTGCGATTGTCGGCCACCAGCAGCGCACCGTCGCGCACGTTGCGGCCGGCGATCGCTTCGAGCTGCGCGCGCAGCGCATCGGTCGCGAAGCGCTGCAGGTCGCCGTCGAGCGAGGACAGCAGCGGCGACTGCCGGCCGGCACCGCTTTCCTGCGCGAACAGCAGGCGGGCGACGTGCGGCGCGAGCGCCACCGGCGGCGCGATCGATGGCGGCATCGACAGCCGCGCGGCGGCCAGCGCCTCGAACCGCGCACACGATGGGCTGCCGCCACCGGGCATTGCGTCGGCAGCGGCCGTGGCGCCGGCGCTGCGCGCGAGCCGGCACGCGCGCGCGGCGACCGCCGCAGGTAACGCATTCGGCCGCGCGATCAGCGCCGCCAGCAGCCAGGACTCGCCCTCGTCCAGGGCCGAGGGTGCCTTGCCGAACAGCCCCTGGGCGGCGGCCTCGACGCCTTGCAGTTCGCCGCGGAACGACACCCGGTTCAGGTAGGCCTCGAATACCTGGTCGCGCTGCCAGTGCAGGCCGAGCGCCAGCGCCAGCGCGGCCTGGCGCAGCTTCTGCGGGATCGAACGGCGGCCCTGCACCGGTGCCAGCGCAGGGTCGACCAGCCCGGCCAGCTGCATCGTGATCGTGCTTGCACCGCGGATGCCGTGGCGGCGGCCCGTTGGCGCGGCATCCGCCGCCGGCCTGTGCAGCGCGGACTTCAAGATGGCGGCGATGGCCAGCGGATCGACGCCCGGGTGGTGCGCGAAGCGGCGATCCTCGGTGGCGATCACCGCCCGCTTCAAGGCTGGCGACACCTGATCGAGCGGCGTCCAGCCGAGCCGGCGCATGCGCGCGTCGACCCGCTGCACCTGCAGCGGCGCGCCATGGCGGTCGAGCAGCCAGCGGTCGCTCGGCAGCGTATCGGCGTGCACCTGCTCGAACGAAGGCACCACCGCCCATGACCACAGGTACAGGCCAGCCAGCAGCAGCGACACCGCGTTGGCCGGAAGCAGGACGCGCCGCAGCGCCGTCATCGCGCGACTTCGAACACCGGGTTGGGCCGCTCGCCGAACACTTCAGGCGCATACATCGCTTCGACGCGGGTGGGCGGCAGTTCGAAGCGGCCGGCCTGGTTCAGCCGCACCACGTACTCGGCGGCAAAACCGCCGCGCGGCACGTAGCGCCAGTAGCCACGCCAGCCTTCGAACGAACGCTCCTCGAACACCGGCGCCACCGGTTCAGGTGCCCGCCCCGGCCGTGCCGCGCGTGCGCCGGCCACGAGCGAGGACTGCCCGCCGAGGCCGGAACCGATGATCGTCGAGCCGGCAGGCACCGGGTCGGTCAGCACCACCCAGGTCATGTCTGCCTGGGCATCGACCGTCAACCGTACCCGCATCAGGTCGCCGACCGACCAGCGGCCGGCCACCTTCTGCTGGACTGCAGTCACCTCGCGCTCGACGCGGAAGCCCGAGTCGAGGCGCTCGCGCAACGGCACCGCGGCTAGACTGCGCACGGTCGCCCACGGACGGCCGCTGCCGTCATGGCGCAGCGTCAGCGTGCCGGCCGCGCCCTCCGGCCAGGGCACCGTGGCGTCGCGGCCGGCGCCGGGCGCTGCATCCGGCAGCGACCAGTCGACGGACACCGGAGCCACGGCGCCACCGGTGGACACCACCGTGCCACCGGCCACCGGCTGCGCCTCGAAGCGCGCGGCGAACTTAGCCAGCGCCAGCACGCCCCAGGCATTGGCGACCGTGGTGTTCCAGCGGCCGCGCTGCTGGCGCGACAGTGCACCGCGTGCGAGGCGCGCGAGGTCCTGGGCACCGGCCTCGCCCGCCGCGCGCGGATCGTCCAGGGCGGCGATCAGCATCCGGTTGGCGTTGGCGTCGCCGGACACCATCAGCCACCAGAGCTGGTCGGTCTTCTCGGTGGAGAAACCCATCACCGTGCCCTGCATGGTCAGGCGTGCGCGCAGGATGCGCGCGGCCTCCTCCAGCCGGCGCTCACGGTCGGGCAGCTTCGTCGCCCGGCGCAGCAGCGACTGCCAGTCGAGCAGCGCGGAGGTCGGCCACGACTGCGGGTCGATCGACAACGCGTCGAGCCAGCGCGGCTCGATCTCGACGCCACTGCGCGCCAGCGCATCGAGTGCGGCAAGCTTGCGCAGCAGCAGGTCGGCCGCGGGCATCTCGGACGCACGCGAGACACGCCCTTCGACGAAGCGGCGCAGCGCGTCGGCCATCGTTTCGCGAGCGGCCTTCGGGATCGGCCATCCGGCTTCGTGGGCGATCGTCAGCAGGTAGCTGGTCAGCACGTCGCTGCCGTCGCGCATCGACGGAAAGTAGCGGGCGAAGCCGTCGCGGTCGAGCCAGGCAGGCAGCGAACCCATCAGCCGCTCCCAGCCTGCACGATCACCGAGCGCGATCGCGCGCGAGCTCTGCTGCTCGAGGCAGGTGTACGGGTACTGCTGCATGTACTCGCGCACGCCGCGCAGGTCACCGCCGAGGGTACGCGCCAGCGACACCTCGATCGCACCGCGTCCGGGCAGTGCGTCCGCCGGACGCTGCACCGGCACGACGGTCGACTCGCCCGGCGCCGCGAGTTGCACCAGGGTCGCCTGCAGCGTGCGCACCGGGACGGCCTGCACGATCCGCTGCGCCACGCGCAGCCGGTCGGCGCTGGCCGCGCCGCGCTCGCTGGCAGCGATCTCCCAGGCGAGCAGGTCGACGCCGGACGGCACCTGGAAGGCCCAGCGTGCCGGCTTCGCCTCGCCCGGCGCAAGCGACAGCGCCTGAGCGGCGAGCGCCATCGGCGCCGGGGCAGGCAGGCGAGCGCCGGCACCGGGTGGGCCAACGCCCGGCGCCGGGTTGACGGTGGCCGACACCATGACCTCGATCGCGCGCTCGGACGCATTGCGTACCACCACTTCGGCGTCGAACCGGTCGCCCTCGCGCGCGAGCGCCGGCAGCGAGGACAGCAGCATCAGGTCCTGCGTCGTGCGCAGGCTCGCCGATCCGGTGCCGAACAGCCCGGCACCCGTCGCGTCACCGGCCGAGGCGATGGCCACGATCCGGAATGCACTGAGCGAATCGTTCAGCGGCACTTCGACGACCGCTTCGCCATTGGCGTCGAGCGCGACCCGCCCGCGCCATGCGAGCAGGGTGTCGAACAGTTCGCGCGCGGACTGCCGGCCTCCGCCACCGCCGGGTACTACAGCCTTCTTGCCGAAGTGGCGGCGGCCGACCACGTGCATCTGGGCGGTGGCAGTCTGCACCTCGAGGCCGCGTCGCCCCATCATGGCCTGCAGCAGCGCCCATGTGTCGTTCGGTGCAAGCTCGAGCAATGCTTCGTCGACCGCAGCCAGCGCGATCTCGCTGCCCACCGGCGGTATCGAGCCGTCGGCGCGCATCACACGGATCTTCACCCGCGCCCGCTCGCGCACCCGATAGACCTCGCGCTCGGGCCGGACCTCGACCTTCAGTTCGTGCGCGCGCCAGCCCACGGCGATCTCGCCGATGCCCATCCGGAACGCCGGCTTGCCGAGGTCCACGGTCGCGGTCGGCTGCACCTCGCCGGCCCGGCCGCGCACCGCCAGCACCGACACGAACATGTTCGGCGCATGCCGTGCCAGCACCGGCACCTCGATCACCGGCGAATCGCCGGCGAGTCGGCGCACGACGGCATCGACCACGCCTTCGCGTTCATGGGTGACCAGCACGGTGGCCGAGCGGAAAGGCATGCGCACCTGGAAGCGCGCGGTCTGCCCCGGCTCGTAACGCGGCGCCTCGGGCAGCACGTCCATGCGATCGCTGTCCTGCACGCCGAACCACCACGGCTCGCCGCCGGCGATCCACACCTCGCGATGCCCGATGCTCGGGCGGCCTGCCTCGTCCACGGCCCGGGCACGCAGGATCAGGTTGCCGCTGGCCGGTGGCTTGCCTTCGCACGACAGGCGTCCGGCCGCGTCGGTGCGCGCGCTGCAGAGCGTGCCCAGGCGCGACGTGTCGGTATAGCTCTCGAAGGCGTAGAACCCCCCGAGCAGCCGGCGCCGGTGCGAGAAGGTCTCGCGCCGGAACACATCCACCGTCACCGGCACCCCGGCCATCGGCTTTCCGGACGGATCGACCACGACCGCCTCCATCTTCACGCGGTCGCGCGTACGCACCCAGTCATCGGCGCGCACACCGACGATCACGGCCGAGGGAAGCCAGGCTGCGCGTGCGCTCGCCGTGAGTGTCTCGCCGTTGGCATCGCGGTACTCGAGTTCGAACAGCAGGTCCTGCGGGATGGTGGCCGCAGGCAGTCCCGCCACGCGCAGCCGGGCCCCGCCGGCGGCATCGAGCGTTGCCTGCTGCAGGCCGACCACCTTCATCGCGTCATCGTCGGCACGCGCGCGGCGGCTGTCCGGTTCGACAGCGCCGGCATCCTGTTCGTCGAGGAGGTCGGCCTCGGAACGGCTGCCGATCACGCCCTCGACCACGTCACCGTTGGCGAACACGAACCCTTCGTAGCCCGGAAAGCGCAGCGCGCGCGGCATCGCCGCGCTGCGCAGGCGCACGGTGGCCCCGGCGGCAGGCCCGCCCGCAAGGTAGGCGAGCTGCACGTCGATCGACGCTTCCGAGGCGGCGACCAGCGGCATCGAGGGCGGACGCACGGCAGCGCGCATGGTCGGCAGACGGAACTGCTCGACCCTGAACTCGCCGAGTTCGCGGGTGCGCTCGCGGCTGCCACCGCCCTCGCCCGGCAGTCGCTCACGGGCGACGATCCGGTAGGCACCCAGCCGCGCATCCTTCGGCACCTCCCAGGTACCGAGCGCGCTTGCGCCGCGCGGCTCCCACTGCACCGGCACCTCGTACTTCTGTTCGCTGCCCAGGTGCTCGATCACCACCGTCGGCGCGAGCAGCGCGGATGGCGGCAACGCGAAGCCGGTGCGCCGGCGCTCGCGCGCGAACAGCTTCAGGTGCAACGTCTCTCCGGCCCGCAACAGCGACCGGTCGAGCACGGCCCGCATCGAGTAAGGCCCGTCGTAGTCTCCGGTCGGGAGGTTGAACCGCCACGGCGCGATACCGTCGTCCCAGCCGGTAATGGTGAAGGTGAAATCCTCGCCGCGCGAAGCCATCACCATCAGGCGCCGCTCGTAGCGGCTTTCGCAGCCCGGCAGCCGGTCCTCCGCGGGCAATGCCACCTCCACCCGCACCAGCCCGTCGCGATCGCTCATGCCTTCGTGGTAAAGGCGACCGTTGCAGTCGAGCACCCGGACACGCGCCCCTTCCACCGGTTCGCCGCGGTCGAGCGAAGTGACCCAGACCAGCGACCCCTCGCGCCCCCGCTTGAAATGGGCGACCAGGTTGGTCACCAGTGCCGTGGCCGGCACGTAGTACGGGTCGCGCGACGGCGCCGGCGGGGCGAAGGACGGGCGCGGCCGTCCCTCGGCTGCAGCGCGGTCGATCGCCTCGCGCTGCCGCTGCGCCTCCGGCGTGTCGTGCAGTGCCGCTCCAAGCCGGCGGCTGGCGAACTCGACCACATAGAAGCCCGGCCGCTGCAGCGGGATGCCGATCACCTCGAATTCGCGCGGACCGGTGCTGCGCGGCAGCGACAGGTCGCGCGCGGCTTCCACGCCGCGCAGGATCGACCGTTTGCCCGGGCCGTCGCCACTGCCAGCGCCAGGGTCGTCGCGCATGTAGCCACGCTCGCTGGCCCGCTGCATCCACATGACCAGTTCCCGCGGCGTCGGCGCCTCCACGCGCAGCAGGCGGCCTTGCGTACCCTCGGCACCACTGCCGGCGTCGAGGTTGCGGACCGTCACCGGCAGCAGCGCACCCGCGTTCGCCTCGACCAGGCCGAAGCGCGCCGCGAAGCGGATCAGCGGCGGATCCTCGTCGGTACGCACCGTGAGCGGGAAGCCGTCCGCGTTGGCCAGCAGGCGCCCGGCGTCATCGCGCAGCCGCGGCGGCAGTTCCAGCGTGAACGACGCGTTTTCCGGAAACGGCCCACGGAACTCCACCCAGTCGACCGCAGGATCGCGCCAGGATGCACGCCACCAGCCGGTGAGCGCCGACCACCAGCCGCGCAAGCGGCCGGCGAAGCCCTCCGGTGCCGACGCCGCCACCGCCTTCCCGCCAGCATCCGGCGCGCTGGCGTCGATGCCCGGTCGGTCCTCGCCCTCCAGGACTGGCGTGTAGCGCCGCCCGTCGGCTCCGCGCAGCGTCACCGCCTTCGCCATGGAGGCCGGGATCGGGGCGGTGAACAGCACCCGCATCGGCAGCACCGGGATGCACTGCGCGGCCTGGTTGGCACGGGTGCAGCTGAACCGCGCACGAAACGCCGGGCGGGTATGGAACGCGAGTACCTGATCGTCGGTCGTGGCGATGCCCTCCGGCGTCGCGATGCCCCTGCCCCAGACCAGGCGCACGTCGCGGTCGCCGGGCAACTCGCGGCTGCAGCGCACAAGCAGCCGGCGCGACCTGGCCTCGGCGCCAGAGCTCGCCTGCAGGAACGCCTCGAACGCATCGCCGTCGATGTCCCCGGCCGGCGCAGGTTCGCTGCGCGCCAGGATGGCAGCGCGCAGGCGGCCGGTGACGACACGCACCGGGATGCGCTCGTTGATGCCATCGGCGACGCAGTAGGCATTGGCCTGCACGCTGGCGGTGGTCACATGCGCGTCGAGCGCGAGGACGAACACCTGGTCTTCGCCGATGCGGTCGTCGCCGGCCCTCGGCGCCACCGCGACGATCGCCGGGCCTCCGGTCGAAAACCCGGCCGCACGCGCCGGCTCGACCGGCGCCCCTGCGACCGATCGTTGTCCGTCGCGCAGCGTGAACCGGCACTGCAGGCCGCCAGGCAGCGTGCGGACGAAGTCGTAGGCCCAGGTGCGGTCATCGATCCAGCGGCCGCGCCCCGGCACCGGGCAGGACACCTCCATCGGATCGGCCAGCCGCGGATCGCCGAACCGGACCATCGGCTCGGAAAAGCGCGCCGTGAACTGGCGGACGTTCTTGACCGTACCCGAGGGCGCGGTCTCGACCGATACCGCCGGTGCGCCAGCTGCCGACGCCGCCAACGCAGGGGCAACCGTACCGACGGGCGCACCTGCAGCCGCCAGGAGCACGGCGAGCCACGCGAGTCTTGACTGCGCGAGGAATGTCATCCCGCAACCATCCTTGGAACCGGCACCCGTCCGAATGCGCGAGTGTATCGCTCCCATTTCCGTCGCGGGGCTTGCGGCCACCGATGCCTTCAGGCTACATACCGATGATGATCCGCCTGCCGCCCGACCTTCCCGACCGATTCCTCGCCGCGAACGAGGTCCATGCACGACCCTACGAGCCGCTGGACATCCCGGTGCGCGGGTCCTACCTCGCGATGCAGGTCGAAACCGGACAGCGAGAGCTCGAACGCGCGCACCTGCGCGCGCTGTGCGAGCGCTTCGGCTGCTCGCCGCCAGGCGAAGACCTGAACCAGTTCAGCGTCCCGTTCGGCGAGTTCCAGCTGAAGTGGGAGCGTCACGGCGAATTCTCCACCTACATCGTGCTGGTACCGGGGCTGCCGAGCCGTCCGTTTGCACAGCCGGCGATCGAATTCCTGCCGCCGGAGTGGCTGGCCGACATCCCCGGCCGGGTGATCGTGGCCACCCATGCACAGGTGATGCGTGCGCCCGAGACGCCGGACGACCCGGCACTGCTGCAGGATTTCTTCGGCTCGGCGGCGGTGGTCGGCGCGGCGATCGGCGACGGTGCCGGCTTCGCGTACACCGACTTCAAGATCCAGCACGACGGGTTCGTACGCTTCCTGATGCTGTCGTGCGCGTTCACCGATTACCAGGCCGGGCGGATGATGCAGAGGCTGTTCGAGATCGAGGCCTACCGCGTGCTGGCACTGCTCGCGCTGCCGATCGCCCGTCGCGAGTCGCCGCGCGTGGTCGAGATCGAGCGCTCGCTCGCCATGCTCACCCAGGAGATGGCGAACGAGGACCGCGGCGATGAGACGCTGCTCGGCGAGCTCACCCAGCTCGCGGCGCAGGTCGAGAGCGCGATCGCGTCCAGCCAGTACCGCTTCGGCGCCAGCCGTGCGTACAACGCGCTGGTCACCGCACGCATCAGCGAACTGCGCGAGCGCCGCATCACCGGCCTCCAGACCATCGAGGAATTCATGGCGCGGCGGCTGTCGCCGGCGATGGCGACCTGTGCCTCGCTGTCGAGCCGGCTGCAGGAACTGTCCGAACGGGTGGCCCGCGCCAGCAGCCTGCTCTCCACGCGCGTGAGCATCGCGCGCGAGAAGCAGAACCAGGCGCTGCTCGCGTCGATGGATCGCCGTGCACGGCTGCAACTGCGGCTGCAGCAGACGGTGGAAGGACTGTCCGTGGTCGCGATCAGCTACTACGTGGTCGGGCTGATCGACTATGCCGCGAAGGGCCTGGCGGCAGCCGGCACCGGCATCGATTCGGCGATCGTGTCCGGAGTGGCGATTCCGCTGGTGGCGTTCGCGGTGGCGATGACCGTCCGGTGGGTGCGGCGCCGGGTCGTGGGCATCGCGCCGCAGCGCAACCTGCCGACTGCCATCGGTGACTGACTGCGGCGACTGACTACGACGACTGACTCCCGAGATGAAGACACTGCAGATCGAGGGGTGGCGCGGCATCAACCACTCCTATGCGATCGTCAACCAGTGGCAGCTGCTGGAGCTGTGCCGCCGGCCGGGGCTAGACCTCTGCCATGTCGACCGGCCGTTCTTCAACGCTGGCTGGAACGCCGGCGCCAACGGCAGCGGCTTCAGCGCCGCGCAGCGGCAGCTGATCGAGGGAATCCGGGGCCCGCGGCCGGGGGAGACGCCCGATGTGGCGTACCGGATCGCCTTCCCGTTCGATGTGTCTCCCTGCGAGGCCGGCCGCGTGTTCGTGTTCGGTACCGCCGAATACCAGCACACCGAAGGCATGTTCGGCAGCGGCGACACGGCGCGCGCGATCGGCGACGAGCGGCTGTCGATCGTCACGCCCTCGCACTGGTCGAAGGCCGGCTTCGTCGCCACCGGCTTCGACCCGGCGCGGGTGCATGTGGTGTCACATGGCATCGACCCGGCAAGCTTCAGGCCGATCGAGCGCAAGGCGCGCAAGACCCTGCGCAACCTGATGCGGGTGCGCAACGACGACTTCGTGCTGCTGTCGGTGGGTGCGATGACCGAAAACAAGGGCATCGACCTGCTGCTCACTGCCTTTGCACGGCTGCGTGCGAAGCACCGCCACCTGAAGCTGGTGCTCAAGGACCAGAGCAACCTGTACGGGCTGACGGCCGACCGCATCCTGGCGCAGCTCGCCGCGTCGCCGCACGGCCACCTGTTCACCGAAGACGTGGTGTCGTCGATCGTGTTCGTGTCGCACAACCTCGGCATCGCCGAGCTGGCCGCGCTGTACGGCGCGGCGGACTGCTACGTGTCGCCGTACAAGGCCGAAGGCTTCAACCTCACACCGCTGGAAGCGGCCGCCTGCGGCGTACCCATCGTCGTCACGCGCGGCGGATCGACCGACGACTATTTCGACCCGGCGATCGGGCTGCAGGTCGACAGCCGCCGGATGCAGTCCGGCCGGCGCGCCTGGCTTGAGCCCGATCCCGAGTCGCTGTTCGAGGCACTCGGCCAGCTCATCGACGGACGCCGCCGCTTCGATCCGGCAGCGGTCAGTGCCGCGGTGCATGGCCGATTCACGTGGTCGAAGGTCACCGCCGAACTGGCGCGCGTGCTAGGCGTCTGACGCTGGACGTCTGACGCTGGACGTCTGACGCTCGGCACCTACAGTACGACCGGACGGTCGGACACCTCGTTCGGCTCGCTGCCGTCGCCCGGGAAGTGGCGTGCGAGAAGCGTGCCCACCGCCTCGATGCCTGCCACGGCACCCTCCTCGAAGCGGCCTGCGCGGAACGCAGCCTCCATCTGCCGGCATACCGTCTCCCAGGCATCGGCACCGACCTGCGCATGGATGCCCCGGTCGGCGACGATCTCGACATCGCGGTCGGCCCAGAGCAGGTAGATCAGCACGCCGTTGTTCTCGGCGGTGTCCCAGACGCGCAGCCGGCCGAACTGTTCGATCGCGCGGTCGCTGGCATGCTGCCCGGACCACAACGCATCGCCTTCGAGCGAGGCCTCGATCGCGAAGCAGATCTGCCCGCGGTGCAGGCGTTCGGTACGTGCGATCGCCTGCTCGACCCGGTCAAGAGTGGGCGAAGGGAATGCCTGGCGCATCGCACGCTCGGCGGTGAACAGGTGGCGCAGCCGTCTCGACAGGCTCATCGGCGGGCCTCCCCTACCAGCAGCCGGAGGCGCCACCGCCCCCGAACCCGCCGCCACCGCCGCCCCAGCTTCCGCCACTGCTGCCGCCACCGGAAGACCAGCCACCGCCGGAGGACCAGCCACCGCCGCCGCGGGTGCCCGCACCCGCCAGTGTGAGGACCAGCGCGATCAGCGCCGCCACCACGGCGACCAGCAGCACGCCGCTCATCGACCAGGCGATCAATCCGATGCCGGTGCCGACGATGCCGGCGGCCCAGCCCTTGCCGACGATCGCGCGCAGGATGCCGCCCGCAAATGCAGTGCCGACCAGCACCAGCACCAGCAAGGCTTCGTAATCGATGCCGTCACGCTTCTGGCCGCCCTGGCGCGCCGGTGGTGGAGGCAGTGGTTCGCCGTCGATCACCCGGATCATCCGGTCGACGCCCGCCTCGATGCCACCGGCGAAGTCGCCGCTGCGAAAGCGCGGCACGATCACCTCGTCGATGATGCGCCGGGCGATCGCATCGGGCAGCGCGCCCTCGAGGCCGTATCCGACTTCTATGCGCAACGCCCGGTCGTCCTTGGCCACCAGCAGCAGCGCGCCATCGTCGACCTTGCGCCGGCCGATCTTCCATGCCTCCGCCACGCGCAGCGCGTACTGCTCGATCGCTTCCGGCTTCGTCGTCGGCAGCATCAGCACCGCGAGCTGGCTGCCCTTGCGCGCCTCGAACGCCGCCAGCTTCGCCTCCAGAGCGGCGGCCTGGGCGGCATCGAGCGTCTTCGTGAGGTCGGTGACCCGGCGCTCCAGCGCAGGCACGGCCACCAGCGACTGGGCCATGGCCGCGGATGGCATGAAGGCCAGCAGAAACGCGGGCAGCCAGAGCACGGCTGCCAGCAGGGCCGCCGCCGTGCGCAAGGCGGGACGCCACCGGCAACCGCCGGCAGGCACGGCTGCCGGGGACGGTGCAGGGCGGCCGCAGATCACGCTATTTCGCGGGGGCCGGCGCCGGTGCAGCCGGGGCAGCCGGAGCGGACGGCGCGGAAGGCCGCGCACCGAAATCCACCGTCGGCGGCCTGGCGATCGCCGCCTCGTTCTCGACCGTGAAGTTCGCCTTCACGCCATAGCCGAACACCATGGCGGTGAGGTTGCTGGGGAACTGGCGCACGGTCACGTTGTAGGCCTGCACCGCATCGATGTAGCGCTTGCGCGCGACGGTGATCCGGTTCTCCGTCCCCTCGAGCTGCGCCTGCAGGTCACGGAAGTTCTGGTCCGACTTCAGCTGGGGATAGTTCTCGGCGACCACCAGCAGCCGCGACAGTGCCGACGACAGTTCGCCCTGCGCCGCCTGGAACTTCGCGAACGCGGCGGGGTCGTTCACCAGCTCGGGCGTGGCCTGCAGCGACCCGACCCGCGAACGCGCGTTGGTCACCCCGAGCAGGATGTCCTTCTCCTGTTCGGCGAAACCCTTGACCGTCGCCACCAGGTTCGGCACCAGGTCGGCCCGGCGCTGGTACTGGTTGATTACCTCAGACCAGGACGACTTGATCGTCTCGTCGGTCACCTGCAGCGTGTTGTAGCCGCAGCCGCCGAGCAGCAGCGCGCTACAGAGCGAAAGTACGGAAAGCAGTCGGCGCATCGATGGCTCCTCTGATCGGGACGGTGGCCCGGCCGGTGTGCAGTACGGCGGCCGGCATCGACCGCCGGTCGTGCCGGGGATATGGGGACCCTACCACGCCATTCAAGCCCGGACGACGGACTCAGCCTGGCGGCTGCGCGTCCTGTGCCGCGCCGGCGCGCCATTCGGCCACCCGCTCGCGGATGAAGCAGAGGTCTTCCCATGCCTTTATCTTGTCCGGCAGGGTACGCAGGAGATACGCCGGATGGTAGGTCACCATCAGTGGCGTGTCGCGATAGCGGAATACCTTGCCGCGCATGCTGGCGATCGACTGCTCCTTGCCCAGCAACGTGACCGCCGCGGTCTTGCCTAGCGCGACGATGACCTTCGGCTGCAGCAGCTGGATCTGCCTGTGCAGGTAGGGCTCGCAGGCAGCGACTTCGGCCGCCGCAGGCACGCGGTTGCCCGGCGGCCGGCACTTGACGATGTTGGCGACGTAGACATCGTCGCCACGCTTCATCCCGAGCGCGGCAAGCATGTTGTCGAGCAGGCGGCCCGCCTGGCCGACGAACGGTTCGCCGCGCTCGTCCTCTTCGGCGCCCGGGCCCTCGCCGACGAACAGCCAGGAGGCCTTGCGGTCGCCGACACCGAACACCGTGCAGTTGCGCGTGGTGGCGAGCGGGCAGGCCGTGCAGCCCGCCACCGCTTCGGCAAGCGGCGTCCAGTCCATCTGCATGATCGCCGTGGCACGACCCTGCGCATCGACGGCTGCGGGCGCGGCGGGCGTGTCGGACGTGTCGGGGCTGGATGCGTCGTCCGCCGCAGCCGGGGTACCGGTCACGGTGCCCGGCGCCGCCGTTGGCAGGGTGCGCGCGAAACCTTCGCGCAGTGTCCAGCGTGGCGAAAGGCCCATTTCATCGAGGATTTCGGTGCGGCGGCTCATCGTGCAGGGCGGAACAGGTCCAGGTCGGTCACAGCGGCAGCGACATCACCCAGGCATCCTCGCGGCCGCCGCGCGCAGGGTAGTAGCCCTTGCGCACGCCGATCCGCTCGAATCCGGTGGCTTCGTACAGCGCAATTCCGGCGCCATTCGACGGACGCACCTCCAGGAACAGGGTCTGCGCATCGGCGCACCGGGCATCGTGGATCGACGCGAGCAGCAGCTGGCGGCCGAAACCGCGGCGCTGCCAGCCGGCCGCGATGGACAGATTGAGCAGGTGCGCCTCGCCCGGACCGAACATCATCACGCGATAGCCGACCAGGGCGCCACCGAACGCCACCACCGCAGCATCGTAGCCGGAGCGGAGCGCGTCGCGGAAGTTTCCGTCGGTCCAAGGGAATTCGTAGATGTGGTTCTCGATCGAGACCACCTCGGGCAGGTCCTGCACGAGCATCCGGCGGGCGACCGGCTGCACGTCCCAGCGTGCACTCACCGCGCCACCCCGGCCGGCGTCATGCTGCGCAAGCGTGCGGCTCCGGCGCGCAGCGCGGCCTGCTCGCCCGAGTCGAGCGCCACCTTGTCGCGCACATAGAATGGCGCGGCCAGCGCGGCATCCACCGCTGCACCCGCGCGGAAGGCGATCGCCCCCAGCGCCGCCACCGCGCGCGCATCGGGCATCACCGAGGCGTCGATGACCTCCAGTGCCGGCAATCGCTGGCGCAGCACCGCGCCATGCGCCGCGAAGCCGTTGCCGCAGCCCGCCCACCCCGCGCCGGGGAGCATCGGCACCGCATCCGGCGCGCAGACCCGGGGCGGGGACAGCACCTCGATCGAGGCATCGGGCACGTCGGGCAGGTGCGGGCCGGCTTGCGTGCGGCGGATCTGGTAGGCGGCGCAGTACACCTCGCCCATCCGCGCATCCAGGCAGGCGATCACCTGGGGCTGCCCGCTGGCCCAGGCGATCGACGACAGCGAATCGACCGCAATCAACGGCCGGTCGATCGCCAGGCCCAGCCCCTGCGCGACGCCGCAGGCGATGCGCAGCCCGGTGAACGAACCGGGCCCCGCACCGAAGGCGATCGCGTCGAGCGCGGACAGTGGCGTGCCCGCATCCGCCAGCAGTGCGTCGATCATCGGCAGCAGCAGGCGTGAATGGGCCGGCAGCGACGAAGACGGCGTGCCCTGCCCTGCGTCCGCGCTGCGCGCGCACAGCCGGCCGTCGCGCAGCAGCGCGACGGAACAGCAACCGGCAGTGGTGTCGACAGCGAGCAGGACCATGGGGGGCAACCGGCGCGGAGTGCCGATTCTACCGGAGCATCGGCAGCGCCCCGCATGCGCGCGTACCGCTCCTCGGCATGGAGATCAGCGATCCTGGCGGTACAGGTCGCGTCTGGCTTCGTGCAGGTCGTGCCGAAGGCTGCGCCGCTCTTCCGGCGTCATCCGCTCGCGCCGTTCCTCGAGGTGGCGACGGCGCTGTTCCCGGGATTCGTCGCGGCGGTGGTCCTGGCGGGCGGCGTCGTGCCGTTGATGGCGTTCTTCGAAGCGCTCGCGCGCCCCGCCTTGCCGGTCGGCAGGCTGGGCCGACGCCGGCCGCTGCGGCAGCAGTGCGAGCAGCATCAGCAGGCACAGCGCGTGCAGCGCCGACCGTCTGCCGAAACTCCGCCGCGCCCGTTTCCGGTCGAACATGCCCGCTCCGATGGATTGCCCAGAGCCCGATCGTAGATCGATTGCCGACGCAACCCAAGCGCTGGAACGGGTCCTTTGTAACAATATGTCACCCTTGGCACCAGGGTCATGGCCTGTTACACGCGCCCCCCGGCGCGCCCACACGCCAGCCCCCGGTGGCGCTAGCATGCAACCCATGGAAAAGACGATCAAGACACGCCTGCTGGTGGTCGACGACGACGTGCGGCTGCGCGATCTGCTCAACCGCTACCTCACCGAACAGGGCTTCCAGGTGCTGGTGGCCGCCGACGGCGCGGCGATGGACAAGCAGCTCGCCCGCAACGTGATCGACCTCGTCGTGCTCGACCTGATGCTGCCGGGAGAGGACGGGCTTTCGATCTGCCGGCGGCTGCGCACGGCCTCGCCCGCGCTGCCGATCGTGATGCTGACCGCCAGGGGCGACGAGGTCGACCGGATCGTCGGCCTCGAAATGGGTGCGGACGACTACCTCCCCAAGCCGTTCAGCCCGCGCGAACTGGTCGCGCGCATCAACGCGGTGCTGCGCCGCCGCGGGCCGGCAGTGCCGCCCGGGGCGCCAGACGCGCACGCCGGCAGCGTGACGTTCGGCCCCTTCACGCTGAACACCGGCAACCGTACCCTGATGCGCGACGGGCAACCCGTGGCGCTCACCACCGGCGAATTCTCGCTGCTCAAGGTGCTCGCCGCCAGCCCGGGGACGCCGCTGTCGCGCGACAAGCTGATGGAACTGGCGCGCGGCCGCGAACTCGAGCCGTTCGACCGCAGCATCGACGTGCAGGTGTCGCGGCTGCGCAAGCTGGTCGAGGACGATCCGGCGAAGCCGCGCTACATCCAGACGGTCTGGGGCTTCGGCTATGTGTTCGTCCCCGATGCCAAGCGCTGACCGCTCGCGCGCGGCGCAGTCGCCAGGGCCGCGATGATCGCCTGGCCGCGCAGCCTGCTCTGGCGCACGGTCGTGATGCTGGTCCCGCTGCTGGTGGTCTCACAGCTGGCGTGGTTCGCCCTGCTTTCGCTCTCCGAACGAGAGCCGCGCGCGCGGCAGATCGCCGAGCGGGTGTCGAGCGTGGTGAACCTCACCCGGGCGGCGCTGATCGGGTCGCGGCCGGAGGGCCGGCGCGCGCTGCTCGCCGAACTGAACGAGTCGGAGGGCATCCGCGTCTATCCAGGCGACGATTCACTGCCCGAGGGCACGCTCGGCACCGGCCCGGTGATCGGCCATGTCGTGGCCGAACTGCGGCGCCGGCTGGGCGAGGACACGATCATCTACGATGCCCGCGGCGGCGAACGCGCGCTGTGGGTGAGCTTCCGCATCGACGAGGACCTGTTCTGGCTGGAACTGCCGCCGGCGCGCGAACGGCGCCCGTTCCCCTGGACCTGGTTCGCCTGGGGCCTGCTGGTGCTGCTGCTCTCGATCATCGGCGCCTACCTCATCGTGCACCGGATCACGGCGCCATTGCGCGCCGCGGTGCCGGCGGCTGCCGCGATCGGCCGCGGCGAACTGCCGCCGCCGCTGCCCGAGTCGGGCCCGCAGGAAGTAGCCGCGCTCGGCCGCGCCTTCAACGAGATGGCGCGCGACGTACGCTCGCTCGACCAGGACCGCAAGCTGCTGCTGGCGGGTATCTCGCACGATCTGCGTACGCCGCTCGCGCGACTGCGCCTGGGCATCGAACTGCTGCCGCCCGGTGCCGATGCATCGCTCGGCACAGGCATGGTGCAGGACATCGAGGACATGGATGCGATCATCGACCAGTTCCTCAGCTACGTGCGCGAGGGCAGCAATGAAGAGGCGGCGATCGACACCGACCTCGGCACGGCCGTGCGTGCAGTCGTCGAGCGCTACGAACGCCGGGGGCAGCCGGTACGCGCGCACGCCGGGGAGATGCCGAAGGTCCGCCTGCGCCCGCTGTCGTTCCAGCGCCTGCTGTCCAACCTGATCGACAACGCACTGCGCCACGGCGGCGGCGAGGTCGAGGTCCGTGCCGGACGCAGCGGCGCGTCGAGCGCCCAGGTCAGCGTGCTCGACCGCGGGCCGGGCATCCCGGAGGCTGAGCGCGCACGCATGCTGCAACCGTTCCAGCGCATCGGCAGCGCCCGCACCGATCCCGGGTCGGGGCTCGGGCTGGCGATCGTCGACCGCATCGCGCGGCTGCACGGCGGCCGCGTCCTGCTCGAAGGCCGCGAGGGTGGCGGGCTCAAGGTCACGGTCGAGCTGCCGATAACCTGATCAGGCAGGGTCGACGACCCGTACCCTGCCACGGACACCGATCGCGCGGGCCGCACGAAAATGTTTGCGGTCTGCTGGAACCGATGCCCATAATCATTCCGCAGCAGTCGACCAACGGAGGTAGCGCGATGAGTGTGACCTGGGTCCTGGTGGCGAATGCAAGTGCAGCATGCCTGTACATCAACGAAGGTCCGAAGAAGGGCCTGCGCAAGTTCCGCGAATTTACCCACGCCCGAAGCCGGGCCAAGCTTGCCGAACTGATCACCGACCAGTCGGCGCATGGTCGAAGCGGTGCCTCCCGGCGCGCCGCCTACGAACCGGCAACCGACCCCAAGTCGGCCGAGGCAGACCGGTTCGCGGGCGAACTGAAGGACGCACTCGAGACCGGCCGGCAGCAGCAGCACTACCAGCGCCTGATCGTCTGCGCGGCACCGCAGTTCATGGGGCGGCTCAGGCGCCGGTTCGGCGCTCCGCTGCAGCGCATGCTCACCGATTGCTTCGAGAAGGACTACACGAAGGCAGACCCGCGCAGCCTCAGCCGGAAGCTCGAGGGCTGCATCTACCTCTAGCCCTTCCTGCAGGACAGCCTCCGGCGAATGGCTGCGGCCGCACGCCGGGGGCGGCTGCTCAGCGACTCAACTCCAGCGTCACGCCGATGGTGGTCGTGCGGCCGGGCGACGGTTCGTAGAAGCGTCCGTTCGCATCGGCCACGATCACCGAGCCGATGTAGCGCCGATCGGTGATGTTGTCGATGCGTACGAACTCGGTGAGCCGCCAGCCCTTGCCGCGCTGCTGGAAGCCGCCGCGCAGGTTGCCGATCGTGTAGGCGGCGGCGGCCTCGCTGTTCTGGTCGTTGACGAACACCTTGCCACTCTGGCGAACCTCGACCCCGGCGTGGAAGCCGCTGCCGGCGTGGCGCCAGACCAGCTCCGCATACGCGAGCCTCGGGGCGACGCCGGGCAGCCGGCTGCCGGCGGCGACGGTCGTGGGCGGCGTGCCCGACGTGAACGGCTGCCGGAAGCGCGCATCGAGCGCGGTCCAGGCCACCGCCGTCTCGAAGCCCCCGGCAAAGCGCTGCCGCCAGGCGAGTTCCAGGCCTTCGCGCCGGGTCTCGGACGCATTGCGGAAATCGGTACGCCCGCCCGAGGCGCTGTTCACCACGATCTCGTCCTTCACGTCGACCTGGAACAGCGCGATGTTCAGGTGGCCGTCATCCCCGGTCAGCGCCTTCACGCCAACCTCGCGATGCAGGCTGCTGGAAGGCCTCAGCGCGAAGTTCAGGCCGGAGGCCCCACCTGGCCGGTACGCCAGTTCCGCGAAGGTCGGCGTCTCGAACCCGCGGCCGACGTTCGCATAGGCATTCACCAGCGGCGTCACTTTCCAGAGCAGGCCGGCCGCCGGCGTCGTGCGCGAGAATGACAGGCCGCCGCTGTCGTCGATGTTGCCCGGCCGGATGAAATAGTCGCGCGAATCGAAGCGCACCCGGCTATGGCGCAGCCCGGCCAGCATGCCGACCCGCGGCAGCACCTGCCAGTCGGCCTGCGCGTAGACGTCGGTGTTGGTCACCGTGTCATCCTGGTCGCGCTTGAGCGCACCGGCAACGCCGTTGTTGTTGATGAAGCCGCGCCGGTTCTCCTTCATCCGGTCGTGGTCGACGCCGACGCTGGCGCTGAACGTACGATCGACCAGCTTCGTGTTGCGCGTCCAGCGCAGGCCGAGACCGGCGAAGCCGCGGTCGAGGTCGACCACGCCGCCGGCACTGGTCGGTGCGGCCTGTGCCGCCAGCGGCGTCGCAAGGTACTGGGTGACCTGTCGATCCCCGGCGTAGAGCCGCGTGTGCAGCGTGTCGCCGCCGGACAGCGGCAGGTCCCAGGTGAGCCCCCCCTGGGCCTGCGAGATGCTCTTGCGCGTGCCGAACTGGTAGGCCGCCGACACCGCCTGGCGCGGGTTGAGCGCTGCCTGCGCGGCCGTGAGGCCGAGCGGATCGCGCGTCTCGGGCTGGTCGAGCGTGTTGGCCACCAGCGTCAGCACGCCTGCGTTGCCCAGGTCGAACTTCACCTTGGCGTTCCCCTGATCGCGCCGGGTCCAGCTGTTGGCGCGATAGCCATCGGTCTCGAAGCGGGAGACGTCGACGATGCCGTTCAGAGCCCCCTGCTGCCCGCCCGCCTGGAAACCGATCCGCGAGGTGCCGTAGGACGCACCCAGCAGGCTGCCGGACAGGGTGGGACGTTCCGGCCCGTCGGCGGTGAACACCTGCACCACGCCGCCGGCCGCGTTGCCGTACAGGCTCGAGAACGGCCCGCGCATGACTTCGATGCGCTGCGCCGAAGACAGGTTGAACGACGCTGCCTGCCCCTGTCCGTCGGGCATCGTCGCCGGAATGCCGTCGGCGATGAGCCGGATGCCGCGCACGCCGAAGGCTGCGCGCGCACCGAAGCCACGCGAGGATATCTGGAGGTCCTGCGCGTAGTTCTGGCGGTTCTGCACCGCGATACCCGGTACCCGGCCGAGCACTTCGGACAGGTTCACCTGGGGATTGGCTTCACGGATGGTGCGCTGGTCGATGCTGTCGATGGACACTGGCAGGTCCATCGGATCGCGCGCCGTGCGGGTCGCACTGACGGTGACTTCGGGCAGCACCACGGCCGCCGGTGCCGCAGGCACGGCAGCTTGCGCCGACTGCGCGCGGGCATCGTCGGCGGCTGCAAACGCAGCAGACACCACCATCCACGGCAATACGCGCATTGCTCCCCCTTCTGTCGACCCGGCGTCCCCGGGTCGGGCAGTACCCGCCGCAGGTTGTCGCGCGGTCGTGATTGTGCCTGCGCGAGGCGGGCCGGCGCTAGCCGCGCACGATCGACGCCACCGCCTGCGCCGCGATGCCTTCGCCCCGCCCGGTGAAGCCCAGCCGCTCGGTCGTGGTGGCCTTGACGTTCACGGCCCCCGGATCGGCATCGAGGTCCACCGTGAGGTCCGCCGCGATGTTCGCGACCATCGAAGCGACGTGCGGCGCCATGCGCGGTGCCTGCGCGATGATCGTTGCATCGACGTTGCCGACCCGCCAGCCGCGCGCGACCAGCAGCGAATGCACGTGGCGCAGCAGCGTGCGGCTGTCCGCCCCCTTCCAGCGCGGGTCGGTATCCGGGAAGTGGCGCCCGATGTCGCCGAGCCCGGCCGCGCCGAGCAGTGCATCGCAGATCGCATGGAGCAGCACGTCCGCATCGGAATGGCCGTCGAGCCCGCGCTCGAACGCGATCTCGACCCCGCCGATCACCAGGCGCCGCCCGGCGGCGAACGCGTGTACGTCGAAACCGCTGCCGATACGCATCGGAAGGAGTACTGCAGCCGCCTTGGGCGAATCGCTCATCGCATGTCCGGGAAATGTTGCAGGAAGCCCTCGGCCAGCGCCACGTCGGCCGGCCAGGTGACTTTCAGGTTGCGTGGATCGCCGCGCACGAGGCGCGGACGCAGGCCGCCGGCTTCGACCGCCTGCGCCTCGTCGGTGGCCGGCTGGCCACCCGGCCGGGCGGCGGCCTCGACGGCCGCATCGAGCGCGGTGAGCAGCGCCGCGTGACGGAACATCTGCGGCGTCTGCGCGGCCCACAGTCCTTCACGCGAGGGCGTGTCGACCACGAGTCCGTCCGCATCGCCGCGCTTGAGGGTGTCGGCCACCGGCATGGCCAGCAGCCCGCCGACCGGATCGTCGAGCAGGGTATCGATCAGCCTGGCCAGCGCCGAAGGCGGCAGGCAGGGCCGTGCCGCATCGTGGACGAGCATCCAGTCCTGCGCGCCGACCGCTCCGGCCAGCGCGCGCAGCCCGTTGCGCACGCTGGCGGCACGGGTGTCGCCGCCGCAGCGGACGACCCGGACGCGCTCGCCGTACCGCTGCAGACTGTCGGCGCACCCGGATGTGTCGAAGTCGGCGTCGTCGGGAGCGAGCACCACCGACACGCTGGACAACCGCGGCTCGGCGAGCAGTGCCTCGACGGTATGGACCAGCATGGGCCTGCCCGCCAGCGGCAGGTACTGCTTCGGCAGGCCCGAGGCCATCCGCGCCCCGCGTCCGGCGGCCGGGACCAGCGCGTGCAGGCATCGAGGATTCGTCAAGGCAGGCCGGGAGGTGGGTTGGAACCGTTGAGTGCGCGGCAAGTATACGACCCACCGGCCGGGCCGACATGCGCCGCTATAATCGCGCTCCTTCGAAGTGGCGACACCAAGCCGTGCCAGTTTTTCCCCCTGCCCCCCGTCCGACTCCCGGCTGGCCAGTGCGTGCCGCGCCGCTGGCGCCGTCCGCAGATGCACTCACGATCGCGCGCTGGGCGACCGCACTCGGCCCGGTCGCGGTGTTCACCGCCGATGCACCCGACAGCCAGCGGCTGCTCGAGGAGATCGCCTGGTTCGAGCCTGAGCTGCGCGTGCACCAGCTGCCCGACTGGGAGACGCTGCCCTACGACGCGTTCTCCCCGCACCAGGACCTGATCTCCGAGCGGCTCGAGACTCTCTGGCAGATCAGCCAGGGCGCCTTCGACGTGGTCACGATGCCGCTGACCACGGCGCTGTATCGCCTCGCGCCACCCGAGTTCCTCGCCGGCTACACGTTCTTCTTCAAGTGTGGCGAGGCGCTCGACGTCGACCGCTTCCGGATGCGCCTGGCCTTCGCCGGCTACGCGCACGTGTCGCAGGTGGTGTCGCCCGGCGAGTTCAGCTTCCGCGGCGGCGTGATCGACCTGTTCCCGATGGGCAGCCCACTGCCCTACCGGCTCGACCTGTTCGACGACACGATAGAGACGATCCGCACCTTCGATGTCGACTCGCAGCGAAGCATCTATCCGGTGCAGGAGGTACGCTTGCTGCCCGCGCGCGAGTTCCCGCTCGACGATGCCGCGGTTACCCGCTTCCGGCAGAACTTCCGGGCGTCGATCGAGGGCGATCCTTCGCGGCGCCGGCTCTACAAGGACGTGAGCAACCGGGTCGCGCCCGCCGGCATCGAGTACTACCTGCCGCTGTTCTTCGACCATACGGCGACGATATTCGACTACCTCGGCACGAAGACGACGCTGATGGTCCATGGCGACGCGCAGGCCGCAGCCACGCGTTTCTGGAACGACACCCGGTCGCGCCACGAACTTCTGCGCGGCGACCCCGATCGCCCGCTGCTGCCGCCCGAGCAGCTGTTCATCGCAGCCGAGCAGTTCTTCGTCGCCACCCGCGCCCATGCGCGCATCGACCTGCGCACCACCGCGGCCCCCGGCGACGTACGAAGCGACGGAACCGATACGCTCGCCGCCGGCACCAGCGCCCCGCTGCCCGTGCTGGCGATCGACCGCAAGGCCGACCTGCCGCTAAGCCGCCTGCTGGCCTTCTGCAGCGCGTTCGCCGAAGAGGGTGGGCGGGTGATGCTGGTGGCCGAGAGCCTCGGCCGGCGCGAGACGCTGCTGCAGCTGCTGGCCGAGCATTCCACCGTGCCACGCACGGTCGACAGCCTGGCGGACTTCGTCGACGACGGCGCACCGCTGGCGCTCGGCGTGGGGCCGCTGGCCAGCGGCTTCATCCTGCCGGCCGCGAAACTCGCGTTCGTCACCGAGGGCGAGATCTATGCCCTGACCGCACGCAACCGCTCGACGCGTGCAGGCCGCCGCGTCTCCACCGAGAACATGCTGCGCGACCTGTCCGAGGTCAAGGTCGGCGACCCGGTGGTGCATGAACAGCACGGCATCGGCCGCTATGCCGGCCTGGTGTCGCTCGACCAGGGAGAAGGCGTCACCGAATTCCTGCAGCTCGACTATGCGGCGGGCGACAAGCTGTACGTGCCGGTCGCGCAACTCCACCTGATCAGCCGCTACACGGGCGGCTCGCCCGAGGCTGCCCACCTGCACCGGCTCGGCAGCGGACAGTGGGAGAAGGCGAAGCGCCGCGCGGCGAAGAAGGCTCGCGACACTGCGGCCGAACTGCTCAACCTGTATGCACAGCGGGCCGCACGCAAGGGGCACGCGTTCAAGCTGAAGGAGCACGACTACCAGGTTTTTGCCGACGGCTTCCCGTTCGAGGAGACACCGGACCAGCAGGCGGCGATCGAGGCGGTGATCGCCGACCTTTCCCGCGGCAAGCCGATGGACCGCCTGGTCTGCGGCGATGTCGGCTTCGGCAAGACCGAGGTCGCGCTGCGTGCAGCGTTTGTCGCGGTCAACGAGGGCAAGCAGGTCGCGGTGCTGGTGCCCACCACGCTGCTGGCCGAACAGCACCACCAGACCTTCTCCGACCGGTTCGCCGAATGGCCGGTGAAGCTGGCCGAACTGTCGCGCTTCCGCTCGGCGAAGGAACAGGCCGCGGCGCTCGCCGGCCTCGCGCAAGGCAAGGTAGACATCGCGATCGGCACGCACCGGCTGATCCAGTCCGACGTGAAGTTCGCCAACCTCGGGCTGGTGATCATCGACGAAGAGCACCGCTTCGGCGTACGCCAGAAAGAGCGCCTGAAGGCGTTGCGCGCCGAGGTCGACGTGCTCACCCTCACCGCGACGCCGATCCCTCGATCGCTGGCGATGGCGATGGAAGGGCTGCGCGATTTCTCGGTGATCGCGACCGCGCCCGAGAAGCGGCTGGCGATCAAGACCTTCGTCTCCCGGACCTCCGACGGCCTGCTGCGCGAGGCCTGCCAGCGTGAACTGCGCCGTGGCGGGCAGATCTACTTCGTGCACAATGACATCGGCACCATCGCCAACCTGGAGGAAAAGCTGGTGCGGCTGATCCCCGAGGCGCGTATCCGCATCGCCCACGGCCAGATGCGCGAGCGCGAACTCGAGTACGTGATGCGCGACTTCTACCAGCAGCGCTTCAACCTGCTGTTGTGCACGACCATCATCGAGACCGGCATCGACGTGCCGAGCGCCAACACGATCATCATCGACCGTGCCGACCGCTTCGGACTCGCCCAGTTGCACCAGCTGCGCGGCCGCGTCGGACGCTCGCACCACCAGGCCTACGCCTACCTGCTCACGCACGACGAGGCACCCGTGAGCGCCGATGCGCGCAAGCGCCTGGAGGCGATCCAGATGATGGAGGAGCTCGGCTCCGGCTTCTACCTGGCGATGCACGACCTGGAGATCCGCGGTGCCGGCGAGGTCCTGGGCGACAGCCAGTCCGGCGAGATGCAGGAGATCGGCTTCGGCATGTACACCGAGATGCTGTCCTCGGCGGTGCGCTCGCTGCGCGCCGGCAAGGAGCCTGACCTCGACGCGCCCCTGGCGATCACCACCGAGATCAACCTGCACGCGACCGCGGTGCTGCCCGAGAACTATTGCGCCGACGTGCACGAGCGGCTGGTGCTGTACAAGCGGCTCGCCAACTGCGAATCGCTCGACGAGATAGAAGCGCTGTCCGAGGAACTGGTCGACCGCTTCGGCGTGCTGCCGGAAGCGGCACGCACGCTGGTAGACACGCACCGGCTGCGTATCCTGTCGAAACCGCTCGGCGTGATGCGCATCGATGCCGGCGCGAACGCAGTCCAGATACAGTTCATCCCCAACCCGCCGGTCGACCCGCAAAGGGTGATCGCGCTGGTCCGCAGCCGGCCGGGCCATCGCCTGACCGGTTCCGAAAAGCTGCGCATCGAC
Organism: uncultured bacterium; assembly: GCA_903873475.1. Taxonomy (GTDB): domain Bacteria; phylum Pseudomonadota; class Gammaproteobacteria; order Burkholderiales; family CAIKXV01; genus CAIKXV01. Next base: position 27,238 of record CAIQON010000205.1, read on the forward strand.
GTCCCGCTCGCCACCACCGGGGAACGGGTAGAGCTGCTGCGCAAGACCCTGCAGGCGCTGCAATGACACCCACCGAAACGCCGGCCGCACTGATCGTGCAGGGGCTCGATGTCGAGACCCGCGCACTCAAGATGCTCGCAACCTTCACCGGTGCACGGTCCATCGCCGGACTCGGCAATGGCGCCTTCCGCCTGGTAGACGCCCGGCCGCACGAACACATCGCGGGCTTCTGCGCGAACGAGAAGCTCGACTGGGCATGGGTGCCCGCCACGCGTGGGCTCGACACCCTCAGGCTGGCGGCATTCGACATGGACTCGACGCTGATCACCATCGAGTGCATCGACGAGCTTGCCGACTTCGCCGGTTGCAAGGACAAGGTGTCGGAGATCACCGCGGCGGCGATGCGCGGCGAACTCGACTATCCGTCGAGCCTGCGCCGGCGCGTGAAGCTGCTGGCCGGCATCGATGCAGCCTCGCTGGAATCGGTATTCCTCGAGCGCCTGAGGTATTCGCCGGGTGCCGAATCGCTGCTGCGCCGGCTGCGCTCGCTCGGCGTACGGACGCTGCTGGTGTCCGGCGGCTTCACCTACTTCACCGACCGGGTGCGCGAGCACCTGCAGATCGATCACACCCGCTCGAACACGCTGGTGGTCGAGGACGGCCGGCTGACCGGCGAACTCGAGGGCGAGGTCGTCGATGCCGACGCCAAGGCAGCCGAACTCGCCAGCCACGCCCGCGACCTGGGCATCGGCGCATCCGGAGTGCTGGCCGTCGGCGACGGCGCGAACGACCTGAAGATGATGGCGCTCGCGGGCACCAGCGTCGCCTGGCGCGCGAAACCCGCGGTGCAGTCGGCCGCGACCCACGCACTCAACCATGCCGGCCTCGACGGCGTGCTGAACCTGTTCAACCCACGGGACGCCTAGTCGCACAGGCCCGCAGACGTACGCACGGACGCGCACACACCCACGCGGAGGCTTCGGTGGCGGATGCAATGCTCGATGCACTGATCATCGGCGGTGGTCACAACGGCCTGACCTGCGCCTGCTACCTCGCGGCGGCCGGCCTGAAGGTACGCGTCCTGGAACGGCGGTCGGTACTGGGCGGCGCTGCGGTCACCGAGACCTTCCATCCCGGGTTCCGGAACTCGGCGCTGTCCTACACGGTCAGCCTGCTCAACCCGACGGTGATCCGCGACCTCCGCCTGGCCGAGCACGGCCTGCGCGTGCTCGAACGGCCGCTGGCGAACTTCCTTCCGCTGTCGGACGCTTCCTTCCTCAAGATGGGCGGCGGACTGGCGGCAACGCAGGCGGAGGTCGCCCGGTTCTCCCCGCGCGATGCGCAACGGCTGCCTGAGTACTACGACCGCCTGGAGCGGGTCGCCGACGTGCTGCGCGAGATCGTGCTCGAGACGCCGCCGAACGTCGGCGGCGGCATCGCCGACATGCTGCGTGCACTGGCCGCCGGCAACCGGGTGCGGCGGCTGTCGATGCCGCAGCGCCGCGACCTGCTCGACCTCGTCGCCAAGAGCGCCGGCGACCTGCTCGACGGCTGGTTCGAATCCGATCCGATCAAGGCGGCGCTCGGCTTCGACGCGGTCGTAGGCCACTATGCCAGCCCGTATACCCCGGGCAGCGGCTACGTGCTGCTGCATCACTGCTTCGGCGAAGTGAACGGACGGCGCGGGGCCTGGGGCCATGCGGTCGGCGGAATGGGCTCGATCACCCAGGCGATGGCCGCCGAGGCGCGCCGGCGCGGCGTCGAACTGGTGACCGATGCGGCGGTGGCCCGGGTACTCGTGCGCGCCGGCCGGGCCTGCGGGGTGGTGTTGGCCGATGGCAGCGAAATCACCGCGCGCAGCGTGGTCTCGAACCTCAACCCGAAGCTGCTCTACCGCGACCTCGTGCCGCAGGAGAGCCTGGACCCGGAGTTCAGGCAGCGCGTGGCTGGCCATCGCAACGGCTCCGGCACGGTACGCATCAACGTCGCGCTGTCCGAACTGCCGGCGTTCACCTGCCTGCCCGGCACCGGCGTGCACCACCAGTCGGGCATCATCTGCGCACCGTCGCTTGCCTACATGGAGCGTGCGTTCTTCGACGCCCGCACCGAGGGCCTCGCGCGCGAGCCGATCGTCGAGGTGCTGATCCCGAGCACGGTGGACGATTCGCTCGCCCCGCCCGGGCAGCATGTGGCGAGCCTGTTCTGCCAGCAATTCGCGCCGGAGTTGCCGGGTGGCCGGTCGTGGGACGACGCGCGCGACGAGGCCGTACGGCGTGCGTTCGCGGTCGTCGACCGCTTCGCGCCGAACTTCAGCCGTTCGGTGATCGCGTACAAGGCGAACACGCCGCTCGACCTGGAGCGTGAGTACGGCCTGGTCGGTGGCGATATCTTCCACGGTGCGCTGACACCGGACCAGCTCTACGGCGCACGGCCTTTCCTCGGTCATGCCGACTACCGCGGCGCGCTGCCCGGCCTGTACCTGTGCGGGTCGGGCACCCATCCCGGCGGCGGGGTCACCGGGGCACCCGGGCACAACGCGGCGCGCGAGATCGTGAAGGACTGGAAGCGCGGGCGCCTGCGCCACTGATCCGCCAGGCAACGGACTCCGCCCCGGGCAATGGTAATGGCGGTGTCAACAATCGGGAGGTATCCTCCCGCCATGGACCATCGCTCACAGTCTCGCCTGAACGGCCTCTGCGGTTACGTCGTCGACCGCGTCACCCACCTGCGCGGCGACGCCGACTGGCTGGCAACCCGCCTGGCCGATCCGTCGAGCCGCGTGGTACCCGTCTGGCGCAGCCGCAACCTCGTCCGGCCGGGCGACGACCTGTCGGCCGTGATGCTCGATCGCGAGGCAGCGGCCGAACTGATCGCGATGACCGAGACGCTGGTGCTGCTGGGCGAAGACGAGGGCATCGCCTACTTCGCCGTGGCCCTGCCGGGCCAGGAAGACGAATTGCACGGGCGCCTGGGCAGCCTGGGCGAATTCCGCGACCTGCGCGACACCGCCGCGCTGCTGCCCGCGCGCGAGGGCGCGCTGCTGGCGCATGCGCGCGCGATGGTGTTCTGGCACCAGACCCACCGCCACTGTGGCAGTTGCGGGTCGCCTACGCGCAGCGCCGAAGCTGGCCACTCGCGCATCTGCCTGAACGAGGCGTGCAGGCGTTCCTGCTACCCCCGCACCGACCCGGCGGTGATCGTCGCGGTCAGCCGCGGCGAGCGCATCCTGCTCGGACGCAAGCCCGAGTGGCCGCCCGGCCGCTTCTCGACCGTCGCCGGCTTCGTCGAGCCCGGCGAGACGCTCGAGGAAGCCGTCGCCCGCGAAGTGAAGGAAGAGACCGGCATCGTCTGCAGCGAGGTGATCTACCACTCTTCGCAGCCGTGGCCGTTCCCGAGTTCGATCATGCTCGGCTTCCACGCGTTCGCAGCCAGCGAGGCGATCACGGTCGACACCACCGAACTGGACGACGCGCGCTGGTTCACGCGCGACGAAATGGTCACGGGACTGCTCTCGGGCAGCTTCCTGCTGCCGCGCAGCCTGTCGATCTCGTTCCGCCTGATCGAAGACTGGTTCGATGCTGGCCGCGCCGAAGGCACGCCGACGCTGCGCGAACTGGGGGCCGGCAGGACCTGGTAGCGCGCGGTGGTGGCTACAGCAGGTTGAACAGGCTGAGGTTCTGCGTCTGGATGAACGACTTCTGCGCCGCCTCGAGCAGGGTCTTCTGCAGCGTGAGGTCGCTGATCGCCTGCGCGTAGTCGACGTCCCTCAGTTCGCTCACGCTTGTGTCGAACTGCACCACGAGGTCGCTGTTGGTCGCCTCGGTCGCGTCGATTTCCTGCATGCGCGCGCCGATCGCAGTCTGCACGTCCAGCGCGCGGTTGATCGCCTGGTCGATGTTCGCGAGTGCCGCGCCCAGGTCGTTGGTGAGCTTCGCGCTCTGTGCCGCGGTGCTTATGGTCGTGGACAGCGCATTGATGACGTCGTTCACCGTGGTGAACATGCTCTGCGTCGGGCTTTGCCGCAGGGTGAACGTATCGGTGTCGCCAGGGCTGCCGTCGATCGTGACCGTCGCCCCGTGATCGAATGCGGGCTCGGCGCCCTGGCTGCGCAGGTTGATCGCGCTGCCAGGCGTGAAGGTACGCAGGTAGGGCCCGGAGGCAGACGCGGCGGCGCCGGTCAGCAGCGAATTGCCGCTGGTGTTGTCGACCAGGTCGTAGGTCGTCGTGGCCGGGTTGGTCGTGCCATCGACGTCGAAGCGGATGGTGAAGTCCGCCGGGTTGCTGGCCGCGTTCCACGCGGCCGGATCGGTCACCGCACCCATGCCGATCGTGCCAGTGCCCGCATTGCCGGCGGCCGCGGCTGCCGCGAAATCGCCGTTGCCGGTGCGGATGCGCTGGAAGATCTCCGAGCCGGCATCGCTGATCGGCACGTAGCGCGAGGTGCTGATCTGCAACAGCCGCTGGCCCTGGTCGCCGGCGTACTGCACCGTGCCTGCCGAGGTCTCGGAGAACGGCTGCGTCTGTCCGCGATAGCCGGAAAACAGATAACTGCCCTGCCCGTCGGTCGCATTCGCGAGCGACAGCAGTTCCTGGTAGCTGCCGCGCAGTTCGCGCGCGAGGATGGCCCGGCCGCTGTCGCCGAGCGTACCGTTGCCGGCGCCGATGATGGTGGTGCGCACGTTCTGCAGCGAACGGATCACGCCCTGCAGGGACTGCTCGCTCACCGCCAGCGACGCACTGGCCGAACCTGCGTTCTCGACGAACTGCATCGAGGCAGACTTCGCCTGCGACAGGTCGAGGATGCGCCCGGCCGCGATCGGGTCGTCGGACGGCGTGCCCACCCGGCGTCCGGTCGAGACCTTCTGCTGCACGTCGAGCAGCGACCGCTGCCGGTCGTTGATCGTGCCCACGCCTTGCTCGAAGACGGTATTGGTGCTGATGCGCATGCCCATGGCGGACGTATGGTTCCGGTCAGTTGATTTGCAGGATCGAGTCGAACAGCTTCGACGATACCGAGATCAGCTTGCTCGCCGCCTGATATGCCTGCTGGAAGCGGATCAGGTTCGCCGCCTCCTCGTCCAGGTTCACGCCCGACAGCGACTGCTGTGCCGCCTTCGTTTCCTTCAGGATGCCGGTCAATGCGGTGCCGGTCACCTTCACTTCGCTGGCGATCGCCCCGACGCTGCCCACCAGCGCGCTGTAGGCCGTCTGGTAGGTGCTCGCGCCACCGTCGAGGCCGGGCACCGACTGCAGGCCGGCGAGCAGCAGTGCGTTGCGGTTGTCCGCCCGGCCGCCGGTGTTCGCCTGGACCACCAGCGTATCGGAGGCCTCCGGCCGGCCTGCCAGCCGCGTGGACCAGCCGTTGAAGCTGATCGTCATGCCGGCGGTGAATGCGACGTTGCTCGCCAGCGTCGTCGCGGCGGTGTCGTCCACCACGTTGAACGTGGTCGGCGGCGTGTTGAACGTGATGGTCACGGTGTTCGAGAGCGCGGCGTTGAGCGGCGGCTGGCTGCTCGCATCGACCACTGGCGGCTCGATCGTGGCCGATCCGAGGTTCGATACGCTCGCCTGGCTGCGCACCGGCGCGGCCGCGGCGATCAGGGACGGGTCGCTGAACGCAAGGCCGAGGTCGCGCGCGCCGAAACGGGTCGGCTGCACCAGCCAGCTGTTGCCGGCCGCCGGCGTGCCGGAGCCCGTGGCCAGCGTGACGCCGTCGATGGTCTGCGGCAGCGTGGCGAACGGCCCGCTCGCCACGTTGTCCGTCAATCGCGTCACCGTATACGCGGTACCACTGAAGGAGACCCGGTAGTCGCTGAGCGTCAGGGCGGCCACGTCGGCGATCGATGCACCGATGGTCGCGGTGGTGCCGCTGGCGGCGGTCACCGTTGGTGAAGGCACGTCGAAGAAATCGCCCCCGGCCATGCCATTGAGGTCCTGGCCCAGGCGATGCTGGGCATTGAACATCTCGCCCAGGCCGATCGCGATCCGGCCCAGTGCATTCTGCGCAGGGTCGAGCGATTCGCTGCGGAACTGCAGCAGCGCGCCGAGGCTGCCGCCGGTGATGCTGCGGCTGTCGATCGGCACCGGCGAACCGGTGAACATGTAGCCGACATCCAACTGGCGCGGATCGTTCGTATTCGGAACCGCCGCCAGGTTCAGGACGGCTTCGCCGATGACCAGCGCCTGCCCGGTGCCGATGGTCACGTTGTAGCCACCATCGGACTGCCTGATCACCTGGGCGGACACCAGCTTGTTGAGCTCCATCACGAGGTTGTCGCGCTGGTCGAGCAGGTCGTTCGGTTGCACCGCACCAGTCCCCGCGGCCGTGGCGATCTGGCCGTTCAGCATGCCGATCTGGTCGGCAATCGTGTTGATGCTCTCGATCGAGCCGGACAGTTCGATGTTCACGCCGGAGCGAAGGTCGGCAAGCCGCTGGTCGAGCGCGCCGAAGCGCGACACCATCGCGCCGCTTTCCGACAGCAGCGCCTGGCGCGAGGTGGTCGTGCCAGGGCTGGCCGCGACATCCTGCACGGCGCGGAAGAACTGCTGCATCGCCGGCGACAGACCGGAGGCGGGATCGGCCACGAGGTTGTTGATCTGGTTCACCTGCGCCGCATACGTTTCGTAGAACGAGACCTGGGTCTGCGCCAGTTGCCCCTGGCGGTCCAGCACCTCGCTGTATGCGCGCCGCACGTTGTCGACGGAGACACCGCGCCCGAAGAAGCCACCGCCCGAGATCTGCGGCACCTGTGGCGACGTGTCGACCCGCTGGCGGTGATATCCGGCAGTGGCTGCGTTGCTGATGTTGTGGCCGGTGGTGACCAGCCCGGCCTGCGCCGCGCTCAGCGCGGTCAGGCCAATGTTCATCACGCTACCGGACATTTCTGTCTCCTTGCCGGATTATCGGCATTGCCTGCCCGTTCTTGACTTCGCCGACGGCCGGTGCGGCGCCCGCGGCCTGCTCGGCCGCCCTGGCCATCGCGCGCGAACGGTCGATCTGCGAGATCACCATGTCGGCCATGCCGATGCCAGGGCCGTTGGCGATCCGGTTCGCCAGTTGCTCGTCCAGCAGCCCGGTGTACATCCGCGATTCATTGCTGTCGAACAGGCCTTCGCCATCGCCCTTCTGGGCATCGCGCATGCTCTTCAGCAACTGGTTAAGGAACAACGACTCGAACTGCCTGGCCGCCGTCTGGATCGCTTTCGGGTCGTCCGCCCGGGCCTTCGAGCGCAGCGTGCCGAGCGCGTTCGGATCCAGGGAAGAGCTGGATGGGACGAACTTCGCGTCCATCAGATGATTTCCAGCTCGGCCTGCAGCGCGCCGGCGGCCCGCATCGCCTGCAGGATCGACAGCAGGTCCTGCGGGCTGGCCCCGATCGCGTTCAGTGCGCGCACCACTTCCGCGAGCGACGGGCTGCCGGGGATCTGCACCAGCTGGCCGCGGTCGGCCTTCACCTCGATGTTCGCGGTCTCGGTCACCACGGTCTGTCCGCCGGACAGCGCACCCGGCTGGCTCACGCCCGGGGTGCTGCTGATCGTCACCGAAAGGCTGCCGTGGGCGACCGCGCAAGGCAGCACCGTCACCAGCTGGTTCATCACCACCGAGCCGGTGCGTGCGTTGATGATCACCCTCGGCGACGCTTCGGCGCGCGCCACCGGCAGGTTCTCCATCGAGGCGAGGAACCCGACGCGCTGGTGCGGATCGACCGGTGCCTGCACGCGTACATGGCGCGCATCGAGCGCCTGTGCGACCCCGTTTCCGAACTGGGTGTTGATCGCCGCGGCGAGCCGGTTCGCGGTGGTGAAGTCGGCTTCACGCAGCTCCAGGTTGACGAACTCGCCCTGCCCGACCGGCGTGGACGGCGTGCGCTCGACCGTCGCGCCGTTCGGGATGCGGCCCGAGTTGAGCTGGTTGACCTGCACGCTCGAGCCGCCGGCCGATGCACCTGCCCCGCCGAGCAGGATGTTGCCCTGCGCGACCGCGTAGATCTGGCCGTCGGCACCGCGCAGCGGGGTCATGAGCAGGGCGCCCCCGCGCAGGTTGCGCGCGTTGCCCATCGAGGAAACCGTGATGTCCAGCGACTGCCCCGGGCGCGCATACGCCGGCAGCGTGGTCGTGACCATCACCGCTGCGACGTTGCGCAACTGCAGGTTGGTGCCTGGTGGCAGCTGCACGCCGAGCTGTCCGAGCATGCTCACGATGCTCTGCACGGTGAACGGGGTCTGCGTGGTCTGGTCGCCGCTGCCGTCAAGGCCGACCACGATGCCGTAGCCGACAAGCTGGTTTGAGCGCGCGCCCTGGAGGGTGGCGAGGTCCTTGATGCGGTTCTGGCTCCAGGCGGCCCCGGGGCTGCCGCCGAGCAGGGCAAACGCCAGCACCAGGAGCAGCAGGCGCGAATGGCCGCTGGCGGCGCCGGGGGAAAAACAGGAACGGTGATCCATGGTCGATGCCCCGGTCAGAACGGCAGGAAGGTGAGGAACATGCGCGCGAGCCAGGCCATGCGCTGGGCCTCGCTGATGTATCCGGAGCCGCGGAACTCGATGCGCGCGTCGGCCACCCGGGTCGAGGACACGCTGTTGGACGCGGTCACGTTGTTCGGATTGACCACGCCGGAGAAGCGGATGTATTCGGTGTTGGTGCCGATCGAAACCTGCTTCTCGCCCGACACCAGCAGGTTTCCGTTCGGATAAACCTCGATCACCGTCACCGCGATGCTGCCGGTGAGGATGTTGTTGGTCGATGCACCACCACTGCCCGCATGCGAGTTGCTGGACGAAGCGCTCACGTCCAGCCCCTGGAAGGTCTTGCCGAGGACGCCCGCGATCGACGGCACGCTGGCGGTGGTGTCGCCCTCGCGCTTGGCGCTGCTCGACGTCGTGTTGCTCGCCTGCAGCCGCTCCTCGATGGTGACCATGATGGTGTCGCCGACGAATCGGGCGCGCCGGTCGCTGAACAGCAGCAGGCGCGCGGTGCCGTCCTGGAAGATGGCGCCATCGACCGGCGCGGGGCGTGCCTGCTGTTCGGGACGCGCGCTCATCGGCTGGTGGACGTTGGTCGGCGGCACGGTACTGCAGCCGGCCGCGGCCAGCACGAGCAGGATCGAAGGGAGGCGCGACAGGAATCGGAGGGTGGTGTTCATGGTCGACTCGTTTGAGCGGCAGCCTGGTCGGTAGCGCAGTGCCGGTTGCGGATCAGAGCTGCGTCAGCTTCTGCAGCATCTGGTCGGAGGACTGGATCGAGCGCGAGTTGATCTCGAACGCGCGCTGGGCGGTGATCAGGTTCACCAGTTCCTCGGTGACGTTCACGTTCGAGGTCTCGACGAAGCCCTGGTTCAACGCGCCGAGTCCGTTGGTGCCGGGCACGTTGGTCTGCGCGGTGCCCGACGCGGCGGTCTCGAGGAACAGGTTTTCGCCGCGCGCCTGCAGGCCGGCGGGATTGATGAAGTTGGCCAGCTGGATCTGCCCGACCTGCGTCGGAGCCGTCGCGCCCGCCGCAAGTACGCTCACCGTGCCGTCGCTGCCGATGGTGATGCTCAGCGCGTTGGGCGGGATCGTGATCGTCGGCTGCAGCGGGTAGCCGTTCGACGTGACCACCTGTCCCTGGCTGTCGAGCTGGAATGCGCCGTCGCGCGTGTAGGACACCGAACCGTCGGGCAGGGTCACCTGGAAGAAACCGTTGCCGTTGACCGCGAGGTCGAGCGGGTTGCCCGTGTTCTGCAGGTTGCCCGTGGTGAATATCCGGGCGGTCGCGACCGGCCGCACGCCGGTGCCCAGCTGCAGGCCGGACGGTACCTGCGTCTGCTGGGTCGACTGCGCCCCGGGCTGGCGCAGCGTCTGGTACAGCAGGTCTTCGAACACCGGGCGCTGGCGCTTGAAGCCGTTGGTGCTGACGTTGGCGAGGTTGTTCGAGATGACGTCCACGTTGGTCTGCTGCGCTTCGAGACCGGTCTTGGCAACCCACAGTGAGCGGATCATTCTTGGCTTTCCGAGGATCAGGCGTTGAGGTTGAGCAGCTGCGAGGCCGCGCGGGCATTCTGGTCGGCGGTCTGCACCATGCGGATCTGCATCTCGAACTGGCGCGCCTGCGAGATGATTTCGGTGATCGCGGACACTGCATTCACGTTGCTGCGCTCGAGCGCACTGGATGCGAGCGCGACGTTTTCGGCCACGGGCGCCGGCTGGCCGCTCGAGAGCCGGAACAGGCCGTCATCCCCGCGTACCAGTTCGCGCTCGTTCGGATCCACCAGCTTGATGCGGCCGACGGCGTTGGTGATGTTCGGGATGCCGGCCGCCGGAATGGTCGACACGGTACCGTCGCGGCCGATGCTGACCTGGGAATCCGGCGGGATCGCGATCGGTCCGCCGTCGCCCACCACGTCGAGGCCGGTCTTGGTCTGCAACTGACCGTTCGCATTGATCTCCAGCGCGCCGCTGCGGGTGTAGGCCTCGCGGCCGTCCGGCGTCTGCACGGCGATCCAGCCGCGCCCCTCGACCGCGACGTCCAGGGTGCGGCCGGTGCGGTCGATCGGCCCCGGTGCGAAGTTGGTGCCGACGGTCGAATCGACGACGAACGTACGGGTCGGCTGACCCGGCCCGATGACGGCGGCCGCGCGCGCGCTGTTGTACTGCGAGCGGAAGCCGTCGGTGGAGACGTTCGCGAGGTTGTGCGACGTCGAAGCCTGCTTGGACAGCGCGTGCTTCGCGCCGTTCATCGCAATGTAGATCAGGCGGTCCATTCAGGTCTCGTGTCCGGGGGCTGTGGTGGCTGTGGGGGCGGCAGGATCAGCGCAGGTTGACGAGGGTCTGCATCACCGCGTCGTTCGTCTTGATGGTCTGCGCATTGGCCTGGTAGTTGCGCTGCGCGGTGATCAGGTCGACGAGTGCCTCGGTCAGGTCGACGTTGCCTTCCTCGAGGGCGGCCGCCTGCAGCGTGCCGAGCGTGCCGCTGCCGGGCGTTCCGGTCACCGGCAGCCCGGAACGCGGCGTCTCGGCAAACTGCCCGGCGCCGAGGGGATTGAGGCCCTGGGCGTTGACGAAGGTCGACAGGACGACCTGTCCGAGATTGCGTGTCTGCCCGTTCGTGTAGCGGCCGCGGATGATGCCGTCGTCGGCGATGTTGAAGCCGGCCAGCTTGCCGGAGGTGAAGCCGTTCTGGCTCATCGCGGTGACGCCGAAGTCGGACCCGTACTGGCTGGCGCCGCTGAAGTCGAAGTCCACGGTCAGCGGCGATGCCGCGCCGCCGCTGACCGGCATCGTCACGCCGGTGATCGGCATCGCGGTGGTCAGCAGGCCGGCACTCGAGAAGTTCAGCGTCGCGGGCAACCCGGTCAGGTTCGGCGTGGCGGAGTTGTCTACCGTCCCGTGCAGGTTCCACTGCCCGGGGGTCGCCGTGCGCACGAAGAACAGTTCGATCACGTGCGGATTGCCGAGCGAGTCGTATACCGTCCCCGCCGTCGTGTTCGTGTAGGTGGCGGGGTCATTGGCATTGAACGGCAGGGTGATCGCGGCCTTGCGCGAATCGAGGTTGAATACCGCCTCGAAACGGGAGGTCGAGGTCGGTTCCACGTCCGACGTCGAGATGCGCAGCGGGACCGGCTGGCTCGGCAGGATCACGCCGGAGGCGTCGGCAAGGTAACCGGTCAGGTTGTGGTTGGACGCGTTGACGATGTAACCGGCGTTGTCGGTCTGGAACTCGCCGTTGCGGCTGTAGGACACGGCGCCGTTCTGCTCCATCCGGAAGAAGCCGTTGCCCGAGATCGCCACGTCCAGCGGGTTGTTGGTGATGCTGATCGTGCCCTGGGTGAAGTCCTGGACGACGCTGGAGACCTTGGTGCCGATGCCGATCGGGCTTGAGCCGCCACCGCTCAGCGACGAGGCCATCACGTCCGAGAACTGCGTACGCGAGCCCTTGAAGCCGGTGACGTTCGCGTTGGCCACGTTGTTGCCCACCACGTCGAGGTCGCGTGCGGCACTGTTCAATCCACTCAAGCCGGTCTGGAAGCTCATCGGTTTTCTCCTGTGGTGCTGTCTGTGTATCTGCGGTTTACGAATGGGGTTTTTGCCGGGACGTTGCCCTGGCTGGCTCAGTCGATGCGCCTGACCTGCGAGACGTCGGCGGCACCCAGGCTGCGCAGGTTGAGCAGCGAGGAGCCGCCCTGCATGCTCACGCTGTCGACGTAGCCGGCGACCAGGCCGCTGGCAGCCACTGCCTTTGAAGCGGCGGTCGCGCTCAGGCGCAGCGAATAATCGCCGGCCGCCACTTTCGCGCCGGCATTGTTGCGACCGTCCCATTCGAAGGTGGAGGTGCCTTGCGGCAACGCGCCGAACGCCATGCTGCGCACGGTCTGGCCACCGGCATCGACGATGGTCACGTCTACCTTGTCGGCGGCCGAGGCCAGTTCGACGCCGACCGTAACGGGACTGGTGCCGCCGAACCGCACCAGGTCGCTGGCCACGACCACGGTGCGACCGATCAGCGACGCGTTCTGCGTTGCGGACATCGCGCTCGACATCGCGGACAGCGAGCTGTTCAGCTTGTCGATGCCGCCGACGGTGCTGATCTGCGCGAGCTGCGTGGTGACCTGCGCGTTGTCCATCGGGTTCATCGGATCCTGGTTTCGCATCTGGGTGACGAGCAGCTTCAGGAAGCGGTCCTGGCTTTCGTCCGCGGTCGAGCTGGCGAGGGTGCCGCCGACGGTGGACCGCGGCAGGACGCTGGCGGCGCTGTTGACGGCAGGCAGAACGGTGGACATGGCTGGGGTCCTCGAGTCTGTACGGGCGATCAGCTCTGCAGCAGCGACAGCGTGCGCAGGGTCATCGTCTTGGCCGCGTTCATCACGTCGGCATTGGTCTGGTAGGCGCGCGAGGCGGAGATCATGTTCACCATCTCCTCGACCGCGTCGACGTTGGGCATGGTCACGTAACCGCGTGCATCGGCCAGCGGATGGTTCGGATCGAACTGCAGGCGCGGCGGGGACGGATCCTCGATCACCCTGGCCACGCGCACGCCGACCGCCGACTTGTCATGGCCGACTGGCTGCGCGCTGAACACCACCTGCTTCGCCTTGTAGGCACCACCGGTTGAGCTCGCGGCGCTGTCCACGTTCGCCAGGTTGCTGGCAACCACGTTGAGCCGCTTGGACTGCGCGGTCATCGCGGAACTGGCTATCTCGAACACGGCGTTCATTGACATGGTCTGCTGGCGTCCGTCGTGGGTTGCGCGGGTGCGGGGTGCGGATCGGCCGCCTACTGGCCGGTGATCGCGCGCTGCAGGCCGCTGACGCGCGACTGCATGAACGCGACGTCGGCCTGGTACTTGATCGAGTTCTCGGTGAAGCGCGCCATCTCCAGGTTCATGTCGACAGTGTTGCCGTCGATCGATCCTTGCACCGCTTCCCGGTACTTCGTGCCGCCCGCGCCAGCCACGCCGGAGGCAGGGGCGAGGTGGGCGCCGTGGGTCTGCGCCATCGAGAATCCCCCCTGCCCGGCCTGGATGCGCCGCAACTGGTCGCGGAAATCGATATCGCGCGCCTTGTAGTTCGGCGTATCCGCATTGGCGATGTTGGTGGCGAGCACCTGCTGGCGCGCCGCGCGCAGGTTCATCACCTGCAGGCGGTAATCGAAGTGCTGGTCGAGGCGGCTGGTCATCATGGCAAGGCGGCAAGGGCGGGTGGCGACACCTGCTCTCTTGCGATTACCGTGCCAGCCTGCAGCCTCTTTTGAAATTCCCTATGGAACAGACACTTGCACCGGCATTGCAGTCCAGGGCGCGGTCACCGGGACGGTTGCCGCCGCGGCATCGTTTGCCGAGGGCGGCAAACGATGCCACTCCCTGCGCAGAGGCTACTGCTCCGCGACCACGCGGTTCTTGCCGGCCGCCTTGGCGCGGTACATAGCCTGGTCGGCACGCCTGACCACCTCGGCTTCCGATTCGCCCGGGCGCAACTGCACCACGCCTGCGCTGAACGTGATCAGCAGCTTTTCGTTGTTGGCCAGGAAGAACTGCTTGGTCAGTTCGCGCTGCAACCGCTCGATCGCCATCCTGCCCGCTTCGAGCGTCGTCTCGGGCAGCAGCACCACGAACTCCTCGCCGCCGAAGCGCCCGAGCGTGTCGCTGGGCCGCAGCAGGGCCTTGCCGACCCTTACCAGGTGCACCAGCGCATCGTCGCCTGCGCTGTGCCCGTATGTATCGTTGAGCTTCTTGAAGTTGTCGATATCGATCACCGACACGCAGAGCGCGCTGCCGTAGCGCGCTGCCCGCGCGGCCTCCCGGGTCAGCGCCTCGTCCAGCCCGTGACGGTTCAGGCTGCCGGTGAGGGCATCCTCGCGAACCTTCTCGCTGATCTCTTCCAGTTCGTGCTCGAGTTCGCGGATCTTCGACTCCGCCGCCTCCGCCTGCCGGCGCGCGGCGGTGACCTCGTCACGGGAACGCAGGGTGTCCCTCTGCATGTCGCGCATGTCGCCCATCAGCCCGTCGAGTACCTCCTTCAGGCTGCCGATGTCCTCGATCCGCTCGATGCGTTCGGCATAGACGCCGATCTTCTCGTGGTAGACGGCTGTGCTGTCGGACATCTCGCCGAGCCGCTCGATGAAGAGGCTGAACATGTCCTTCAGCGTGGTCTTGGCATCGTCGAGGCTGTGCTTGAGCGCGCCCTGGCGCTGGATGATCCCGCGGAAGCGCTGCTGTGCATCGGTCAGCATTTCGTGGCTCAACGGCTGCGCGATCAACTGCCGCATCACCTCCACCTGGCCACCGATCCACTGGTCGTCATCGACCAGTTCGCCCATGTTCTCCACCAGCAGCCGTACCAGGCCCATCAGGTCCGGGACCAGACTGACGTCCACGCGACGCGACTTGGCCGAGCCCTTCCAGAACGCATCGAGCCGCGTCGAGAGCTCGGCGCACGCCTCGGCCGAGTCGGCCGTCGCAGCCAGGTCAGCCAGTTCGGACAGCTCAGAACTGAGCGACGGCTCGATCGCGAAGCGGGGCGCGACATCGTTGCGCAAGACCTCGGCGAGGAGACGGCGCAATGTCTCGGCCGAAGACAACGGTGCACCCGGCACGTCCAGCCGGGCCAGCGCTCCGGCAGCCAGCGGCATGGCGAGCCCGGTGCCCTCGGCAGCGCAGCTCGCCGGCGAGGCGGACGGGACACCCGCGCACGATGACGCGGTGGAATCGTTCCCGTCTTCGCTGCCGCGCGTCGATTGCCACGAACTCGCCAGCGCGAACAGCCTGTCCTTCAGCACCGGCGAATGTCCGAATGCACCGAGCACGCGTTCGAGTCGCTCGCGCTTGTCCAGCGGCGATACCGATGCATGACGCAACTCGAACTGCTTGAGCAGTTCCCGGATGGTGTCCGGCCACGACACGCCATCGGCGAGCGTGAGCGCCCCCTGTTCCTGGCCCTCCGGAGCCTGCCTCAGCGCACGGATTTCAGCGCCGAAAGCCTTCCAGTTCCGGCTGACCAGCGCACGCTGCAGCCGGGCGACGGGCTCCTTCAACGTCGGATCACCGCGCGGCAGATCCTGCAGAGCACCCAGCATCTGCGCGAGCTTTTCGTCCGCATGCGGACTTTCTATGCCCGAGATTTCCTCGTAGACGCGCTGGTAGTGGTCGGGCGTAGGCGTGAGTTTGCGCAGCATCAGCATGCGCAACGTTTCCCGGGCGATCTCGACGGGATTCTTGCCGGTTGATGCCGCCGGGCCGACAGGCGCAGAATCCGCCGGTTTGACACGCTGCATGCCTGATCCGTTCGTGGGCTGATGACTGTGTACGAAGTACAGTAACGTCACAGAGGCACCGAATCTTTAGCAGCACTGGAAGGAAAAGCGCGATGCCCATGAACACGCTACCGGTACCGATGTCCGACCGTCCGCCTGCCGGACCTGACCGCGGCGAAGGCCAGCCGGCTGCGATGGGCCGAGCCGGCAAGATGGGCCGGGCCCTCGTGATGGCTGGCCTGCTGCTGCCCGCGGGCGTCTGCATCGCGCCTGCTGCGGCGCAACCAGCCGCGGGGCAGGCCAACACGCTGCACGATCGGATCGTGCAGCAGGTGCAGCGGCACCTGCAGGAGCAGACCGCATCGCTGCCGGGCGAGGTCCGTATCACGTTGAATGCACCGGAGGAACGGACCCGGCTGGCCGCCTGCGACGAGTTGCAGGTTTCCCTCGCGCCGGGCGCCCGCGCCTGGGGGCAGGTCCCGGTCGCGGTGCGCTGCCTGCGGCCGCAGGGATGGCAGATCTACCTGCAGGCGACGGTGCGCGTATCGGCACCGGTGGTGGTGGCGGCACGCCCGCTGATGGCGGGCAGCATGGTCGATGCGGCCGACCTCACCACGCGCATCGAAGAGCTGACCGCGCTGCCCGCGTCGGTCCTCCAGGATCCGAACCTCGCGGTGGGGCGCATCGCGGCCGCCAGCGTCCCGACCGGTAGCGTACTGCGCGCGGAGAACCTCAAGCAGGTGCTGGCCGTGGTCAATGGGCAGACGGTACGCGTGGTCTATGAATCGGCGACGCTCAGCGTGACTTCCGACGGACGCGCGCTCGGCAATGCGGCGATCGGCCAGGGCGTCGAGGTGCGGGTCGGGTCGGGCAAGACCGTACGCGGCATCGTCCGATCGAATGGCGTGGTCGTCATCCAGTGACCTCCCCCGGCATGCAGGTTGCGCGCGTGTTCGGCATTTTCCGCCGTTCCAGCGTGGCCGCCCCCCTTGCGCGTCGGCGGTAACTGACGCACTCTTGGGTCTTCCCGGCCATTTTGTTGGCGAGTCTTCCTAAAGGTTCTGCCTCCGGAGCCGTAAACGAAGTCATGAAGATGAAAATCGACAGCGGCATCCCCTCTTCCACCCCGGTCACCCGTGTCGCCGAGGCACCGGGCCGCCCGGGCACCATCGCTCGCACCACGGCGTCCGGCGCCCCCGGGGACAGCGTCGAGATCACCAGCCTGTCAGCGAGGCTCAACCAGCTCGAGGGCGTGCTGGCGGGCGTCCCGGTGGTCGACGGCGCACAGGTGCAGGCGATCAAGGACGCGATCAGCGAAGGCCGCTTCCAGGTCGACTCCGAGGTGGTTGCCGACCGCCTGCTGTCGAGCGTGAAGGAGCTGCTGCTCCAGCGCGGCGCAGCTTGAGCGTGTGAGTCCACCGGCCGCGCCGCGGATCGCTCCGGCTGATCCCCGTTCCCGCTTCATTGCCGATCTCCAGGCCGAGGCGGCCGCCTTCGCCGGTTTTTTCGAACTGCTGCGCACCGAGCAGGCCGCACTTGCCGCACGCGACATCGAGGCATTGCTGCAGATCGGCCCGGCAAAGTCGGAACGCATCCGTGTGCTGAACGACCTGGCGCACCGCCGGGCAGCGTACCTCACCGGACAGGCGTTCAGTGCCGACCGTTCCGGCATGGCGCAATGGCTGATCGTGCACGGGGGTGCCGAACAGGTTTCGTTGTCCGCGACCTGGCAGCAACTGGTCGACACGGCCGCGCAGGCGCAGGCACTCAACCGCGAGAATGGCGTGATGATCGAAACCCGCCTGCAGCACAACCAGCGCCTGCTGTCGGCGCTGGCGGCAGGTGTACAGCCATCGCTCTACGGCCCCGACGGCCAGACCCGCATCGGCGGCACCGGACGCAACCTCGGCAAGGTCTGAGCCAGGACGCCCCCGGCGACATCCTACTTGCGCGGGACCCCGCCAGGCGGTGCCGCAGTCGCTGGACGTGGCAACGGTATCTGGCCCGGTTCGGATTCAGCCTGGATGATCACCGCGACCCGCCGGTTTCGAGCCCGCGCCTCGGTCGTGTCACCGGGCTCGACAGGCTGGTTGTCGGCATGGCCGATCGCGGTGAGTCTCGGCGCTGCGATGCCGGTTTCGACGAACAGCCGCACCACCGTTGCCGCGCGCGAGGCGGACAGTTCCCAGTTCGACGCGAATGCCGGGGTCGAGATCGGCACGTCGTCGGTATGGCCCTCGACCGCAATCGCCCCGCGCGTGCGGGCCAGCACCCGCGCCACTTCCGCCAGCGTCTTCGTGGCGGCAGGCTCGAGGGCAGACTGGCCGGAACGGAACAGCACGCTGGCGTTTATCTCGATCACCAGCCCCTGGCGCGTCTCGCTGACCCGCACCAGGCCCTCTTTCACCAGGGGATCGAGCATCGTCGACAACTCGGCCCCGAGTTCACGCATGCGCGCCATCATCGCCCGGATCGCGGCCTCGTCTTCCGGCGAGCCTGGCGCCGGTCCGATGATGCCGCCATGCTCCTGCCCGAGGATCGAGCGCGGCGAGTTGGTCGGACTCTCGGCATCGGGCAGGCGCGACGGATTCTGGAAGGCCTGCACCAGCGAATCGCTGAGTACCCGATGTTTGCTCTCGTTCACCTGCGAGATCGCGTACATCACCACGAAGAACGCGAACAGCAGGGTGATGAAGTCGGCATAGGACATCAGCCAGCGGTCGTGCGATTCCGGCTCTTCCGGCAGGTGCTTGCGTGGCATCGCAGCGGCTAGACGAGGTAGCCCTGGAGGCGGATCTCGATCGACCGCGGGTTCTCGCCATTGGCGATGCCCACCAGCCCCTCGATCAGCATCTCGCGCATGCTGACGTCACGCGCGACCAGCGCCTTGATCTTGTTGGCGATGGGCAGGAACACGAGGTTGGCCAGCCCGACGCCGTAGATGGTCGCGACGAATGCGACCGCGATGCCGGCGCCGAGCCGCGCCGGGTCGGTCAGGTTCTCCATGACCTGGATCAGGCCCATCACCGCGCCGAGGATGCCGACCGTCGGCGCATAGCCCCCAGCGGCCTCCCATACGCGTGCGGCGGCGCGGTAACGCGCCTCGAACGCATTGATCTCCAGTTCGAGCGCTTCGCGCAGCACGTTCGGCTCGGCACCGTCGACCAGCAGTTGCAGCCCCTTGCGCTCGAACGGATCGCGCGAGGCATCGATCGCAGCCTCGAGCGCGAGCAGCCCGCCGCGGCGGGCGACCTGGCTCCAGCTGCTGACCCGGCCGATCAACTTCCTCGGTTCATGCACCGGGGGCTTGAACACCCAGCCTGCCGTGCGCAACGCATCGGAAAACTGCGCCGCTGAACTCTGCAGCATGACCGCGCCTGCGGTACCGCCGACCACGATCAGGAAGGCCGTGACCTGCAGCAGCGAGGCCGGATGCCCGCCTTCGAGCACCAGCCCGCCGATGATCGCCGTCAGCCCCAGCAGCAGGCCGGCTATGCTGATCCGGTCCATCAGGGGGTCACGCGCGCCGGGCCTGGCTGGGCCTCGGCCGCGCTCACGGGTTGTGCGTCCACTCCTTCATCCGTGCGCGCAGCCGGGCCACGGCCTGGCTGTGCAGCTGGCAGATACGCGATTCGCTGACGCCCAGTACCTGGCCGATCTCCTTCAGGTTGAGCTCCTTCTCGTAGTACAGGCCCATCACCAGCTTCTCGCGCTCAGGGAGGTTGCTGATCGCGTTGACGAGCATCTGGCGAAAGCCCTTGTCCTCGATGATCATCAGAGGGTTGGACTGGTTGTCGGCCAGGAAGAAGTCGAAGAAATCGTTGTCGTCCGACTCCTGGAAATCCTCGTAGTGCAGCAGTTGCGAGCCGCGCGCATCGCTCAGCATGTGCTGGTAGTCGGACAGTGGCACGTTCATCTCGCCGGCCAGCTCGGTCTCGTTCGGCTGACGACCGAACTTCTGTTCGAGCTTCGCCACCGCGGCCTCGATCTTGCGAAGGTTCTTGCGTACGTTGCGCGGCAGCCAGTCGGCGTGGCGCAATTCGTCGAGCATGGAGCCGCGGATCCGCTGCACCGCATAGGTCTCGAACTGTGCGCCCTGCGTGCTGTCGAAATTGTCCGAAGCGTCGAGCAGGCCTATGAGACCAGCCTGGATGAGGTCATCGACATCGACGCTGGCCGGCAGCCGGGTCATGAAGTGGTAGGCGATCCGCTTAACCAGCGGCGCCATCTCCTTGACGATGGCATCCTTGTCGTCTATCGAGGCAATCGGGGGCATCTAAAGGGGCGATCCTGTACTGAATTACCGTGATACTAGTGCGGTTCGGCCCGGCGCGCCGAACGGCGACAGTTTCTGGGACGGGCTGGGGTTCGGGCTGAGATCCGAACTGTACGACGGACTGCGGGGCGCGTCGCGGTCGATGGCCAGCCCCGCTCCCCCCTTCTCATTCTGCGCCGGTTCGCCGGCGCGCGCCGATTCGCCGAGCAGCAGTGCCTGCCAGGCCTGCTCCGGCGTACCCGGCAGCGGCATCGGGACGTCGAGCCGTTCGGCCAGCATCGCACTGGCGGCAGCAGCCAGGCTGCCCGGGAAGGCCTCGGCCAACGGGCGACGCAGGCGCTCTGCTCGCGCCACCATCGGGTCGACCGGCATGGCTCCGGCATATTCGACCTGCACCTGCAGGAAACGGCGGGCCGTCTGTGCCACCTTGTGCCAGGCCGCCTCTGCCGCGTCGGCATCGGCCGCGCGCGCCATCCACCACAGATAGCGCTGCTGCCCGACCTCGAGGGCCAGCATCTTCAGCACGGCATAGGCTGCAGTCACCGAACGCTGGGCCGTGGTGGAGCCAAGCAGGACGCTGCCGGCTTGCGCCGCGGCGGGCCACCAGCGCCGCACCCGGTCGGCTGGTACGTCGACCAGCACGCAGTCGAAACGCACCGCGAGATCGGACAGGGCGCGCGCCGCCGCAGCCGCCACCGCCACCGTCGGATCGGCCGCCGCGGATGCAGTGGCAGGGCCGAGCCTGGCGGCAGGCACCCAGGTGACGCCGCCCGCGGCATGCAGGAGCACCTCGTCGAGCCGCCGCTGGCCGGACAGCGCCTCGGCCAGGTCACCGCGCGGCGAAAGCCCGAACCAGCCGGCACCGCTGCGCAACTGCGGCTGTGCATCGACCACCAGCACGGCATGGCCGCGCCGCGCCATCACCTCCGCCGTGGCGGCAACCAGCGCGGTCTGTCCGATCCCGGCATCGCCACCGATGAACAGTGCGCTGCGCAGCGTCGAGCCGCCCAGCAGGCGCCGCAGGCTCGACGCCTGGTCCTCGCACGGGCCGATCATCGCAACACCCTTGCCAGCTGCCTGCAGGGCGCCGGGCGATCCTGCGTCAACCGATCACGCACCGGAGCCTCCGCTGGCGGCGACCAGTGCGAAC
The DNA here is from genome assembly GCA_903873475.1 of uncultured bacterium. GTDB lineage: Bacteria > Pseudomonadota > Gammaproteobacteria > Burkholderiales > CAIKXV01 > CAIKXV01. Next base: position 48,384 of record CAIQON010000205.1, read on the forward strand.
TCGTCGCTCGCCGGGGTGAACGGGTTGGCCGCCTCGCGACCGCGCAGCGCGCGATCGATCAGGTACAGCGGATTGGGCAGGTGCAGGTCTTCCGGCACGCGCTGGCCGTTCGTCACGAAGCACACCCGCAGCCGGTGGCGCAGCACGACATCGAGTACGCCTCCCAGCGATACCGCCTCGTCGATCTTGGTCAGTATGCAGCCGTCGAGGCCACCCCCGGCATAGCGGGTCGCGACATCCTCCAGCGTACTGCCCGCGGAAGCGGCCGACAGCAGCAGCAACCGCTGTACGCCACGCCCCTCGCCGGAGAGCAGGGCAGCCTGCTCGGCAAGGCGGCGGTCGCGCTGGCTCATCCCTACCGTATCGATCAGCGTGAGGTGGCGTGACGCGAGGTCACCCAGTGTCATCTGCAGTTCAGTTTCATCGCGCACCGCGATCACGGGGACGCCGAGGATGCGGCCGTAGATTCGCAACTGGTCGAGCGCGCCGATACGGAACCCGTCGGTGGTCAGGAGCGCGGCGCTGGACGCCCCTCGCGCGAGCACGCAGCGCGCCGCGAGCTTGGCGACGGTGGTGGTCTTGCCGACGCCGGTCGGTCCGACCAGCGCAAACACGCCGCCCCGTTCGCAGGGGTCGGCGGGCTGCAGGAGCGTCTTGAGCCGCTCGTACAGCAGGGTGCGCACCTGGCGCCAGGCGATGTCGACTGGCGTCTCGGAGGCCGGGGCGTCGCGGCCGGTTGCGGCTGCATCGGGTTCGGGGGCGCGGTCGCGGCTGATCGCCTCGCCAAGCTCGCGCGCGAGCAACGTGCTGAAACCGGCCGCGAGCAGCCGCCGCATCACCTCGGTCTCGACCGGCGACCGGCGGGAGCGGTCGGCCCAGGCGAACCCGGCGAGCTGGTGCTCGACCAGCGAGCGCAGCGAACGGACCTCGGCAGCGATCTGCGTGATCGCACCGGTGTCCGCAGCCCCGTGCGCCGCGGCCTGCTGCCCTGCCGCGGCAAGCGCCGCGGCAGACGACGGCGCCACCGCATCAGCTGCCATCGGCGCGGTGGGTGCTGCAGGTGATGCCGGCACATGTAAAGGTGACGCTTCGGCAACCGCACCGCTGCGGTCCACCGGTGGCTGGCCACCCCGGGCGCGCGTCGCCGGTGCGCGCGCGCCGGTCGGCACCTGCAGCGGTGGCCACGGCGCTGCAGGCGGGGCGGCGCGGCGCATGACATCGGGCAGTTCCGGATCGTCCGCAAGCGCCGCCTGGGTGTATGCATCGATCGCCGAGCGCCGGAGCGGTTCGACCTCGGCCCGGGGCGGGAATGGCGCCGGCAGCACCGCCGGCTCGACGCCGGACTCGACCATCGCCACCAGTTCGACGCCGCCCGATGGCAACCGCCGGTTGGACAGGATCAGCGCGTCTGCGCCCAGCGCATCGCGCACTTCGCGCAAGGCCTCGCGGGCCGACTGGGCCTGGAAACGCCGCACGATCATGTCCGTCCCCCGAGCACCGCGACCACGCGGATGGTCTTGCTGTCAGGGATCTCGGAATGCGAGATCACCTTCAACTGGGGAACCGCTCGCTTCAGGAAACGCATCAGCAGCGAGCGAAGTGCCGGCGCGACCAGCAGCACGGCGGGTTGTCCCGACTGTTCCTGGGTCTGGGCGAGGGCCGCGGCCTGGCGCAGCAGGTTTTCGGCGAGCGACGGCTCCAGGCCGGCGC
>CAIQON010000206.1 GCA_903873475.1 uncultured bacterium
GCTGGCCGCGGCTCTGGCGCCGCACGCCAGCGCCCAGCCGGCCTTTCCCGACCGCCCGCTGCGCCTGATCGTGCACGTACCCCCGGGCGGTGCGCTCGACTTCACGGCGCGCGTGGTCGGCTCGAAGCTCACCGAGTCGCTCGGGCAGCAGGTACTGGTCGAGAACCGCGCTGGCGCCGGCGGCATCGCCGCGTCCGAACTGGTCTCGAAGGCAACGCCCGACGGCCACACCCTGATGCTGTCGTCGAGCACGTCGCATGGCGTCGCGCCGGTGCTCTACCGCAAGCTGCCGTACGACGCCTTCCGCGACTTCACCCACGTCGCGCTGGTCGCCGTCCTGCCCGCGCTGATGGCGATCAACGCCGACCTGCCGGCGAAGACAGTGAGGGAATTCATCACGCTCGCCAGGGCCCGGCCGGGCGGCTTCCTGTTCGCCTCGGCCGGCAACGGCAGCGGCCCGCAACTGATGGGCGAGCAGTTCAAGCTGGCCACCGGCATACCGATGACGCATGTTCCCTACAAGGGTGCAGCCGCCGCGGTGACCGATATCGCCAGCGGCCAGGTGCATGTGATGTTCGACAGCCTGCCGTCGCTGATCAGCCAGGTGAAGGCTGGCCGGCTGCGCGTGATCGCGGCCCTCTCGGACAAGCGCGCCGCGCTGTTCCCCGACGTGCAGACCATGACCGAGGCTGGCTACCCGAGCGTCGAGGGCAGCATCTGGACCGGCCTCTCGGGACCGGCAGGCCTGCCGGCCGCCGTCGTCGACCGGCTGGCGAAGGACAGCGCGCGCCTGGTCGCCATGCCCGACGTCCAGGAGCGCTTCGCGGCCGTGGGCGGGAACGCGACCTTCCTCGGTCCTGCAGCCTATGTCGAGTTCATCCGCAGGGAGAACCGTAAATGGGCTGATGTGATCAAGGCTTCGGGAGCGGTGCCGGACTGACCGCAGGCACCGCCGCCGGTCAGCTTGGCCCGCCCCGGCCCCGCCGAAGGCGCGCGCTCAGCTCGCGTACCAGGCGCGGCCGACCTGCTCTACCCAGTCGGCGAAGGCGCGGTGGACCGAGGTGCGGTCACGGGTGGCGACGAAGCCATGGTCCGCCTCGAACCGTTCCACCGCCATCAGGCTGCGCGCGCGATCGGTGTAGTGCACGTTCGGCGTCTCGCCCGGCCGCGCGATGCGGTGGCAGAACGCGGGGAAGCGCGCGGCGAGCACCTGGCACCATCCGGCAATGTCCCCACTCCAGTCGATGCCTGCGCTCAGGTTGTAGACGAAGTTCGGCAGCGACGGCGCATCGGCGAGCGTCACCAGCGCACGGCCGACATCCGGGCTGTAGACCCAGTCGCGCGTGCATTCGTCCGCCGGGAGCACGGCCTCGCCGCCGGCCACCGCGATGCGCGCGAGCTGTGAATGCGGGCCGAAGTTGTCGCGCACGCCGTGCGCATGCGAGGAGCCGTCGCGTTCCCAGGGCCCGATCAGCGTGCCCAGCCGAGTACAGGCGACCTCCATCTGCCACAGCTCGGCCAGGCGGCGCGCGGTGCGCTCGGCCGCGTACTTGGTGGTGGCATAGAGCGTGGTCGGGAGCACGGGCGTGGCGTCTTCCTGCATCAGGCCCGGACGGTAGAGCGACTCGCCGTAGGCGGCGCCCGAACTGGTGATCACCACGCGCCGCACGCGAGCCCGCCGCGCGGCCTCCAGCAGCCCGATGGTGCCCAGCACGTTCACCTGGAACACCCGCGCCGGCTCGACCGCCTCGCGCGCCGGACCGGAGGTCACCGCGGCCGTGTGTATCACCGCCTCGATCGGCGCCGCCTGGAACGCACGGTCGAGCGCCCCCGCATCCATGAGGTCGCCATCGACCGTGTGCACCGTCCCGGGCAGCGCGGACAGCGCCGCCGCAGCCACCGGCGGTGGCAGCGTCATGTCGAAAGAGATCACCTCGCGCCCGGCGCGCGCCAGCGCCTCGACCACGTTGAGCCCCACATAACCGCTGCCGCCGGTCACCAGGATCGCCATCTTCCACCCCCTCGTTGCGTGCTGCGCGCAGGCAACCGGGTGCATCCGCGCAATCGAGCGTCGATGTTACCTGCCCGGCGGGCGATAATCGGCAGATGATCCGCTTCCAGAACCTCGCCCTTCGCCGCGGCGCCAAGCTGCTCGTCTCCGATGCAACCGTCCAGATCGCCCCCGGCGAGCATGTCGGGCTGGTCGGCGACAACGGCAGCGGCAAGTCGTCCCTCGTCTCGCTGTTGCTCGGGGAATTGCTGCCCGATGCCGGCGATGTCTTCATCCCGGCGCACTGGCGTGTCGCGCACGTGGCCCAGCACGCGCCGCACAGCGAGCGCGGTGCCACCGAGTTCGTGATCGACGGCGACCGTGAACTGCGCCTTCTCGAGGCCGACCTCGAGAAGGCCGAGGCTGCCCACGACGGCCACGCCGCCGGCGAACTGCACGCGAAACTGGCCGACCACGATGCGTATACCGCCCGGTCGCGCGCCGAGTCGCTGCTGCTCGGCCTGGGCTTCAAGCCCGCGCAGCTCGACAATCCGGTTTCGAGCTTCTCGGGCGGCTGGAAGATGAGGCTGGCCCTGGCGCAGACGCTGATGTCGCCGTCCGACCTGATGCTGCTCGACGAACCGACCAACCACCTCGACCTGGACGCGATCGTCTGGCTCGAGGAATGGCTGGCGCGCTATCCCGGCACGCTGGTCATCATCTCGCACGATCGCGACTTCCTCGACTCCGCCATCGGCGTCACGCTGCACCTGGACGAGGGCAAGCTCAAGCGCTACGGCGGCAACTACTCGACCTTCGAGAAGGAACGCGCGATACAGCTCGCCGTGCAGCAGTCCGCATTCGTGAAGCAGCAGGCGCACATCGCCCACCTCGAGTCGTTCATCGCGCGCTTCAAGGCCAAGGCCAGCAAGGCGCGCCAGGCACAGAGCCGGGTGAAGGCGCTCGAGCGGATGACGCTGGTGGCACCGGCCCATGCCTCCAGCCCGGTGCAGTTCGAGTTCGCCGACGCCGGCCAGAGCCCGAACCCGATGATCCACATGGACCATGTCGCCTGCGGCTATCCGGCGGGCGGCAGCGACGCAAGTCCGAGACCCGGCACCGGCAAGCCGACGGTCATCCTCGGCAACGTGAGCCTCACGCTGATACCCGGGCAGCGGATCGGCGTGCTCGGTGCCAACGGCCAGGGCAAGACCACGCTGGTGCGTACGCTGGCCGGCGAACTCGCCCCGCTGGGCGGCGACCTCACCCTCGGCCGCAACCTTGCCATCGGCTACTTCGCGCAGCACGAGATCGAACGGTTGCGGCCCGACGACACCCCGATCGGCCACATCACCCGGCTCGCGCGCGACATCAATTCGCGGGCGAAGGAAGGCGAACTGCGGGCGTTCCTCGGCCGCTTCGACTTCAGCGGCGACATGGCGGTATCGAAGATCGCGCCGTTTTCCGGCGGCGAGAAGGCCCGCCTCGCGCTGGCGATGATCGTGTTCCGCCGGCCGAACCTGCTGCTGCTGGACGAACCGACCAACCACCTCGACCTCGAGATGCGCGAATCGCTGACCATGGCGCTCGCGCAGTTCGACGGCACGCTGATCCTCGTTTCACACGATCGCCATCTGCTGCGCTCGACCGCCGATGAATTCATCCTGGTCGCCGATGGCAAGGTCGAGCCGTTCAATGGCGATCTCGACGACTACCGCCAGTGGCTCGAGCAGCGCACGCGCGCGGCTGCGCGCCAGGCCGCGAAGGCACAGCCGCAGGCGCAGACCGTCAAGGCGGCCGACGCGCCGGCACAGCCAGCGGCGACGAAGGTCACGGCCTCGAAGGCAGAGACGGCGAAAGCGCATGACGGCAAGCCTGCGGGCGGGCACCGCCAGAAGCAGGACGGCGGCGGCCAGCGCAAGCCGATCGAGCGCGAGATCGCGAAACTCGAACAGGAAATCGAGCGCCTGACCGCGGAAAAGGGTCGGCTCGAGACGCTGCTCGGAGATCCCGACCTCTACCTGCCGCCCCGCCAGGCCGAACTGGCTGCGGCGCTCGCGCGCAGTGGCGACATCGCCACGCGGCTGGAAGCGGCGGAGGCCGACTGGATGGCTCGCCAGGAAATGCTGGCCGGGCTGGCTCAGCTGTAACTGAGGGCTCACCTGCCCCGAAAAAACGCTTCAGGTCTGGCAGGCAGCCTCGGGGTGGCGTCCTTCACGAGCACGATGCGCACCGGTGACCCAGGATTCGTCCGGCGCGGTCGGTCTCGCGCGCCGGTTCTGTCAGACTCGCGCCGCGGAGCCTGTCCGCGGGACCGTTGATGGCCAGCCAGGCTCTGCAACCGATCATTGTCCTCCGGAGGCACCACGAATGCTGAAAGTATGGGGTCGCATCACTTCGATCAACGTGCAGAAGGTGCTCTGGTGCCTTGCTGAGACCGGCACGCCGTACGAGCGCATCGACGCCGGGCTCGAATTCGGGCGAAACACCGAAGACTGGTACCGGAAGATGAACCCCAACGGCCTGGTGCCGACCATCGACGATGACGGCTTCGTGCTCTGGGAGTCGAACTCGATCGTGCGCTACCTGGCCGAGAAGCACGGCAGTGGCACGCTCTGCCCCGCGTCGCTGCAGGCGCGCGCGGACGCCGACCGCTGGATGGAATGGCACTCGACCAGCGCCTGGGGTACCTCGCTGCGCATCGCGTTCTTCAACCTGTACCGGGTGGCGCCGGAGAAGCGCGACCCGAAGGCGGTGGAATCGGCCATCGCGCAGAGCATCCAGCATTTCCGGATGCTCGACAGCCACCTCGCCGGCCATGCCTACGTGACGGGCGATGCGTTCACGATGGGCGACATCCCCCTGGGCTGCGCCGTCCACCGATTCCTGAACATGGCCTTCGAGCGCCCGCCGCTGCCGGCGCTCGAGGACTGGTACGGCCGGCTGAAGGAACGCAAGGGGTACCGCGACCACGTGGTGATGGAACTGCAGTAGCGCAGGCTGGCCGCATGCGCCTGCCGGCCTCGATCAGGCCGCGGCCAGGCGCGCGTTGGCCAGCGTCAGCCGGTCGAGCAGGATGCTCAGGAACGCGCGGTTCACCTTCACCTGCAGCGCATCGCTGGCCGCATTGAGCGCGGCCGCCTTGATCTCGATCGCCATGGTCGGCGAGACGGTCGTGATCGACGTCGTGCGCCGGGCGACCGGCGCGTTGAAATAGAGAATCTCGCCGAAGCAGTCGCCCGGCTTCAGGATGTTGAGCGTGGTGTTGCCGCGCGAGACGCGCACCTCGCCGTCGACCAGGATGTAGAAGCTGTCGCCCTGGTCCCCCTCGCGGATGAGGACCGTCGACGCCGGCGCGCGACCCCATCGGGTGACGCGCAGCGCCTCCCAGATCTCGACATCCGCGAACTCGTGGAAGAAGCTCAGGCCCTTGATCGCCGCGAACTTCAAGGCATCGTTCAGGTCGCTCTGCGGCGGCGACAGCGCACCGACCACGCTCGACAGGTCGTCCGCGAACGCCTGCCATGTCGGGTAGCGACGTGCAGGGTCCTTCGCCATCGCACGCAGGGTGATCTCGTCGAGCGTCGACGGCAGCCCCTCGCGCACCTCGGAGGGCTTCACCGCTTCGATATTGAGTATCTGGTAGACCAGGCTCGCATGGCTGCCACCGGTGAACGGAAGCTTTCCGGTCAGCAACTGGTAGAGCACCACGCCGAGCGAGTAGATGTCGGTCTGGTGGGTCAGGGATTCGTCGCGCACCTGTTCCGGCGACATGTAGGCGGGCGATCCGATGCCGCTGATCTGCGTGTTCTCGCCGCTCATCGACAGCGCCGAACCGAAGTCGCTGACCTTGAACCCGGTGTCCGCGGTACCCAGGATGTTCGCAGGCTTGATGTCGCGATGGATCACGCCGCGCTGCTGGGCGAAGAAGAGCGCCTGCGCGCACTTGAACACGATGTCGACCACCTGCTCGACCGGCAGCAGGCGCGCGACGCTGGTGTGGTACTCGAGCGTGCCCCCGGGCACGTACTCCATCACGATGTAGCTCGCGTCCTCGTCATCGACCGCATCGAAGATCGTCGCGATGTAGGGGTGCGACAGCTTGCCCACCAGCGTCGCTTCGTTCAGGTACATGTTGCGGAAGCGGCGGGCCATGCGCTCGTCTGCCGCGTCCATGCAGGTGAGCAGCTTGACCGCCACCTCGCGCTCGGCAAACGGATCAGTGGCGAGGTACACGCTGCTGGTCGCGCCCCGCCCCAGTTCGCGCAGGATCCGGTACTTGCCGATCTTCTTCGGGAAATCGTCGCGCATGCTCGGGTCGGCAGTCATCGGGAGAACGGGGATCAGTGGGGAAGGGCCGCAGGAGGCCAGTGATCCAGTAACGGATGGCGCCGGATATTCTTGAGTCAGGCGGCAGACGCCGGGAACGATTCGCTTGGTGTTTCGACCGATATCGCGTATCTTCCGGCTTCCGTGAAGGGTGCTGTTGCAATCTGCAAGACGTTGCGACCCCGGCTCCATTCGCGACCGTTGTTCTTTTCTCATCGTCCCTGACCTCTCCGGAAGGCCGATCCGCCGCTCAAGGCGACCGGATGTTCCTTCCTGCAGCGTTTCCCCAGGTTTACCTGATGGAGTGCGATTCGGTTGGTGCCGGTGTACGGGCCTGCCGACTGCTGCGTTTCGTTTGCGCGTCAGACTTGCCGTTTCCGCTTTCGGACGGCATGCCCTTCTGCCCATCGCAATCGCAGGCGCCTCCACCGGAATGGCGGCGCAGAGGACTCAGAAGATGACATTCGCCGAACTCGGCCTCGCCGCTCCCATCCTGGAAGCCATCACGGCTGCAGGCTATACCGAACCGACCGCCGTGCAGGCGCAGGCCGTCCCGGTCGCCCTCGAGGGGCGCGACCTGATGGTTTCGTCGCAGACCGGCAGCGGCAAGACCGCCGCCTTCATGCTGCCCGCGCTGCAGTTGCTGACCGTGCCGCACCCGGCCAACGGCAATGGCCCGCGCGTGCTGGTGCTGACCCCGACGCGCGAACTGTCGATGCAGGTCACCCGGGCGAGCGAGACCTACGGGCGCAACCTGCGCCGCGTGAAGACGGTGTCGATCGTCGGCGGGATGCCCTATCCGGTGCAGAACCGCATGTTGAAGATGGGCGTCGACATCCTGGTAGCCACCCCCGGCCGCCTGCTCGACCAGATGAACTCCGGCCGCGTCGACCTTTCGCGGCTGCAACTGCTGGTGCTCGACGAAGCCGACCGCATGCTCGACATGGGCTTCAGCGAAGACCTCGATGCGATCGTGTCGAAGATGCCCGCCTCGCGCCAGACGATGCTGTTCTCCGCGACGATGGAGCCGGGCATCGTGCGCCTGGCCACCTCGATGCTGAAAGACCCGGTGCGCATCACCGTCGACAGCCAGCAGACGCCGCATGTGAACATCGAGCAGCGCATGCACATCGCCGACGACATGGGCCACAAGAACCGGCTGCTCGACCACCTGCTGCGCGATGCCGAGATGAAACAGGCCATCGTGTTCACGTCGACCAAGCGCTCGGCAGACGACCTAGCGCAGTCGCTGCTGCAGAGCGGCTTCTCGGCAGCGGCACTGCATGGCGACATGAAGCAGAGCCAGCGTTCGCGCACGCTGCAGTCGCTGCGCTCCGGCGGGCTGCGGGTGCTCGTGGCCACCGACGTGGCCGCGCGCGGTATCGACGTGCAGGGCATCTCGCACGTGATCAACTACGACCTGCCGCGCCAGGCCGAAGACTACGTGCACCGCATCGGCCGCACCGGCCGTGCCGGCCGCCAGGGCATCGCGATCAGCTTCATCGGCATCCGCGACCGCGGCGTCGTGCGCACGATCGAGCGCTTCACGTCGCAGACGATCCCGATCACCGTGATCGCAGGCCTGGAGCCGCGTCCGCGTTCGGCATCGGCGCCGTCCTCGCGCCCGTACGATCGCGACCGTTCCGGTGCGCCGGCACGCCGGCATACCGGCCCGAGCGCCGGCCGTCCCGGCAACCCGGCGGCACCGGGTGGCCCCGGCGGCAACTACCGCCATCGCGACCGCGCCGCCACCGGCGCCCCGCGGACGCGCTCGTACAGCCGGCCGGACTAGGCAGTACGCGTCACCGCGGCCAGTCGCCGCCGATGGCCGCGGTGACGGCGGCCAGCCGGGCCTGCTTCACTGCGTCCGCGATCCGGTCGCGTTCCGATGCCCGCGCGATCGCGCCGGCGTCGACGCCGCGGGTGGCCTCCAGCGCAGCCTGCATGCGCCGCCGCTGCGGATAGGGACGCGACGCCAGCCCGAGCCTGCCACGGGCATCGAACTCGCACGCCTGCAGCATCTGCAGGAAACGCTCCGGCCGGCGCACGCCGTCGGCGCCCTCGATCACCTTCAGCACGGTAGCCGGCCGCAGTTCGAGCGCGCGGTGGATGTCGGTGTGGAACCGCGACACCAGCCGTGCGAGGTCATGGCATTCGGACGGCACGCGCAGCCGCTGGCACAGCGCGTCGACCAGCGGCACGCCGCGCTGTTCGTGCGCGACATGGCGCGGCCACTCGGCAGGCGGGGTGGTGCCCTTGCCCAGGTCGTGCACCAGCAGTGCGAAGCGCACCGGCAGCGGCGCCTGCTCGCGGGCTGAGAGGTCGAGCGCCATCATCACGTGCACGCCCGTGTCGATCTCAGGGTGATGTACCACCGGTTGCGGCACGCCGAACAGCCCATCGACCTCGGGCAGTACCTTAGCCAGCGCACCGCAGTCGCGCAACACCTGGAACATCCGTGACGGTTCGCGCTCGGACAGGCCCTTGGCCAGTTCCTGCCAGACCCGCTCGGCGACGAGCGCATCCACTTCGCCGGCATCCACCATGCTGCGCGCGAGCGCGAGCGTCTCGGGTGCGACGGTGAAGTCGGTGAAGCGCGCCGCGAAGCGCGCGAGGCGCAGGATGCGCACCGGGTCTTCGGTGAACGCGACGCCGACATGGCGCAGCACGCGGGCCTGTATGTCGCGCAACCCGTGATGGGGGTCGATCAGCGTGCCGTTGCCGTCGCGCGCGATCGCGTTGATCGTGAGGTCGCGGCGGGCGAGGTCCTCCTCCAGCGTCACGTCGGGCGAGGCCTGCACGACGAAGCCTCGATAGCCCGGCCCGCTCTTGCGCTCGGTGCGCGCGAGCGCATGCTCCTCGCGGGTGACCGGATGCAGGAACACGGGGAAATCGCGTCCGACGGCACGGAAGCCCAGGTCCAGCATCTGCTGCGGGGTCGCGCCCACCACCACCCAGTCGCGATCCACGACCGACAGGCCGAGCAGTTCGTCGCGCACCGATCCACCGACCGAATAGGTTTCCATCAGCGGCTCACCGCTCGAGCGCATCGATGCGCTCGGGCTCGGCCAGGGCCGCCGTCATCCAGTCCTGCATCGGCGGCAGGCCGAGCACCGACTGCATGTAGGCAGCCACGTCGCCAGGCACCGGTACCCGGTAGCTGCGCAGGCGCAGCACCACGGGCGCGTACATCGCATCGGCGATGGAGAATCGCCCGAACAGGAACGCGCCACCGCTGTCGTGGCGCGCACGCAGGCCGGACCACAGGGCCAGTATCCGGGCGATGTCTGCATCCGCTTCGGGCGACCACCGATGGCCGACGCGATCGAGGCGGATGTTCATCGGCAGGTCGCGGCGCAGCGCTGCGAAGCCGGCATGCATCTCGCACGCGGCCGAGCGTGCCACCGCGCGCGCCGCCGCGTCCGACGGCCACAGACCGGCCTCGGGGAAGCGCTCGGCAAGGTACTCGCAGATCGCCAGCGAGTCCCACACGACATGGCTGCCGTCGACCAGCACCGGCACCTTGCCGGCTGCGGAATAGTGCCGGATGCGCGCCTGGCTGTCGGGCTGGTGCAGGGGGATGCGGATCGTGTCGAACGATGCGCCGGTCATCGCGGCGGCCAGCCAGGGCCGCAGCGACCATGACGAATAGTTGCGGTTGCCGATGACCAGCACCAGGCCTGCGCTGGCAGCGCGGCTGCCCGCGGGCGTTGGCTGCTGGCGATTCATCAGGCGCGCGGCGACTCAGCGCCCGGCGCGGTGCCGGAAGGCCTGGTAGCGGCCCCGCGGCGTGGCGTTGCCGAGGTACTGGCGCGCGATCGGCTCCAGCGCAGACGGCGCACGGTCGAACAGCGCCGGATAGGGCATGGAAGACACGTTGTCGACGGTCATCGACAGGTAGTTGTCGTAGGTGATCAGCTTCACCGGCAGCGCACCGAACACGCGCGCCTGCAGGCGCGACAGGCCGTCCGGAAGCCCGAACACCGGGCGCTCGTGGCCGGTGACCCTGCCCACCAGCCGCACCAGTTCGCGCAGCGTGAACACCTCCGGCCCGACCAGGTCGCAGACCTGGCCGATGGTCTGCGGCAGGTCGAGCGCCGCGACGAACGCATGTGCGACGTCCTCGACCCAGACCGGCTGGAAGCGGGCATCGGGCGAACCGAGCGGCACGAACGGCGCGAGCGCCAGCAGCCGCGCGAACAGCGTGAGGAAGCTGTCGCCGTCGCCGAAGATCACCGACGGCCTGAAGATCGTGGTCGCGAGCCCGGCCGCGTGCGCAGCCATCACCCGCTGCTCGGCTTCGCCCTTCGTGCGCTGGTACTCGCTCGGTGCGGACGGCCCGGCGCCCAGCGCGCTCATGTGCAGATAGCGGCGCACCCCATGGCGGACACAGGCGGCGATGCAGTGCTCGGTCAGCAGGACATGCGCGCGACGGAAGTCGCCGGACCGGCCCTCGTGCAGGATGCCCACCAGGTTGACCACTGCATCGCAACCGGCCACCAGGTCGGACAACTGTGCCGGGTCGTTCACGTCGGCGTTCACCAGCTCGACGCTGGGCAGCACGATGAGGTCGGCCTTCGCGCGTTCACGGTTGCGCGTCGGGATGATCACCCGCACGCCGCGCGCGGCAAGGCGCTCGGCCACATGCCGCCCGACGAATCCGCTGCCTCCAATCAGGCAGACCCTGTCCACTCTGCTCATCTCGATTTCCAGCTCGGTTGCATTCAGCTCAGTTGCGCGCGGGGATGGTGCCGATGCGGGCCCGCAACGAGGTCACATGGTCCCCGAACTGCTGGGCGTAGTAGGTCGCGTTCGACATCACGCGTTTCACGTAGTCGCGCGTTTCGCCGAACGGGATGCTCTCGGCGTAGATCGCCGCGTCCAGGGGCTGCGCCGTGCGCCAGGCACGCGCGCGCCCGGGGCCCGCATTGTATGCCGCCGACGCCAGCACCGGATGGTCATCGAGGTCGTTGAGCACGGTGCGCAGGTAGGCAGTGCCCAGGCCGAGGTTGACCTGTACGTCATTGACCAGCGACGGACGGAAATCAAGCATGCCCGTGCGCTTGGCCACCCAGGCCGCCGTGGCCGGCATCAGCTGCATCAGGCCTGAGGCTCCGGCGTGGGACCGCACGTCGGGCAGGAAGCGGCTCTCCTGGCGGATCAGCCCGAGCACGAAGGCCTCGTCGAGTTGCTGGCTCTTCACGTGCGCCTGCAGTTCGTCCCGGAACGGCGCCAGGAAGCGCAGCGAGAAGTCGTGGCGTTCACGCGTGCGCTCGGCGGTCGCGATCGCACGGTCCCAGAGCCGGTTGCGCCGCGACCACTCGGCCGCTGACAGCAGCTGCTCGTCGGTCATGGTGCGGATCACCCAGAACCACTCGCGGTTGCCTTCGAAACGCATCTGCAGCCGGTAGAACGCCAGCGCCCTCTGCACCGCCGGGTGCTTCCCGAACGCCTCCATCTCGTCGCGCGACGGCTTGAACGGCGGCGGCGCGGGCGGTCCGGCCACCGGGCCGAGGTCGTCCAGCGCAAGCTGGCCGTAGAAGCTGAACTCGCGCGACAGGGCCGCGAGTATCGGCACCGCCTCGTCGTTGCGCTTGAGTTCGCGCAGCGCGCGTGCGCGCCAGTAGCGCCAGGCGGCCTCCTGCTGCTCGCGCGGGGTCATCTGGCCGATCGCGGCAAGCACCTCCGGCCAGGCCTCGGCGCGCAGCGCGGCGCGCACCCGCCAGCCGAGCATCTCGTCGTTGAGCTGCACGCCGCCAGCCATGCGGAACCAGCGCAGCGCATCGGGATCGAACCGGCGCGCGCCCAGCCAGGCGATCGCGCCCCAGGTGTATCCGCGCTCGGCCTCGCTGAACAGCTGGTCGATGCGCCCCCAGGCCTCGGCTGCATTCGGTGGCGAGGTACGTGCGAGCCGGTGCGCCGCGAACATCACGACCTCGCGCTGCGCGCGGGTGCGCAGTTCATTCTTCCGGTCGAGCATCGCCTGCGGATTGTTCAGCGCGAAGTCGACCGCCTTGCCGTCGGGCTGCTGCCCGGCCGGAAGGAAGGCCGCCACGCGGCGCACGGTGCCCGCCTGCCCGGCCTCGAACGCGAGCCGGATGCGCGCCCAGATGTCATCGGCGCGCAGCGCTCCGGACGCGATCAGGTCCTGGAACAGCGGCGTGCAGCTCTCCGGCAGGTCGCGACCGGTGAACCAGAGCGGCCGCGCCTCGGCGAGGGCCGAGGCATCGCCGGCGTTGCGTCGCTGGGTCAGCGCATGGCAGTCGACCTCGGTGTCGCTGTTCACCAGACGCGGATGTTCGGCTGCGAACAGGTCCCACTGCCCGCGGCGGCCGAGCAGCTTCAGCCAGTCGGCGCGCAACTGGTCACCCGCCCGGGTATCGGCCAACCGGGCCAGCGTGGCCTGTACCTCGGCGGTGTCGGCGTTGTCCAGCCGCAGCCGCAACTGCCAGTACTGGACCCAGGGCTCCAGCGGATGGCCGCGCAACCGGACGGCCGCCTGGTCGAGCCGTGCCGCCTGCCCGAGCCGGAACGCCTCCCGGGCTGCGCGGAATTCCTCGTCCTGCTGCAGCACCTGCGCCGATACCTGGGGCTGGGCCGCGGCAACGGGCGCCAGCGCCGGCGCGAACCCGGCCACCAGGCCGGCGGCCAGCGCGATCGCGCATCGGCCGGACGGCAGCCCGGCAAGCGAAACGCGCGCGCGGGTCAGCACGGCGGCAGCATGGCCGGCCAGCGCACGGAAGGAGCCCGGGGGGCGCAGTTCATGCCAGCAGTTCAGTTTCGGCAAATGCTTCACCTGATGATTGTACCCGCCCGTCAGTGGTCAACGACCGAGGAACAATCGGTAGGCCGGGTTGGCCGACTCGTCCTGGTAGCGGTAGCCGAGTTCCGCCAGGAACCGGCGGAACCGGGCCGCGTCCATGGCCGGAACCTGCATGCCGACCAGCACGCGCCCGTAATCGGCCCCGTGGTTGCGGTAGTGGAACAGGCTGATGTTCCAGCCGCCGCTCATCGCCTCCAGGAAGCGCATCAGCGCGCCCGGGCGCTCCGGGAACTCGAAGCGGTAGACGATCTCGTCATCCACCGACGGTGCGCGCCCGCCCACCAGGTGGCGCACATGCAGCTTGGCCATCTCGTTGTCGGTCAGGTCCTGCGCCGCGAGACCCGCCTTCTTCAGTATCTTCACCAGGTCGGCAGTCTCGCGCCGGCTCTTCACCTCGATGCCGACGAACACCTGCGCCTGCGCCGCCTCCGCGTAGCGGTAGTTGAACTCGGTGACGTTGCGCGGCCCGAGCAGCGCGCAGAAAGCCTTGAAGCTGCCCGGCCGCTCCGGGATGGTCACCGCGAGGATGGCCTCGCGCGATTCGCCGATCTCGGCACGCTCGGCGACGAAACGCAGGCGATCGAAGTTCATGTTCGCGCCGCAGGCGATCGCCACCAGCGTGCGGTCGCGCACCTTCTCGCGCTTGGTCCAGGCCTTCAGGCCGGCGATCGCCAGCGCACCAGCCGGCTCCAGGATGGATCGGGTGTCCTCGAACACGTCCTTGATCGCGGCGCAGATCTCGTCGGTATCGACCCGGATGATCTCGTCGACCAGCCCCTGGCAGAGGCGGAAGGTTTCCACCCCGACCTGCTTGACCGCGACGCCGTCGGCGAACAGGCCGACCTGCTCCAGGCGTACCCGGTGCCCGGCCTGCAGCGACTGGTACATCGCATCGGAGTCGACCGGCTCAACGCCGATCAGCCGGATCTCCGGCCGCAGCCGCTTCACGTACGCGCCGATGCCGGAGATCAGGCCGCCACCGCCGATCGCGACGAAGATCGCATCGATCGGCCCCGGATGGTCGCGCAGGATCTCCATGCCGATCGTGCCCTGCCCGGCGATCACGTCCGGATCGTCGTAGGGATGCACGAAGGTCAGCCGGTGGCGCTTCATCAGCACCAGCGCATGCGCATGGGCTTCGTCGTAGGTATCCCCGGCCAGCACCACCTCGGCGCCCCGCGCCGCCACCGCCTGCACCTTGATCTGCGGCGTGGTGACCGGCATCACGATCATCGCCCTGCAGCCGAGCTTCTGCGCGGACAGCGCGACGCCCTGTGCGTGGTTGCCGGCGGAGGCCGCGATGACGCCCCGCCGCAGGGCCGCCGGCGGCAGGTTCACCATCTTGTTGTAGGCGCCGCGCAGCTTGAACGAAAACACCGGCTGCATGTCCTCACGCTTGAGCAGCACCGAGTTCCCGACCCGGGCCGACAGCGAGGGGGCGAGGTCGAGCGGCGTCTCGATCGCGACGTCGTACACGCGGGCCTTGAGGATGCGTTCTAGGTATTCGGTGGGCATGGCTTCCAGCGCTGCGGGGAGTGGAGGGCCCGAACCGGGGCCGACGGGCGGCGGCGTTCCGGCCGGCACGGTGCCGATACGGGTGCATCCGGTGCGTGATCCTGCAATAATCATCTCATGGCCACGCAGGACGAACTCAAGCGCGCCGCTGCGAAAGCCGCGATGGCGTATGTACCGGAAAACGCCGTCATCGGCGTGGGCACCGGCTCGACCGTCGATTTCTTCATCGCCGAGCTTGCCGCGATGAAAGACCGGATCGAAGGTGCCGTATCCAGTTCCGAGGGCAGCAGCGCGAAGCTGAAAGCCGCGGGTATCCGGGTGGTCGACCTCAACAGCGTCGACGAGATCGCGGTCTACGTCGACGGCGCCGACGAGATCGACGCCGGGCTGCGCATGATCAAGGGCGGGGGTGGCGCACTCACCCGCGAGAAGATCGTGGCCGCCGTAGCGACGCGGTTCGTCTGCATCGTCGACGAGAAGAAGCTGGTCGCCACGCTGGGCCGCTTCCCGCTGCCGATCGAGGTGCTGCCGATCGCCCGCAGCCATGTCGGACGGCAGGTCGCGCGCATGGGCGGCCAGCCATCGCTGCGCACCGGCTTCGTCACCGATAACGGCACCCTGATCCTCGACGTGCCCGGCCTGAAGATGCACGACCCGGCCGCCCTCGAATCCGATCTCGACCAGATCGCCGGCGTGGTCTGCAACGGCCTGTTCGCGCGTCGGCCGGCCGACATCGCGCTGGTGGCCTCTGCCGGCGGCGTGCGCACGCTGGTTCGCTGAGCGTGCCGGCCTGCACAGACGCGGCCGCCATGTGCATGTCACATTCACGCGATAACCTGTACGGTCATCCTCTACTCGACATCGGGACACCGACATGAACCAGCATATCGCCAAGCAGTTCGATGCGGAACTCGAAGCCGTGCGCGCCCGTGTACTGCAGATGGGTGGCATCGTCGAGCACCAGATCACCAGCGCGATCGAGGCCCTTTCCACCGGCAACATCGAGCAGTGCGACCGCATCATCGAGGCCGACCACCGGGTGAACGGGCTCGAGATCGAGATCGACGAGCAGTGCAGCCACATCATCGCGCGCCGTCAGCCGACCGCGATCGACCTGCGCATGATCCTGACGGTCATCAAGACCATCACCGACCTCGAGCGCATCGGCGACGAGGCCTCGAAGATCGCCCGCATGGCGAAGAACCTGCACGAGCGCGATGCGCTGCAGATCCCGCGCTACCGCGACATCAAGCACGTCGCGGAGATCGCGGTCGACATGCTCCGCCAGTCGCTCGATGCGTTCGCGCGACTCGACATCGCGGTTCCGGCCAAGGTCGTGCGGCTCGACGAGCAGGTCGACGACGAGTTCAAGACGATCGTGCGCAAGCTGATCACCTTCATGATGGAAGATCCGCGCACCATCTCGTCTTCGCTCGAGATCCTCTGGGTGGCCAAGGCGATCGAACGCATCGGCGACCACGCGAAGAACATGTCCGAGTACGTGGTGTACCTGATCAAGGGCAAGGACGTGCGCCACGTGAGCGCCGAGCAGCTCGAACGCGTAGTGGAGCAATGACCGCCCGCTGGCGCGCCACGGGGCCGGCCGGAGGCCTCCCGGCGCGATGACGCAGCTGTCCACCCTGGCAGCTGTCGACCTGGGTTCGAACAGCTTCCACCTGCAGGTCGCCCGCGTCGTAGGCGAGCAGGTCTATCCGCTCGATTCGCTGCGCGAGCCGGTACGCATCGGTGCCGGGCTGGGCGCCGACAAGCGGCTGGACGACGCCGCCCAGCAGCGCGCCCTGAACGCCCTGCGCCAGTTCGGCGAGCGCCTGCGAGGGATGCCCGCAGAGGCGGTGCGCGCGGTGGGCACCAACACGCTGCGCGTGGCGAAGAATGCGCGCGAGTTCCTGGCCAAGGCCGAGGCCGCGCTGGGCTTCCCGATCGAAGTGGTGGCCGGGCGGGAGGAAGCGCGGCTGATCTACCTCGGCGTCGCGCACGGCCTGCCGCCGTCGTCCGCCCCCCGGCTGGTGGTGGACATCGGCGGCGGCTCCACCGAATGCATCATCGGCACCGGCCTGGAGCCGCGCAAGCTGGAGAGCCTGTACATGGGCTGCGTGAGCTTCTCGATGCGGCACTTCGGCGACGGCCGGCTCAGCAAGTCGAACTTCCGCGCCGCCGAGACCGCGGCCGGCACCGAGCTCGAGACCATACGCAAGGCGTTCCGACATGGCGAGTGGACGCATGCGATCGGCTCCTCCGGCACGGCGCGCGCGCTGGGGGACCTGCTCGAGTTCAACGGCTATACCGACAACGGCATCACGCTCGACGGCCTGCAGCGCCTGAAGGCGCAGATGATCCGCATCGGCGCGCTCGACCGGCTCGATGCACTTGCGCTCGCCGGCCTGCGTGCCGACCGGGTGCCGGTGCTGCCCGGCGGGCTGTCGATCATGCTGGCGGTGTTCGAGGCCCTCGACGTGCCGCACATGGCGCTGGCCACCGGCGCGATGCGCCAGGGCATCCTGTTCGACATGCTGGGCCGCTTCCATCATCACGACATGCGCGACGTGACCGTCGGCCAGTTCATGCAGCGCTACCACGTCGATGCGGCGCAGGCCCAGCGCGTCGGTACGCTGGCGCAGGCGCTGCTGCAGGATCTCCTGGGCGGTGAACAGGCCGGCGCAGCCACGGCGGGACAACTGCTCGACTGGGCGGCACGACTGCACGAGATCGGCATCACGGTGGCCCATTCCGGCTACCACAAGCACACCGCCTACATCATCCGCAACGCGGACATGCCCGGCTTCTCGCGCAGCGAACAGGCCCGGCTGGCGACCCTGGTGCTGGCGCACCGCGGGTCCCTCGACAAGATGCAGGGCATGCTCGAGAGCCCGGCGGACATCGCGGCGACGATGGCGTTGCGCCTGGCGGCGATGTTCCACCGTTCGCGCACCGGCATCATGTTGCCGGCGATCGAGGCGCGCGTGCAGCGCGGCGAGTACCGGCTCAAGCTCGAGCCGAACTGGCTGGCGGCCAACCCGCTGACCGCCGCCCTGCTGCGCGAGGAGATCGTGCAGTGGCGCAAGGCGGGCATCACGCTCGACGTGCGCCCGATGCAGGAACTGCTCGAAGTCGCCTGACCGGGCGGCGCGTCGCGGCGGCCGTGGCTACTGGTCGTGCTCGCCGTCGATCAGGATGAACGCAACCGAGCAGTCGTTGTCCGAACGATTGCTCCATGCGTGGTTGGTGCCGCGCTGGATGATCACGTCGCCCTGCCGGCACAGCACTTCCGAGTCGTCGAGCACCAGCCAGATCTCGCCATCGAGCACGATGCCGTAGTCGACCGTCTTCGTCTTGTGCATCAGCGGGTGGCGCACGTTCTCGCTGTGCTGCGAGGCCTCGGCCGAGCCCACCGCACCGAAGGCAGCGCGGGCCTTGTCACCGGTCAGGTTGTGGATGAAGGTCTTCTCCGGCGGGAAGCGGACCACCCGGAACACGTTGCCGCCAACCGGCGGCTGCAGGGTCTTCACCGCGGCCGTCGCATCGGGCGCGTCGATCGCCATCGGCGAGCGGTCGCTGACCCAGAGCTCGCTCATGGTCAGGCCGCCGCGCAGCTCGACGGTGCGCACGTTGGGGGTGTCGCGGTCCTCGACGACGACGGCGACGCCCTTGGCATCGTGTCCGGTGACGATACGGCGGATGGGTTTGTGCACGGCAGGGCTCCTCGGCTGGGCTGGGCTGGGATGAGATGGGATGGGACGGATGGGACGGACCCGGAGGGTAGCGCGAGTCGGCGACCCGCGTGCGCGGCCGTGGCGCGCCCGGACAATCGGCGCACCGGCGCCCGCCGGCCCGGTCGCGCATAGACTCGCGTCCCTCAGTCCTGATCCGTTCGGCTCGTGGCCCCTTCCGTTGTCTGGTTCAAGCGCGACCTGCGCATCGACGACCACCGACCGCTCGCAGCGGCAGCGGCGCGCGGGCCGGTCATCGCCCTGTACGTCTACGAGCCGTCGCTGCTGCACTCGCCCGAGTTCGACCCGGCGCAGTTCAGGTTCATAGACGAATGCCTCGTGGCGCTCGAGGACGGGCTGCGCCACCGCGGGATCGCGCTGACGCTGCGCACCGGCGAGGTACCCAGCGTGCTCGACGCCCTGCGCCGCGAGGCCGGCTTCGACACCCTCTGGAGCCACGAGGAGACCGGCAACCGCCTGACCTTCGACCGTGACATCGCGGTCGGCCACTGGTGCAGGTCGAACGGCGTCGCATGGACGGAGATCCCGCAGACCGGGGTGGTGCGCCGGCTGAAGAGCCGGGACGGCTGGGCGCAGCGCTGGGCGCGGCGGATGGCCGAGCCGATCGCCGACGTGCCCGCGCGCCTGGCCGGCCCTGCGGGCCTGGCCCACGGCTGCCGGCTGGACCACGATGCGCTCGGGCTGGCCCGATCGACCCGCCCCGAGGCGCAGCCCGGCGGCGAACCGGCCGCGCTGGCCACGCTCGAGCAGTTCCTCACGGTACGCGGCGTCGACTACCGGCGCGGCATGTCGAGCCCCGTCCATGCCTTCGAGCGCTGCTCGCGCCTGTCGCCGCACCTCGCGTGGGGCTCGATCTCGATGCGCCGCGTCGCCCAGGCTTCGGCGGCACGCGCACTGGATGTGCGCGCCCGGCGCGCCGCCGGCGAAGCCATCGACCCGCGCTGGGCGGGCTCGCTGCATTCGTTCCAGGGACGGCTGCGCTGGCACTGCCACTTCATGCAGAAGCTCGAAGACGAGCCGCGCATCGAGTTCGAGAATTTCGCGCGCGCCTGCGATGCGCTGCGCGACGGCGGGCCGATCGTCCCGGACAGCGAAGCAGCCGCGCAGCTGCTCGCATGGCAGCTCGGCGAGACCGGCTATCCGATGGTCGATGCCTGCATGCAGGCGCTCGCGCGCTGCGGCTGGATCAACTTCCGGATGCGCGCGATGCTGGTGTCGTTCGCGTCCTACCACCTGTGGCTGCACTGGTGCCACACTGCACCCTTCCTGGCGCGCGCCTTCCTCGACTTCGAGCCGGGCATCCACTACAGCCAGTTCCAGATGCAGTCGGGGACCACCGGCATCAACACGATCCGCATCTATTCGCCGGCCAAACAAGTGATCGACCACGACCCGCAGGGCGTATTCCTGCGCGCGGCGCTGCCCGCGCTGGCCCGGGTGCCGGCGCGCTACCTCGCCGAGCCGCACACGATGCCGCTGGCGGTCCAGCGCGAGTCCGGATGCATCATCGGCACCGACTACCCCGCCCCGGTCGTCGACCACGCAACTGCCTACCGCCAGGCGCGCGAGCGCATCGCCGCCATCCGGCGAAGCCCGGACGCTCGCGTCGAGGCCGATGCGATCCAGCAGCGGCACGGCAGCCGGCGCAGCGGACTGCCGCCCACCGACCGCCGCGCCCGCGTGCCGGCCGGCCCCGCGCGCGGCCGGCCGCGCCTGTCGGTAGCGTCCGCCGCCGCCGCCGCGGGGCAGGCAAGCCTTTGGGATGACGCCGTCGAAGACCCGGCCAGCCCCGGAAGGCCGGCGCCCTGATGGCTGCGCAGAAACAGGCATTCACCGTACCCGCCCTGCCCGGGCGTGCCCCGTCGCCGCCGGTACGGCGGCTGGTGTTCGCGCTCGGCGACCAGCTCGACCGGCGTTCGGCCGCCTTCGACGATTTCGACCCCGCGCAGGATGCGCTGTTCATGGCCGAGGCGCTCGACGAATCGACGCAGACCTGGAGTTCGAAGCCGCGCACGGCGATGTTCCTGGCCGCCATGCGCCATTTCGCGCAGCAGGCCGCCGACGACGGGCTGCGCACCTGGTACAGCCGGCTGGATAGTCCGTCGAGCGCGGCTTCGCTCGGCGCAGCGCTGGCGCAGGCCGTGGCCGTGCTGAAGCCGCAGGCGGTCGTGATGGTCACCCCCGGCGAGTGGCGGCTGCGCGAAACGTTCGCTGCGCATCCAGCCGCGCCGGTGCTTCTGGAAGACCGGCACTTCCTGTGCAGCGGCGAAGACTTCGAACGCCATGCGAAGGGCCGCAAGCAGTTGCGGCTGGAATTCTTCTACCGCGAGATGCGAGTACGCCATGCCGTGCTGATGGACGGCGACGAGCCCGCCGGCGGGCAGTGGAATTTCGATGCAGAGAACCGGAAGTCGTTCCCGGCCTCCGGGCCGCAGGGCGTGCCGGCGCCGCTGCTGTTCCAGCCCGATGCGATCACCCGCGAAGTGATCGACCTGATCGACCAGAGGCTGTCCGGGCACCCTGGCTCGCTCGACCGGTTCGCCTGGCCGGTGACCCGCGCCGATGCCCTGGCCGCGCTCGATGCGTTCATCGGGCAGCGACTGCCCCTGTTCGGCGACCACCAGGATGCGATGTGGACCGGCCAGCCGTGGCTCTACCATGCGCACCTGTCGGCCGCGATGAACGTGAAGCTGCTCGACCCGCGCGAGGTGGTTGCCGCGGCCGAGCGCGCATGGCGCGCGGGCCAGGTGCCGCTCGCCGCGGCAGAGGGCTTCATCCGGCAGGTACTCGGCTGGCGCGAGTACGTACGCGGCATCTACTGGCGCACGATGCCCGGCTACCTTGACCTGAATGCGCTCGATGCGCGGCAGCCGCTGCCCGCGTTCTACTGGACCGGCGACACGCCGATGGCCTGCCTGCGCGAGTCGATCGGACAGACGCTGGAACTCGGCTACGCGCACCACATCCAGCGGCTGATGGTCACCGGGCTGTATGCGCTGCTGCTGGGCATCGACCCGAAGGCGGTGCATCGCTGGTACCTCGCGGTGTACGTCGATGCGATCGAATGGGTCGAACTGCCGAACACGCTGGGCATGGCGCTCTACGGCGACGGCGGCGTGATGGCCTCCAAGCCGTATGCAGCCACCGGCCGCTACATCGAGCGCATGAGCAACTACTGCAAGGGCTGCAGGTTCGACCCGGGCAAGTCGACCGGCGAGGACGCCTGCCCGTTCACCACGCTCTACTGGGACTTCCTGCTGCGCCACCAGCCCCGCCTGTCGAAGAACAACCGCATGGCGCTGCAGCTCAAGAACCTCGCCCGGCTGGGCGAGGATGCACGCGCATCGATCGGCGCACGCGCGACCGCGATCCGTGCCGGCGACGGCATTCCTCCCCACGACAGACCGAAGGGCCTCCTGCCATGACACGACCCGTACTGATCACCGGTGGTTCCGGCGGCCTCGCCCGCGCGATCGCGGCAACCCTCGACCCGTCCGCCTGGACACCGGTGCTGGTGACCCGCGCACCGGAGAAACTCGCGGCCAGCGGCTGGACGGGCGCGATGATCGAGGCCGATGTCTCGACCGAGTCCGGCGCGACCGGTGCGCTGGCCGCCTGCACGGAACGCTTCGGCCTGCCGGGCGCCCTGGTGAACGCCGCCGGCAGCACGCTGATCCTGCCGATGCACCGTACCGGTGAAGCGCAGTACCGTTCGGTGCTGTCGGCCAACCTCGACACCGCGTTCTTCTCGCTGCGCGCCTTCGTCGAGGCACACCGCGGCGCAGGCGCCGCGGGCGGTGGCGGATCGGTCGTGCTGTTCTCCACCATCGTCGCGCGCATCGGCGTGGTCAACCACGAGGCGGTGGCCGCCGCGAAGGGCGCCATCGAGGCGCTGGCGCGCTCGGCCGCGGCGACTTATGCGCCGAACGACATCCGCGTCAATGCCATCGCACCGGGACTGATGGAGACGCCGATGGCAGCGCCGCTGCTGGCGAACGACAACATCCGGCAGGCCGCCGCGCGGCAGTACCCGATCGGCGGCATCGGACATCCGGACGAAGTCGCCTCGCTGGTGGGCTGGCTGCTGTCGCCGCCGGCGCGGCGGGTGACCGGCCAGGTGATCGCGGTCGACGGCGGCTTCAGCACCATCCGGCCGCTGATCAAGGGCTGAGCCCCGGCGCGATGGCGGCGAAGAAGAGCACGGCGAAGGCCGGCGCGTTCAAGGGCAACAAGCAGTCGCTGCCGCAGAAGCCGTGCGCCGCGTGCGGCCGGCCGATGACCTGGCGCAAGCGCTGGCGCAACAACTGGGCCGAGGTGAAGTACTGCTCGGACGCGTGCCGGGCGGCAAGGGCGCCCTAGCACCCTCCGGGCAACGCGAGCACGCGCTCGCCTGCGACC
>CAIQON010000207.1 GCA_903873475.1 uncultured bacterium
CCGGCGTCCAGCGCCTCCGCGCGCCACTGCCAGAGCAGTACAAGATAGCCCATCGTGGCCGCGAACGCCGCGAGGGCGGCCCACCGCCCGAGCATCGGCCGGCGCCACGCGACGATCACGGCAGCAGTCACCACGGCAGTGATCCACAGGTCCAGCGGAAACAGCAGAGGAACCGCGTAACGGCTTTCAGCGACCGGATACCAGGGTCGGATGCCGGACGCCGTGACCAGGTCAGCGCCGAGGTGGACCAGCAGCGCGGGCCCGGTGACGAACAGGAACACCGGCCACTGCCTGGGGCGCCGGGCGATCCATGCGAACAGCGCGGCAAGCGCCAGCGCCAGCACCGGCAGCGCCAGCAGGGAATGCGTCCACAAGCCTGCGGACGCGAGGACGGCCAGGGGGTCACCGACGCGGGGCAGGTGCGCGAGGTCGGGCAGCACGCCGGCCACCGCGCCAGCAGACAGCCAGGACGCACGGCAGACGGTACCCGCCCTGGCGCGCATCGGCTCGACCGCCAGCGCGACCAGCAGGCCGGCCAGCAGATGCGTCAGCGGATCCAGGGGCACTCGCCCCGCCCGGTCCGGGCGTTCACCGCAGTTCCTCCACCCGCACCTGCACCCGTCGCTCTTCCGCGGAGGAAGACGTGGCACGGCCCAGCAGCACCGACTGGCGGTCGCCCGAGGTCCGTACCGTCCCGCCGAGGTCGATCCATTCGCCCAGGCGGCCACGTGCGGTCGTGGAGAGCTGCTGCGTATCGACCGTCCCGGGCCCAGCCCCCTGGGCGATCGACTGCCGCTGCGGCAGGATGTCGAGCATCACCTCGTCGCCGGACAGGCGCACGACGACCTGGAAGCCGGTGGAGGCCTCACGATACTCGACGGTGTCGATCGCCTGCAGGCCGGAGGGCCCCCTTACGATCTGCCGTACCGGCACCGGGATCGACCGACCAGCCTGGATCATGGCCGGTTGTCCTTCGAGTGCCTGCACCTGCTGCATCGCCCGGTCGGTTCCGCTGCGTGCGGTGGAGTAGGCCCGTACGCCTGCGGCCGCGCCCGGCGGCACGCTGCCCACCGCAATCTCCGTCTGCCCCACTCCAGCGCGTACACCGGCGACGACGCCATCGACACCGGACGCCTGGTCGACATCCTGGCGAACGCTGATCAACAGGCGGCGCGGCATCGTGTCGATACGCTCGAGTACCGCGCGGATCTCGGCCAGGTTCTGCGGCGTGGTGTGCACGATCAGCTGGTTCTGGATACCACTCACGGTGCCGGGGGCAGGTACCAGTGGACGGATCAGCGGAACCATCTGGTCGGCCGTGCGGTAACGCAGCGGCAGGATGCCCATCACCAGCGACTGCGCCAGCGCCAGCGGCTGCGCGGTCACCAGCAGGAGCATGGCCAGCACGGCGCAACGGCTGGGAACGTGAAGACCGTACCTGAGCTTCCTCATCGCATCCTCCCGGCCGGTCCCCGAGCGGGAACAGCCTGATCAGAAATCCCGGCATGCGGGGCCGGATTGCCAGCAACGATGGGCTGTGGCATCCTGCGCCGCGCTCGTGTTGGCTGCGATCGCGATTGTCGATCGACCGCAGCCGAAAAGATGCCCCGGTGGGCAAGTTCCGTCCGATAGTGCCGCAAAGCTCGGAATTCTGCTTGATTATCAAGCATCTCTGAAAGGATCTTCAGAAAATGCCTCTTGTGCCCACCCGATCCGTGTCTTCCCGTGTCGTCTGCCTCATCACCCGTTGCGCAGCGTCGGCCGGCACACGCTTTACCCTGCGGGTGCTGGCCCTCGCCATCACCGGCTCTCTTCTGGCGCTCGCGGGTAACGGCAGCGTCCACGCACAGGAAGTGCGCCCCGATACGGCCATCGTGATCGGCGCCGAGCCGGTCGGACCCTCGCCGTCCGCCATCCAGAGCCTCGCCGACCGCGCGCTGAGTTCCGCGCAGGAACTGGCGATGCAGGCGATGGGCCTTATCGGCATCCGTTACACCTTCGGCGGCCGCAATCCGGATACCGGGTTCGATTGCAGCGGCCTCGTACGCTACGTGTTCGACCGGGTGACAGGCCGGTCGCTGCCCCACAATTCCTACGAAATGGCCCGCATGGGTACCAGCGTCGGCAAGGGCGAACTTGAACCCGGAGACCTCGTGTTCTTCAACACCCGCGGCAAGCGCTTCTCGCATGTCGGCATCTATGTCGGCGACGGACGCTTCATCCATGCGCCCAGTCGGGGGGGGCGCGTGCATATCGTGAACATGGGCGACCGGTACTGGGTCAGCCGCTTCGACGGGGCGCGTCGCCTGGCTGGCTGAGCCGCCGCGTCGCGGCCTCGATCCGGCGCCGTATCTCCGGCAGGGCGGCGCGGGCGGCGCGCTGCCCCTGCTCGATCGCGACCTTGCGGCTGTCGAAATCAGTAGCGCCGATCTGGCCGATCGCCGGCCGTATCACCACGTCCGCCTCGGCGAGTTCCGAAGCGCCGAGCGCACGTCCCATGATCGTGAACGTCTGCAGCAGGATGTCGATCGAATCCGCAATACGGGAAAACCGGGGCTGGCTGGATATGTCGACCGCAATCACCAGTTCCGCACCAAGGGCACGCGCAGCCCTGACCGGGATGGGATGGGTAAGGCCACCATCCACCATCTGCCGGTCGCCGATCAGCACCGGACGGAAGACCCCGGGCACTGCACTCGAAGCCCGCACGGACAGCCCGGTGTCGCCCCGGCGATAGACGACGCCCTCCCCGGACTGCAGGTCGGTGGCAACCGCAGCAAAGGGAATGTTCAGCTTCTCGATCGGCCGGTCCTGCACCGCACGGTTGATGAACGACTGGAGGCGCTCGCCGCGCACGAAGCCGCGATCGGGCAGCACGAAGTCGCGTACGTCCGCCTCCGCGAGTTGCCCTGCGATGCGCAGCAGGTCGGCCGAGCGATAGCCCGCCGCGTAGATCGCGCCGACGACCGCGCCGGCGCTGGTGCCTGTCACATAGTCGGGCACGATACCGGCCTGCTCGAGGACCATGATCACGCCGACATGCGCGAATCCGCGGGCGGCTCCCCCGCCGAGCGCAAGCCCGATCCGCGGTGCCTCGGCGACCGGCTGCGGCCGGGGTTGCAGCGGCGCCAGGGCTGGCGGGAGCGGGGCCGGCGGCAACGGCGTACCAGCCACGGCGGCACCCTGCGGCTTCGACTGGCCCGCGGTGGCATCCGCCGGAGGCGGGCTGTCCCGCCCCTGTACGGGCAGACGCTGCGCGCATCCGGCCACCAGCAAGCCGAGCACCACGACACATGCCGAGAACTGCCTGAGCGGTCTTTCGATGCGAATCTTTATCATTTCCAAACGAGAATTATTCTTGTTAAGATCGGGTCCATCACGCGTCTGACCGGCGCCGGTCCGCTGATGCGTGCTTCCGTCCACATCCAGAGATCGAGGATTTCATGTGCATCAAACCGTTGTCGCAGCGGCTGTCGCGCCCGCTGGCGGCCGCCCTTTGCGCCGTGGCAAGCGTCCTGGCCGCGGTGCCGGCCACGGCCCAGACCGAAAAGGTCCTGAACCTCTACACCGCGCGCCATTATCAGACAGACGAGGCGCTCTACACGGGCTTCACGCGCAAGACCGGCATCAAGGTCAACCGCATCGAGGCAGGCGAGGATGCGCTGCTCGAACGCGTTCGAGGCGAAGGCCGCAACAGCCCGGCGGATGTATTCATCACGGTGGATGCCGGGCGGCTGTGGCGCGCCGAACAGCTCGATCTGTTCCAGCCGCTGGATTCGCCGGTGCTCAATGCGCGGATTCCGGCCCAGCTGCGTACGCCTGCAGGAACGTGGTTCGGGTTCTCCACACGGGCGCGGGTGGTCGCATACAACCGCAAGACGGTGCGGCCGGAGGAAGTCGCGAACTACGAGGATCTGGCGCACCCGCGGTTCAAGGGCCGCCTCTGCATCCGTGCCAGCAACCATGTCTACAACCTGTCGCTGATGGCCTCGATGATAGAACGCCTGGGCGAGGCGAGGGCCGAGGAATGGGCACGCGGCGTGGTAGCGAACCTCGCCCGCTCGCCGCGTGGTGGCGATACCGACCAGCTGCTCGGTGTCGGCGCCGGGGAATGCGATGTCGCGATCGTCAACACATACTACTATGTGCGCCTGATGAAGTCGGTCCGTCCGCAGGACCGGCAACTGATCGAACGGGTCGCCGTGTCGTTCCCGAACCAGGCCTCTTCCGGTACGCATGTGAACGTGTCGGGTGCAGGAATCCTTCGTACGGCACCGAACCCGGTTGCCGCCCGGCTTTTCCTCGAGTATCTCGCCAGCGATGAAGCGCAGATCCATTTCGCAGATGGCAACAACGAATGGCCGGTGGTGTCCACCGCCGTTGCCCGCAATCCCGAACTCGCCTCGCTCGGCAAGTTCAAGGCGGAGTCATTCAACATCGGCGTGCTCGGGCGCAACCAGGCCCTTGCGCAGAAGATCCTCGACCGTGTCGGCTGGAAGTAGCCTGGCCGTCCTGCGGCAGTGACTGCGCCCGGTCACGGCGCCGCCCGGCCGCGGCGCCGCGCCCTGCTCCGGGCGGCCGGCCTCTTCCTGCCAGCCTGCCTCGGCGCCATCGCCCCGCGAGCCGCTGCAGCACGCGCGAATGCAACGACAGCGGCCGGTAACGCAACGACGGGTCAGGCTGGCGCGCTGGCCCGCGCCCCGGAGATGATGGGGCTGGCGCTCGGCATGCCGATCGAAGCCGCGATCCGGGTCGTCCAGTCGATGGCGCCAGCGGGCTACGTGACGCTGCCGCCACTGCGCCGCGATCCGGTCAGCATCGTGCGCATCGAGGTGCCATCGGCACTGGCCGCCCCAGCGGCTGAAGTCCCGAAGGACTCGAACTTCTACATGATGCTCAACAGCGCGCCCCGTATCCTGAAAACCCAGTCCTCGCGCTCCAGCCACGTTCCGTTCGTGACCCTGGTGGCCGGGGACCGCGACCGGCGGCTGCTGCGCATCGTGTTCGAGCCTGCCTTCGTCCACTGGCCCGGGGGTTACGACGCGGGCCGGCGCACCGCATGGAGCCTGGTCGAACTGCTGCGCGAACGCCATGGCGTCGACGTCGAACTGGTACCGGGCGAGCCTGGCCGCCGCGCGCCCTCAGGGCCTGCCAGCACCGGCCAGCCGGCCACTCGGCAACCCGGGTGGGTGCTGCGGGTGAACGCCGCGCGCAGGTCGATCGTGCTGTCCGACGTCAGGCAGTTGCCGGACGCGTTTGCGAGCCGGCTGCAACTGGACTGACCGGGGCGATGCGGATGCGCATCGTGCGCGTCAGCAGCATCACCGGCAGCATGCCGACGGCCACGATGACCAGGGAGGCGACCGCTGCCTGGCCGAGCCTTTCGTCCGAAGCGAAGGTGTAGGCCTGTGTAGCCAGCGTGTCGAAGTTGAA
>CAIQON010000208.1 GCA_903873475.1 uncultured bacterium
GACTCGACGTTGAGGCTGTGCGAAAACCCACTCGACCGGGGAGTTCAGGACATGGCGAGATACAAGGTAGTCGATCGCAATCCCCGGCTCACGCGTACTGCAGCCGGGGCTTTTATACAGCTTCGTCAGGCCTCGCAAGCAGGCCTTCGCGGCGCTCCCCAGCGTTGAATATACGTAATGCGCCCATCTGTCACCGTCCGCTCGCTCCGAGAGACCGACTTCGAAGCCTGGCTTCCTCTCTGGAATGGCTACAACGCCTTCTATGGTCGAGAAGGTTCAACCGCGCTCGACCCGGAAGTTACCAAGACAACTTGGAACAGGTTTTTCGATCCAGTAGAACCGGTTTTCGCCTTGGTGGCGGAGGTAGAGGGCAAGATCCTGGGCCTTACTCACTTCTTGCATCACCGCAGCACAACGCGGATCGAACTCACAACCTACCTGCAAGACCTGTTCACCACGCCTGAAGCAAGAGGCCAAGGAATAGGTCGCGCGCTCATCGAAGCGGTGTACTCGGCGGCCAAGAGCGCCGGAGTGAAGCGGGTGTACTGGCAAACTCACCACACAAATGCAACGGGTCGGCTGCTGTACGAAAAGGTGGCCAAACACTACGGGTTCGTCGTCTACGCGCACGATGTATGAACACTTTGCCTCATATGCGCTCAGCGAGGCCTGACCCCTCGATCAAGCGGAGCGCAAACGGCGTGCCGCCAGGCCCGCTTAGCTCGATCACGAGGTCGCTCTTGTTGCATCAAGCTATAGTGGAGGGTCCATGAGCAATTCGGCGCGCATCTTCTCCGCCGTGTTCGGTGCCCTTCTCATTGGCGTCGCTCTATTTGCGCTTTTCCAAGATCATCTTTCTTTCGCATGGCGTCTGGGTGGCGGCTTCCTCTTGGTACTCCTGGGCTCCAACTCGCTCTGGGCTGCATACCGAGGTAAGGCATCCTGGCTGTCGCGTTTGGGCCCACTGCCGTAATGCTCAACACGACATCGCGCAGCAGTGTGTCAACTTCCTGCGTGAGCTTTTCTGACCCGCGAGACCAAGCATGGGCGCACAGCGCGATCCAGAGCGCTTTCGGAAATCGAAAGTGAAAACCAGGAAGCCCGACGGCGCGAAACACGAGGCGATCACATCATCCTGGCTCCACGTTTGTCGCCAATGAAAGCTACCCGGTCGCAATTTGGACGCAGGGCGTTTCTGGAGGCGATTGCGCTTTCCGGAGTTGCAGTGACTGTTCCGCGAGCCTACGCGCAGGATCTGCAACGGGTGACGATCAACGATGTCACCCGCCTCAATCCGGTTTCCGTGGCGCGCCAGGTGCAGCCCTCATCGGCTGATGAAGTACAGAAGGCCGTAAAGACGTGGCCGGGCGCGCTGTCTGTTGGTGGTGGTCGGTTCAGCATGGGTGGCCAGATCGCCGCACCCGACTCTCTGCACATCGACATGCGCGCCTTGAGCGGGGTCGTTGCCTATTCCCCGGAGAACCGTTTCATCCGGGTGCAGGCTGGCATTACGTGGCGTGCAATCCAGGATCGCATCGATCAACACGGACAATCCGTGAAGATCATGCAGAGCTATTCCAACTTCACCGTCGGCGGATCGGTATCCGTGAACTGCCATGGACGGTACGTCGGACGCGGTGCGTTGGTGAACTCGCTGCGCGCGTTGCAACTGGTGCTACCTGACGGCGAGGTGGTCGAGGCTACACGTGAGCGTAATGCCGAGTTGTTCCGTGCTGCCATAGGCGGGTACGGAGGCGTGGGTATCGTCACCGAGGTCGAGCTGGATCTGGACGACAACACTCGGATCGAGCGGATGGTGAAGTCGGTTTCGCTGCAAGACTATCCAGCCTGGTTTCGGCAGGAAGTGCTTCGGAACGAGGCCGCCGTGTTGCATAACGCGGACCTCTCGCCGCCATACTTCGATGCGCCGACGGCGATCAGTTGGCTTCGGACCGAGAAGCCGCTAACGGAGCTACGTCGCCTTGTCCCGCGTGGCTTGCGCTACTCACAGGAGCAGAACGTCATCTGGGCAGTGTCCGAGCTGCCGGGCGGCGGGGCAATTCGAAGTGCAGTGGAGAAGTCGCTTCTTCAGAAACCAGCGGTCGTATGGAGAAACTTCGAAGCAAGCATGGACAACGCGTCGCTTGAACCCAGGACACGTTCAGTATCAACGTTCGTGCTTCAGGAATACTTCATTCCTGTCGCGAATTTTCTTCCGTTCGTGCGGCAAATGGCTGCAATCCTGCGAGGACGCGAGACCGGCGTCCTCAACGTCTCTATTCGGCATGCGCCTGCTGACATGACCAGCATGCTGACTTGGGCGCCGACGGAAGTTTTCTGCTTCGTGCTTTACTACAAACAACGTGTGACCGAGTCAGCCAGCAGGGCGGTCGAAGTATGGACGCGTGAGCTGGTGGACCTTGCGCTGCGCAACGGTGGGCGCTACTACTTGCCGTATCGGCTGCACGCGACCAGAGATCAGTTCGTGCGCGCATATCCGGAATCCGCGCAATTTGCGCTTCTCAAGAAGAAGCTGGACCCGGGCAACCGGCTGCGCAATCTGCTTTGGGATCGCTACCTGCAGGGCGCGTGAGCGGAACGTCGTTGAACAACAAAGTCTTCCGCGCATGAGAGCGCCTGCGGCTGGTGATACCACGCATCACAACCCGAGGGACACGATCATGAACGAAGCGCGCCCATCGCCCGTCATACCCATTTGTCTTGTGATCGGGGCAGTTCTAGGCCTCGGCGGCTCATTTGCGCCATCTGCATCCTTGCGCGGGTTGGCCTGGGGAATCGATGGGATCGCCTTGATTGTGGCCGCGGCGCTGCTGGCAACCCATCTTCTTCGCCGTGGGCAGGATACCGTCGCTGCGGGCTTCCTCATCTTCATTGCAGGCCAGAGCCTGGTCGTCTCCGGTTCCGCCCTTTCGCTGGAGGCCAGCGCGGCCGTGTTCGGGGCCGGCGCTGGCCTCTGGGCCGCCGCCCTGCTGGTCATCAGCGCGCCCGACTTGATGCCGAAGGCGGTTCGAATCGTCGGTTGTGCGGCGGCACTCCTGCTAGCAGCCACTGCGGTTCAGATTTTTGCCGGTCGCGGTCTGACGCCCCTGTCCGAGCCCTTGCCGTTTTTCGCCTATCCCCTCCTGGTGTGCACCCTGCTTGGTTGGGCATGGTGGTGCCGACAGCCAACGGCAACGTAATGTGCCCCCCGTAGCATGACCGCGAGGGCAGCAGCCTTCTTCATCGGCCAGACTCCTTGGCCAACGACGGCCCGGTGCGGGACGAGGATCTCTGCGTCGCCTGCGCGGCTGGGGTTGACGTCAGTCCCGCGAAACCGACGTCCTTCAAAGCCTCCGACCTTGATCCACCCCGCTTGGAACTGATCCTCGTCCTTGCCGTCGGCCTGGTGGCGGGCACGATCAGCGGCATCGTCGGCACCGGCGCGTCGCTGATCCTGATGCCGATCCTGGTAGTCTGCTTCGGTCCGCAGCAGGCGGTGCCGATCATGGCGATCGCCGCAGTGCTGGGCAACATCGGCAAGGTGCTCGCGTGGTGGCGCGTGGTCGACTGGCGCGCGTGCGGGGCCTACAGCGCGACCGCTGTGCCATGCGCGATCCTGGGCGTGAAGACGCTGCTCGCGGTGCCGCCACGGGCGATAGAGGTCGCGCTCGGCGCGTTCTTCATCGCGATGGTGCCGGCGCGACGCTGGTTCCACCGCCGGCGGCTTCACCTGTCGCACCGGGACCTGGCGCTGCTCGGTGCGCCGGTGGGCTTCCTCACCGGCATCGTCGTGTCGACAGGTCCGATCCAGGTGCCGATCTTCATCGGCGCCGGGCTGGAGAAGGGCGCGTTCATCGCCACCGAAGCAGCGGCATCGTGCATCGTCTACTTCACGAAGGTTCTGGCCTTCGGCATGGCGGATGCGCTGGGCACAGATACGATCCTGAAGGGGCTGGCGGTCGGCGGTTCGATGATGGCTGGCGCGTTCGTCTCGCGGCGCATCCTGCAGCGGATGACGCCGCACGAGTTCAGGCATCTGATCGATGCGCTGATGATCGTGTCCGGGCTGTCGATGTTCTGGGTGGCGTTCCGATGACGGCCAGCGTCCACCCCCTCCGCGGCGACCCAGGTGAAGCGCATCGAGAAGCCGGCGCGCTGGGCCTCTGACCGCGCCCAGGCGTCACTGCTCGGCCTTGACCCCCGCCTCGACCACGATCTTCCCGAACTTCGTCGACTCGGCCCGGATGAACTCGCGGAACTGGTCCGGCGTGGTCGGCGACGGCTCGAAGCCGTTCTCGCGCAGCTTGGCGACGATCTCCGGCACCTTCAGCGCTGCGACTGCCGCGCCGTTAAGCGTCTTCACGATCGCCGGCGGCGTGCCGGCCGGCAGCATCAGGCCGAAGAAGTTGATCACCTCGAAACCGGCGAGCCCCGGGGTATCGGAGATCGGCGGCACGTTGGGCAGTGCCGACACCCGCGTGGAAGAGGTCACGCCGATCGCGCGCAGCCGGCCGCTCTCGATGAACGGCAGGGCGGCTCCGATCGACACGAAGGTCATCGTGATGTGCTTGCCGACGACATCGGCGATCTGCGGTGCAGCGCCCTTGTACGGCACGTGGATGATCTTCACGCCGGCCATCCGGTTGAACAGCTCGCCGGTGAGCTGCTGCGGATTGCCGATGCCGCTCGATGAGAAGGTGAGCTTGCCCGACTGCTGCTTCGCCCAGGTGATCAGCTCGGCGACGGTGCGCGCCGGTACGTCCGGGTTCACCGCCAGCACGTTGGGCACCCGCACCATCATCGTCAGCGGGATGAGGTCGGTGTCCCAGTCGTAGGCCATCGGCTTGTACAGATGCGGGTTCACCGCCACCTCGCCGGAGTTGGCCAGGATGGTGTAGCCGTCGGGCTTCGACTTCGCGACAAACTGGGTGCCGATCATGCCGCTGGCGCCGGCGCGGTTCTCGACCACGATCGGCACGCCGAGCGTCTGGCGCATGTGTTCGGCGACCAGTCGCGCGGTAAGGTCGGTTCCGCCGCCGGCCGGAAAGGCCACCACCATGCGGATCGACTGGCTCGGAAAGGCCTGGGCGTACACGATGCCGGGCAGGGACGACGCGACGATGGCGATCAGTACGGCACGGCTGCGAAGGGTGTTCGATGGCGAGCGATTCATCGCTTCTGTCCTCCTACGGTGGGAAAGCGGGTCGCCTGTCCGGTTCGCTCGCGGAAGATGTCTCGCGCGCGCGAACCGGACACGCCGACCGCTTTCGATCAGGAGAGCGTACATGGACATCCGCATCGCGTACTGCGGCGCCTGAAAATACCAGGCGCGGGCCGCCAGACTGGCGGCCGAACGCGAGCAGCGCCAGGCCGCGCATCCGCCGCGCGGGTACCATCGCCCCTGCGCCTTCGGAGCGGCCATGCCCGCGCAACGGTGCAGCCCGCCTCCCTTCCTCGATCGACATACATGACGCAGACATCCCTTCCAAAGGTCGCCATCCTCGCCACTGGCGGCACCATCGCGGGACGCGCCGGTTCGAGCCTGTCGCACGAGTACAAGGCGGGCTCCGCGACCGGCGCCGAACTCGTCGATGCGGTGCCCGAACTCGCCCGGGTCGCCGAGGTGCAGGTCGAGCAGGTCTGCAATATCGCCAGCTCGAACATGGTGTTCGAGGTCTGGCGTACGCTGGCTGCGCGCATCGATGCGCTGTTCTTGGCCGACCCCGACCTCGCAGGCATCGTCGTCACGCACGGTACCAACACGCTGGAAGAGACGGCGTACTTCCTGAACCTCACCGTACGCCACGATCGGCCGGTCGTGCTGGTGGGTTCGCAGCGGCCGGCGACGGCGCTCAGCCCCGACGGTCCATTGAACCTGGTCAACGCGGTGCGCGTGGCGGCCTGCCCGGACTCCCGCAGCCGCGGCGTTCTGGTGATGCTCAACGACGAGATCAATGCTGCGCGCGACGTCACCAAGACCAACACCTACCGGGTCGAGACGTTCAGGTCGGGCGACCTCGGCTTCATCGGCTATGCGGACGCTGACCGGGTGGCCTACTACCGGCGCCCCGAGAAGCGGCACACGGTCGACTCGGAGTTCGCGGCCGTTCCGGTCGGTGCGCTGCCGAAGGTCGAGATCGTCTACGGCTATGTCGAATCGGATGCGCGCGTGGTGATCGATGCGCTGCGGGCGGCCAGTACCCGGGGCTTCGTCTTCACCGGCACCGGCGCAGGGATGCTGTCGGATGTCGAGAAGGAGATCGTGGCGCAGTCGCAGGCGCGGGGCGACGGCCTCGTCTTCGTGCGCTCGAACCGGCTCGGCAACGGTCGCGTGCTGGCCCACGGTGAACACGACGACCTGGGCATCGTGCCGGCGGACAACCTCAATCCGCAGAAGGCGCGCATCCTGTTGATGTGCGCACTCGCGCGAACACACGACCTCGCGGAGATCCGCCGGATCTTCACGCAGTACTGAGCCTCAGGGCCCAGGATGACGTACTGCACGTACTGCATCGCCGGACCGTTGTCGTGACGCGCGCCTCGCTGGTTCCGTACGCATGGGTGCTGGGCATCGTCCTGCTGCTGGTGCTGGGCACCGCGACCGCGGTGTCGATGCGCTTCCTGCGCAGCGTGAAGCGCGACCTGCCTTCGCTGCATGCGGAGCTTGGGCGCCCGGGCGCGCTCTACTTCGTCACCCTCGGCTGGCTCACGCCATCGAGGTTCGGCATCTGGCTGCTGACGCGTCCGGCGACGTTCCATGCGCTGCATGCACCCCTGCGGCAGGATGCCGCCCGGCTGCGCCTGCTGCTGCTGCTTGCCTTCGCGCTATGGGCAGTCGCGGTGGCGATGGTGGTCGCCAGCGGGTTCCTCTGATCCGATCCGGAGCGCCGGATGCACGGATCACGGTTCCTCACGCTGCCTGCGCGCTTCACTGCAGCGTCAGCCCGGTATCCCGGATCAGCCGGCCCCAGGTGTCGATCTCGCGTGCGAGGTGGCGTGCCAGCAGTTCCGGCGGACCGGTGAACGTGTCCAGTCCCTGCCCGACCAGCCGCTCCCGGATCGCCGGCTCGTTCATCAGCGCATTGAACTCGCCGTTCAGCCGTCCGATTGCCGCGGCCGGCGTGGCGGACGGCGCGAACACGCCGAACCAGCCGGCGGCCTGGAAGCCGGGCACGCCGGCTTCCTCGATGGTCGGCAGTTCCGGCATCACGGCCGAGCGGGTCGCGCTGGTCACGGCGAGCGCACGCAACGCACCGCTGCGGATGTAGGGCGCGAGGATAAGCACGTTGTCGAACGCCGCATGCAGGCGGCCCGCAAGCAGGTCGGGCACCACCTGTCCGGTGCCCTTGTAGGGCACGTAGAGCAGGTCGATGCCGGCCATCCGGTTCAGGTGCTCGCCCGCGAGGCGCTGCAGCGAGCCCGGCGTCGATCCCGCGAAGTTCAGCCGGCCCGGGTTGGCCTTCGCATGCGCGACCAGGTCGCGCACCGATTTCACCGGCAGGACCGGCTGTACGACCAGCACATACGGCGAGGTACCGATCATCGCCACCGGCGCGAGGTCCTTCTGCGCATGCACCGGGGCCTTCGGCATCAGCGCGTTCAGGGTACCGAGGGAGCCCGCGGCCATCAGCAGCGTGTGTGCGTCGGGCAGTGCGCGCGCGACCATCTCGACCCCGATCACGCCGCTGCCGCCGGGACGGTTGTCGACCA
The DNA here is from genome assembly GCA_903873475.1 of uncultured bacterium. GTDB lineage: Bacteria > Pseudomonadota > Gammaproteobacteria > Burkholderiales > CAIKXV01 > CAIKXV01. The sequence continues at coordinate 7,711 of CAIQON010000208.1, forward strand.
GCACCGGCTGTCCGATACGCTCCGCGAGGCGGGCGCCGACGATGCGCGCGATCACGTCGGTGCTGCCGCCCGCCGCGACCGCGACCACCATGCGCAGCGGCCGGGCGGGACCGGACTGGCCGTGCGCGGCACCACCGAGCGTGGCGAGCGCGAGCGCTGCCGCGGCAAGGCCGCAGGCGCTGCTGCATTGCATGGTTGCTCCTCCTGGACGCTGCACGGCTGCCCTTGCGTTCTGGCATGCTCGCGTGCGTCATTATCGAACCCGTGGCCGGTCCACATCAAGCGCAGAGGCGAAGCCGTTGCTCGACGAGATCATCAACTACCGGCAGCCCGGGCCATGCCTCGCGGCAGCGAAACCCCGTACGATCGCGCGGTGATTCCCGTCCGTACGCTGCTGCTCTGCCTGTCCCTCACGCCTGCCCTGCCGCTGGCAGCCGTCCTGGCGATGCCTGCGCCCCTGCATGCGGCGACGCTGGTCGAGCGCGCACGCAAGGACGAGCCGGCCGCGATGCCCGACGACGATCCGGCGATGCGCAAGGCGTTCGACGCCGCGCGTGCCGGCCTCGACGGATTCCTCGCCAAGCTGGCGTCGCCACCGGCCGGCAGCGGCGGCTTCGCGGTGAAGGTAGGCATCCGCAGCGGCAGCGACCTCGAGTACGTGTGGATCGGCAACCTGTCGATCGACGGCGAACGGCTCAGCGGCCGACTCGACAACGAGCCGCGCAGGGTGAAGACGCTCAAGGCCGGTGACGCCCACGCATTCACGAAGGCAGACATCGTGGACTGGCTCTATGTCGACCGTCCCCGGCGCCGCATGCACGGCAACTTCACTGCCTGCGCGCTGATGACGCGCGAACCCCCCAAGGAAGCCGCCGCGCTGCGCAGGCAGCTCGGACTGACCTGCAGCAGCTGATGTTTCCCCGCCCGGCCCGCCTTGCACCGCGCCGGGGGTACGCCGAGAATAGGTGGGACAGAGGATCCCGATGACCGCTTCCGATCCAGGCACGACGCCGATCACGCTCGCCCTCGCACGCCGCATCAGCAACGCGAAGGCGTGCGACATCCCCCCGGAGGCCTTCCACCAGGCCCGGCGCTCGGTGCTCAACTGGCTCGGCGCCGCGCTCGGGGGCTGCCGCGACACCTCGGTCACGCATGCGCTGGCGATGGCCACCGAGTTCTCGGGCCCGCCGCAGTCGACCGTGGTCGGGCATGCCACGCGCATGGACAGCCTGAACGCTGCGCTGATCAACGGCACCAGCGGCAACATCCTCGACTTCGACGACACGCATGCGCACATCGTGCTGCATCCCTCGGCCTCGATCACCTGCGCGCTGTTCGCGCTGTCCGAGATCCGGCCGGTGGCCGGGCAGGCGCTGCTGCAGGCGCTGATCCTTGGCATCGAGCTGGAATCGCGCCTGCTCGATCCGCGTACCGCGTCCTACCGGTTCGCCTGGTCGCCCACCACGTCGGTGGCCTCGCTCGGTGCGGCGGCGGCCTGTGCATCCGCCCTCGGGCTGGACGAACTGAAGACCGCCTGGGCGCTTGGCCTGGCCGCAACCCAGGCTGGCGGGCTGCGCGAGACCGGCGGCTCGATGAGCAAGGCGTTCAATGCCGGGCATGCCGCGCGCAGCGGGCTGGCAGCGGCGCTGCTTGCCGCACGCGGCTTCACCGGGGCGACCACCGCGATCGAAGGGCCGAAAGGGTTCATCGCCGCATTCGGTGAAGCGCGCGACCCCGCGTCGATGGTCGAGCACTGGAGCGACCCGTGGCAGGTGCTGATGAACACCTACAAGCCCTTCCCGTGCGGCATCGTCACCCATGCGGTGATCGACGGCTGCCTGCAACTGCATGCGGAAGGCATCGCAGCCGCAGGCATCTGTTCCGTGCAACTGGTCGTGCATCCGATGGCGATGCGGCTGACCGGGCGCGAAGCGCCGTCCAATCCGCTCGAGGCCAAGCTCAGCATCTTCCACGTCGCCGCGGCGGCGCTGCTGCGCGGGCGGGTCGGCGTGAAGGAGTTCCATCCCGAGTGCATCGCAGATCCGGCTATCCTGCAGCTGCGGGGCCGCATCGCTGCGCGGGTGGAGGAAGGCTTTGCCACCGACGAAGCGGAAGTCGTGCTGGTGCTGGACGATGGGCGCCACGTGGTGCGCCATGTCGACCATGCGGTCGGCAGCCTGTTACGGCCGATAGGCGATGCCGCACTGGAGGCGAAGTTCATGGACCTTGCCGACGGCGTGCTCACGCGGCCGTCAGCGGCCGCGCTGGCGGAACGGGTGTGGACGATGGACAGGCTCGACGACGCGTCGGAGGTGATCAGGGCCAGCGCGGGCTGAGCGTCCGCGGCCAGCCGCGCTGCGGCGTACGGCCCGCGCGCCCGCTGCCACCGGTTCGCGCTCAGTCGGGCCGGATCCCCGCGTCGCGCACGATCTTCGCGTAGCGCGCGATGTCCTCGCGCACCACCGCGGCAAACTGCTCGGGCGTACTGCCGACGCCGTCGTTACCCTCGGCCGCATACTGGCGGCGGATGTCGTCGCGCTCGACCACGCCGCGTACCGCCGACTGCATCCGGCCGACGATCGCCGCCGGCGTACCCGCCGGCATGAACAGGCCGTACCAGGCCGTGAACTCGTAGCCGGGCGCGCCCGATTCGGCAATGGTCGGCAATTCCGGCGCGGCACTGGCCCTGGACGCGCCGGTGACGGCGAGCGCGCGCAGCTTGCCGCTGCGCGCCTGCGGCAGCGAGGCCGGCATGCTGCCGAGGTACATCGACACATGGCCACCCAGCAGGTCGGTCAGGGCGGCGCTGCTGCCCTTGTAGGGCACGTGCACCAGCTTCATCCCGGACCTCGACACCAGCAGTTCGGTGGCGAGATGGGTGGAGCTGCCGGTGCCGACCGACGCATACGTCAAGTCGCCCGGCCGTGCCTTCGCCAGCGCGACCAGTTCCTTCACGGTCTTCACTGGCAGCGACGGATGCACCACCATCACGTACGGCGTGCGCGCGACGAGCGTGATCGGCGCGAAGTCCTTCACCGGGTCGTACGGCATCTTCGATTGCAGGCTCGGGTTGATCGCGAAAGTCGAGGTGACCAGCAGCACCGTGTAGCCGTCCGGCTTCGACTTCGCGACGATCTCGGTGCCGATGATCGTGCTCGCCCCGGGGCGGTTGTCCAGCACCAGCGGCTGGCCAAGCGTGCCCTTCATCGCATCGGCGATGATTCGGATGGTGGCGTCGGTGCCGCCACCCGGCGCGAACGGGATCACCACCCGCACCGGTCGTTCCGGCCAGGCGAAAGCCGGCTGCATCGTCGCGGCCATCACGAGCAGCACGCAACCGGCGGGGCGCAGGCGCATCGCGCAAGCCTCAGTCGGGCGCGACGTTGGCCGCACGCACGATCTCGCCCCAGCGCTTGTTGTAGCCCTGGATGAACGCCACGTATTCCTTCGGCCCGATCACGAGCGGAATGCCGCCGACGGTCTGGAAGCGTTCGACCACGTCCGGGCTGGTGATGGTGCGTGCGGTGAGCTTCGCCACGACGTCGACGATCGGCGCGGGTACGCCGGCCGGTGCCGACATGCCGTACCAGACACCGTCCTCCAGGCCCGGGAAGCCGGCTTCCGCGATGGTCGGCACGTCCGGGAACACCGAGAAGCGCTTGTCGGCCAGGGCCGCCAGCGCACGCAGCCGTCCGGTCTTGATCTGGTTGATCAGCGAAGGCAGGCCGTCCATCATCATGTGCACCTGGCCGGTCGCGAGGTCGACGACCGCCGGGCCGCTGCCCTTGTACGGCACATGGGTGAGGCTGGCGCCGGTGCGGATCTTGAACGCCTCGCCGAACAGCTGCGGTGCGCTGCCGTTGCCCGACGAGCTGAACATGTACTTGCCCGGCGCGGCGCGGGTGACCGCGACGAATTCCTTCACCGTCTTCGCCGGCACGTCGGCGTTGATCGCCATCATCGCCGGCAGCAGCGACACGCCCGAGATGTGGGTGAAGCTCTTGATCGCGTCGTAGGGCAGCTTCTTGTAAAGCACCGGTGCCGCGCCGTGCGTGGTGCTCGAGCTGAGCATCAGCGTATGGCCGTCGGGCGTGGCCTTGGTCACGTACTCGGAGGCGACGATGCCACCCGCACCGGGGCGGCTCTCGACCAGCACGCTCTGGCCGGCCAGCTCGCCCATCTTCGCGGCGACCACGCGGCCGGTGAAGTCGGCGGCGCCACCGGGCGGCACCGAGAGGATCAGGCGCATCGTGCGCTGGGGAAATCCGGCCGCTGCGGGCGACTGCGCCTGTGCCGGCGATGGCAGGACGGCCAGCGTGGTGGCGACGAATGCGCTGGCGACGGCAGCGTGCAAGGTGTGCTTCGGATTCATGCTCAGGTCTCCTGGGGATACTGTTTTCGAAGCTCTTCGACCGAGGCCTGCACGGTGTAGACATCGAGGATCTCGGTCTCTTCACCGAGGATCTCGAACATGTGCACCGCGTTGCCGGGGATGTGGACGATCGCCCCGGCCATCGCCAGCTGCTCGCGTCCGTGCATGTAGACCTTGACGCCGCCGCGCAGGATCATCGACACCTGCTCGGACGGATGGAAATGCGGCTTGCCCTTCGAGTTCGGCTTGACCACCACGCGGGTCATCATCACCTTGTCGCCGACCCAGGTCTGGCGCACGGTGCCGGAATGGGTAGTGAGGTTCGGGTCCGACACGTCCTCGGCGGGAATGTCCTTCCAGTCGATCACCGAGGGCGCCTTGCCCAGTTGTCCGGCAACCCAGTCGTAATAGTCCATCGCTTCGTTCTCCCTGAAATCAGTCGAGTGGCCGGATGCGCTCGACGTCGACCAGATGATGCGCCGGCTCGTCGAAGCGGGCGCGCATCCTGGGCAGCCGGCGCACCATCGCCTCGAACGCCGGATAGGACACGCACAGTTCTTCCATCAGTTGCGGCGGCAGGTCGAGGCCCGCCTGCCTTGCCATCCGCTCGATGTCCTCGCGCGAGGACGGCGGCAACGGTTCCAGCGTCTTCGCGCCGGGCTCAGGCAACACGAACGATCGGGTCACTGGTGCATTCCTTCGGTCGGGCGGCGCAGGTGCCAGTCGGTCAGCTGCTGGTAGGCATGGCCGACGCGGAACATCATCGGCTCGTCGAAGTGGTCGGCGGCAATCTGCAGGCTGAGCGGCAGCCCCTCGGTACTGAAGCCGCACGGGATGTTCATCGCCGGCCCGCCACCGATGTTGAACGGCGTGGTGATGTTCGGCGGCCGCAGGAACTTCTCCAGCTTGTCGGGGTGCGCCTTGTCCGCCGGGGTCATCCAGCCGGCGGTTGCGATCACATCGTATTCGCGGAACGCGCGTGACAGTTCGCGCGCCAGCCACAGCCGCTGGCGCAGCGCCTGGAAGTAGTCTTCCGCCCGGATCAGCGAGCCGGACAGCACCTTGTTGCGGAACATGAGGCCGAAATCCTGGGGCCGGGTACGGAACTCGTGCTCATAGGCGCTGAACATCTCGGTGATCGAGATCGTCGTCTTGCAGTCCTGGTAGACGAGCAGGTCGGACAACCGGATCTCCTCGACGATCGCGCCGGCATCGGCCAGCACCTTCATCGCCTGCTCGACCGCCGGCGCGACATCGGGATGGCAGTTGGCATCGCCCTCGTACCAGTGGCGTACCCAGCCGATGCGCACGCCGCGCACGCCACGCGACAGGTCGGCCATGTAGTCGCAGGGCGCACGGTCGGCGCTGGCGACGTCTTCGTCGTCGTAGCCTGCGAGTGCGCCAAGCATCAGCGCGGCATCCTCGACGGTACGGGCCATCGGACCGCAGGTGTCGAAGGTGAACGTGTTCGGCAGCACGCCCTGCCGACTGACCAGCCCGTAGGTCGGCTTCACCCCGACGATGCCGCAGACGGCGGCCGGCATGCGAATGGAGCCGCCGGTATCGGTGCCGATCGCGGCAGGCAGCAACCCGGCGGCGATCGCAGCACCGGCGCCACTGCTGGTGCTGCCCGGCAGGTAGCCGGGCTTCCACGGGTTCATCGCCGGCGGCCAGGGCAGGTCCCAGGACGGGCCACCGTGCGCGAACTCGTAGGTGGTGAGCTTGCCCATCAGCACCGCGCCGGCCAGCTTCATCCGCGCCTCGACCGCGGCATCCTTCGCGGGCACGTTGTGCTGCAGGATCTTCGACTGTCCCGTGGTACGTATGCCGGCAGTCGAGATCACGTCCTTGAGGCCATACGGCACCCCGGCCAGGCTCGGCGCGAACGCGCGCGCCTCACTGCGCATCCAGAGCCGCTCTGCCTCGCGTGCGCGCCCGAGCGCAACCTCAGGGGTCTGCGTGACGAAGCAGTGCAGGCTGGACTCGAAGCGGGCGACCCGTTCGAACTGATGCTGCAACACCTCTACCGGTGACACCTCGCGCCGCCGGTACAGGCCCAGCAGCCCGGCCACCGTCATGTAGTCGAGCGCATGCGCAGCCGGTGCCGGGGCAGCGCCGGGCGTCTCCGATGTCACTTCTTCACCCCGTCGAACACCAGCTTGCGATGCGCGAACTTCCATTCGCCGTCCACGCGCCTGATGGTGTCGGTGTACACGCCGGCATGCGTCACGTGCGGCAGCGTCCCCGGCTCGCCGTTGTAGCCGAACAGGTAGCAGCGGCCGCGGATCGTGTCTTCGTCGATCTGCTCGAGGTGGATGCTGCCGTTCCAGTGGCGACGGTACAGGTGGGTGCGGGTCGCATAGTCCTTTTTCTTGTATTCGACGAGGTTGGCACGGCCGACGATGTCGTAGGTGCCGTGCTGTTCGCCATCCTCGGTGAAGCAACTCGCGTACCACTCGGCATCGCCCGAGTCGCTCGACAGGTTGTAGGCTGAGTACAGGTTGAGGATCTCGACATAGGCCTCGGGGCTGACGCTGAACTTCTTCATGCTTTCTCCGCTTGTTCCAGGGTGGCCTTGCGTTCCGCGGCGGCACCTTCGTCCACCCCGGGGAAGATCGACGACGGGCCGACTTCCATCACCACGCCGTCCGGGCCACGGAACTTGATCGGCATCACGCCGGGCGAACTGAGGATGGTGAAGCCGCCGTCGACCAGCCGGCGGTGCACCGCGTCGGTGTCCTCGACCGCGATGCCGAAGTGGTGGATGCACGGGCCCTCGCCCGCCCAGTTCGACTCGGTGGTATCGGCTGCGTCGTACTGGATCAGCGCCAGGTCGAAGCGGCCGTCGGTCATGTGGCAGGACACATGGCCACGCTTGCGCGTGGTCTCGGAGCGCCTGAAGCCGAATACCGTTTCGTAGAAGGTCGCTGCGCGTTCCACGTCGGTTACCTTGACTGCAAGATGCACGATGCTGGCCATGGGTTCCTCCTCCTCGTCTGTTGTAGTGCGTGTCCGGGTCAGGCCCTGAACACGTTCGCCGGATCGACCAGCGACTTGAACTCCACGCCATTGCCCGACGGATCGAGCGCGAACATGGTCATCTGCTCGCGCACCGTCCCCTCGTGGCGCACCTCGGGGGGGATCACCCAGGGCGCACCGGCCGCCTGCAGCCGCGCGGCCAGCCGTTCGAACTCCTCCTTCGTCACCAGCACGCCGAAGTGGCGCAGGGGATAGGCTTCCTTGCCCACCCCGACGCTGCGGTGCGCCGATTCCTCCGCCGACATCTGAGCGACGATGTGGTGGCCGAAGAAATCGTAATCGATGCGATCGGCTTCGGTTCGGCCCGCCTTGCAGCCGAGCACCTCGCCGTAGAACGCCCGGGTCGACTCGAGGTCGCGCACCGGGAAAGAGCAGTGGAACACGCGGGCCATCGTGGCGCCTCCGTTCAGGATGGTTGCGGGACGCTCATTGCGCGACGACCTTCGCGTCGCGCAGCACACGGCCCCATTTCTCGAACTCGGCGCGGATGAACCGGGAGAACGCCTCCGGCGAGCTGGGCGCCGGCTCGATGCCCTGTTCGATGAACACCCGGTTCACCTCGGGCGTCTTGAGGATCGCGACCAGGTCACGGTTCAGGCGGGCGATGACCGCCGGCGGCGTGCGCGCCGGCGCAGCCATGCCATACCAGTTGTTCACGTCGAAGCCGGTGACGCCGGACTCCGCGATCGTCGGCAGCTCGGGGACGATCACCGAACGCTTCGCGGTGGTCACCGCAAGCGCACGGATCTTGCCGGCCTTCACATGCTGGAGCGCCGTGGAGGGGGAGGCGAAGATCATGGTGATGCGGCCACCGAGCAGGTCGATCATCGCCGGGCCGCCCCCCTTGTAGGGAATGTGTACCAGGTCGGTCTTCGTCGACGCGGCGAACAGCTCGCCGGCGAGATGGCCTGCGTTGCCGGTGCCCGAAGAGCCGTAGGTCAGCCCCTTCTGCGTCGACGCGAGCTTCAGCAGGTCCTTGACGCTCGAAGCCTGTACGCCGGGATGCACCACCAGGATGTTGGTCGCGTCGGCGATGCCGGTGATCGGCGCGAGGTCCTTGAGCGGGTGGTAGCCGATATCCTTGTACAGGAAGAAATTGACCGCGAAGTTGCCGATCGCGCCGAGGCAGATCGTGTGGCCGTCCGGCGGGGCCTTGCTCAGGATCTGCCCCGACAGGCTGCCCGCCGCACCGGGACGGTTGTCGACCAGCACCGGCTGACCCAGGGCCGCGCTGAGCGGCTCGGACAGTGCACGCGCGGACACGTCCAGCCCGCCACCGGGTGCCGACCCGACCAGCATGCGGATCGGTCGCGCCGGAAAGGCCTGCTGTGCCGCGGCGTCGATGGCGATCACACCGAGCAGCGCGCCGAGCAGCGCCGCAGAAGCGGTAGCGGTGTTCATGGATGGACTCCTCCCGACTGCGTTGTGTTGCTGGATCATGCCGTTGTCGCTCCTGTACGTGACGCAGTCCGCATTCAGGCCGCCGGCTGCAGCAGCTTGCGCAGCGACCGGATATCCGCCACGTCGTCCAGCGCCCATACACGGTCGAGCAGGCTGCGCGCGCGGCGGCGGCCGAGTACCGGTGCCATCAGCGGCAGGCACTTGTCGTCGACGTCTTGGCGGGTCATCGGGTTCTGCCACGCGCCACGCACCACTTCGGTATGGTGCTTCAGCGTGCGTCCGTCGATCGTCTCGACCTCCAGGATGGCCTGCCGGCCACCCGCCTTGCTCAGTGCGGCGCTGCCCTCGTAGACGATGCGCTTGCGCACCGCGAGCACCACCGGGTCATGCATGCGCTCATCGTCGTGCGACGAATCGAAGGTGAGGCCACCGTCGACGAGCATCACCGCCAGCAGGTGCTGCATGCAGATGTCCGGCATGTCGCGGTTGTTCACGATCTCGGATTCGGTGTCCTGCACCTGCACGTGGATGCGCTTCACGTTCGCGGGCGTCAGTCCGTGCGCTCGGATCAGCGCGATCAGCGAGTCGAGGGCCGCCTGGATCGGCGAACCGACCGACCAGTTCTTGATGTTCGAACGCATGATCTCCCAGGTGCGGCCCAGGTCGCGCGCGACATGCGAGGTATCGGTGTGCTTGTCGTAGGCGAGGAAGAAGCTGCGCGCGCCGCTGAACGAATCATCGACGCCGTTGAAGCCGGCATCGACCATGGTCGCCGCGGACATCGCGTTGCGCGTGGGCATGCCGGCGAAGTCGAACGCCTTCTCGACATGGTCGGGGTCGCGGATCCAGCACGACAGGCCGGAGGCCTGCTGCGCGGTGTACGACAGCAGCCAGCGCATGCGCTGGGCATCGAAGCGCGCGAGCGACCCGGCGGCGGCGGATGCGCCGAAGATCGCACCGAACGCATGCGAAGAGTGCGCAGCCAGCAGGAACTGGATGCCGCCGAGCGCCATCGAGAAGCGTGCGCCGACGTCGTAGCCCAGCGCCACCGCGCGCAGCAGGTCGGTGCCCGAAGAGCGCTTGAGTTCGCCCATCGCCCACGCAGCCGGCACCACCGCACAGCCAGGATGGAACAGGCCACCCTGGTGCGAATCGTCGGTCTCGTCGGCATGGGCGGACATCGCATTGGCGAAGGCAGCCAGCGTGACGGAGCTCGAGAGCGTCGTGCCCATCACGGTCGCCTGCGCCACCCCGCCCTGCGTCGACACGTACTCGATGCCCTTGCGGCCCGGCAGCAGCTTCGCGCCGGACACGATCGCCGCCAGCGAGTCGGCGATGTGGTGCTTGGTCTTCTCGGCCACCTTCGCCGGCAGCGGCCGGTCGATCGCCTTCGCCATGTACGCCGACAGCGAGCGGATCATCGGCGAGGGTGCAGCTGCCTTTCCCGCGCCGCTCACCGCGAAGACCCCGATCCGCCGTCGACGCTGATCATCGTGCCGCTGACGTAGGACGCGCGCTCGGACGCGAGGAACACCGCCATGTCGGCGACTTCGTCGACGCGGGCCAGCCGGCCCAGCGGGAAGTTGGTGGTGAGTTCGCGCCAGCGGTTCTCGTCGCCGAACGCCGCCTGTGCGCGGGCCTTCCAGCGCACCACCTGGCGCTGCGTCTCGGTCGCGCCCGGGTTGATGCCGACCACCCGCACGCCGTCGTCCAGGCTGCCGGTGCCCATGCATTCGGTCAGCGCCATCAGCGCGGCATTGCCTGCGGCGCCAGCCACGTTCTTGTTGGTCGGGTGGAACGGCGACACGCCGATGATGTTCACGATCACGCCCGACTTGCGCGCGGCCATGCCTGCGTACACCTCGCGGCTCAGGTTGATGTAGCCGAAGATCTTCAGGTCCCAGGCGGTACGCCAGCGCGCCTCGTCGATCTGGTCGATCGAGCCCTGCGGTACCGCGCCCGCATTGTTCACCAGCACGTCGACCACCCCTGCTGCCGCCGACAGCGCCACCGCCGCGCCGGGCGCCGCGAGGTCGCTCGCATGCACGGTGACCGATGCCGCGCCGAGCTTGCGCAGATCGGCCGCAGCGGCCTCCATCAGCGCAGCGTTGCGGGCATTGAGGATCAGGTGGCAGCCTTCGGCCGCGAAGCCCTCGGCCACGCCCAGGCCGATGCCCTGGGAGGCGCCGGTGATCAGTACCCGTTTGCCGGAAAGTCTGAGGTCCATCTGCAAGTCTCCATTGCTGTTTGCAAGTAAATCGGGAAATCGGGAAGCGTGCGCTCAGGCCGCGGCGGCCTTCAGCACGCCAGCTTCCACCAGCGCGGCGACGCGCGCGGCGTCCCAGTGCAGCACGTCGGCGAGCACGCGGGCGTTGTCTTCGCCGAGGGTCGGCGGGTAGCGGTCCGGCGGTGGCGTCTCGCCGGTGAACTTGATCGGGTTGCCGGCGACTTCGACCCGATGGCCGCGGCCGTCGTCGAGCGGCAGCACCATCTGCCGGTGCCGCACCTGCGGATCGCTCAGTGCTCGATCGAGCGTGTTCACGCTGCCGACCGGGATGCCCTTCGCGCGGAAGCGGGTGACCCAGTGCTCCGCCGGCTGCGCGAGGAAGGCCTGGTCGAGCGCCGGGAGCAGGGTGTCGCGATTGGCATGGCGATCGCCGTTGGTCTTGTAGCGCGGATCGTCGAGCAGGTGCGCGACGCCCAGCTCGCGCGCCATGTCCTCCCACATGCGGTCGGTGTTCGCGCAGACCACGACGTTCACGCCGTCGCCGGCGATGAAGGTGCGGTAGGTGGCGAAGGAATCGTGCGCCCGGCCCTGGGTGCCGGGGACGACGCCGGCGATCAGGTGGTAGGCCGCCTGGTAGGTGAGCATCGACACCTGGCAGTCGAGCATCGAGATGTCGATCTGCTTGCCGCGGCCGGTGTGCGTGCGCTCGAGCAGCGCCGCCTGGATCGAGATCACCGCGAACATCCCGGCCGCCAGGTCGCCCAGCGGAATGCCGGAACGCACCGGCAGGCCGCCGCTCTCGCCGGTCAGGCTCATGCCGCCGGACAGCGCCTGCACGATCATGTCGTAGGCGGGCAGCTCACGGTACGGGCCGTCCTGCCCGAAGCCGGAGATGCTGCACCAGACCAGCCCGGGATGCGCTTGCGACAGCGCGGCCGGGTCGAGCCCGAGCTTGGCCGCGACGCCGGGACGGAAGTTCTCGATAAGCACGTCGCTCTTGAGCGCGAGCTCGCGCACCAGCGCCTTGCCGTCGGCATGCTTCATGTCGACCGCGACGCTCTGCTTGTTGCGGTTCACGCTCAGGTAGTAGGCGCTGTCACGGTCGACGAAGTACGGCGGTATGTGGCGCGACGAATCGCCGCCATGCGGCTCGACCTTGATCACCTCGGCACCGAGGTCGGCGAGGATCTGCGTCGCGTACGGACCGGACAGGAACTGGGTCAGGTCGAGCACGCGCAGGCCCTTCAGCGGCTGTGCGCCGGTGCCAGCCGGCGCGGTGGAAGGCGTGGACGCGGTGTGCTGCGCGGATTCGGGCATCGGGTCTGCTCCTCAGGCGCTCTCTCGGGCGCGGTAGCCCAGCCCCGCGGACAGTTCGGCGGCGAGGCGGCAGGCCTCGCGCGCGAACTCGGCTTCGCGGGCCGGTTCGAATCGTTGTTCCGGAATGGTGAAGCCGAGCGAGCCGGTGACGCGGCCACCCGCGCCGTATACCGGCGCGAAGATGCCGACCGCCCCGGCGATGCGCTGCCCGAACGACAGCGCATAGCCGCGCGCCCGGATCGCCGCCAGTTCCTGCGCGAGGTCGAGATGGCCAGCCAGGCCTTCGCGTGCGAGCACAGCCGTGACCTCGTCCGGCGGCAGGAAGGCCAGGATCGAGCGTCCGGATGCGCCGGTCAGCAGGGTCTGCGGTTCATGACTGCGCACCCGGTAGCCCAGCGGATGAGTCGATTCGACGTGGGACGCAAACGTGAGCCGGCGCTCGCGCGGCAGGTACAGGCACAGGTAGGCGGTCTCGTTTACCGAGGCGACCGCCTGCTCGAGCAGTGGCGCGGCGATCGCCTGCAGCGGATGGCGACTCATGACCACCGAGGAAAGCCTCAGGAATTCGCGTCCCGTACGGTAAGTGGGCGCTTCTTCATCGCGCTCGACCATACCTTCGCGCATCAGCAGGTCGAGCAGCCGGTGCACCGTCGAGGCGGGCAGGCCGAGATCGGCACTGATCCGCTTGATCTGCGTGCCATCGCCCGACTCAGCCACCGCGCGCAGCACCGCGACGGCACGCGCGACGGTGCCGGAATCGGCAGGCTGGCGCTGGGGCTCAGACATCGGGGTCAGACACCGGGGTCAGACACGGAGGTCAGACCCCGAACAGGTGGATCGCGCAGGCGCCGTGGTCGAAGCCGGAGGTACCACCGCCGGTGACATGGGTCAGCCCGACCTTCGCGCCCTCGACCTGGCGGCTGCCGCAGCGTCCCTGCAGCTGGCGCACGATCTCGACGATCTGGGCCGCACCGCTGGCACCGACCGGATGGCCCTTGGACAGCAGGCCGCCGCTCGGATTCACCGGTACCCGCCCGCCGAGCGAGGTGGTGCCATCGCGCAGCAGCCGCACCGCTTCGCCGCGCGGGCAAAGGCCGAGTGCTTCGTAGTACAGCAGCTCGGCGATGGTGAAGGCGTCATGGCACTCGAGCACGTCGATGTCTTCCGGGCCGATGCCGGTCTCTTCGTACAGTTCACCCGAGCAGCGGCTGGTGATCTCGGGCGTGGTCATGTCGCGGAAGCCAGGGATGTACCTGCCCGAGGCGAGATGCGAACCGAGCACCTTCACCGGCCGGTCGGAGTGGGCGGCTGCGCGTTCGGTCGGGCAGATCACCACCGCGGCTGCGCCGTCGCCGGTCGGGCAGCACTGCAGCAGGGTCAGCGGGTCGGCGATGCGGCGCGAGGCGAGCACTTCCTCGACCGTGGTCTCGGTGCGGAACTGCGCATCGGGATTCAGCGCGCCATGGCGGCGCGCCTTCACCGCGACCTGCGCGAGATCCTGCTCGGTCGCACCGTAGTCGTGCAGGTAGCGCTGCGCACGCATCGCATACAGCGCCGGCATCACCATGCCGTTCGACACTTCGATGTCGTCCTGGTCGAGTGGCAGCGTGCCGCCGCCGAGCTTGGTGAGCTGTTCGACGCCGAACACCAGCACGTAGTCGTACAGGCCGGCAGCCACCGCCACCCAGGCTTCGCGGAAGGCGGTCGCGCTGCTGGAACAGGCGTTCTCGCAGTTGACCACTGGCACGCCGCTCATGCCGGTGTCGCGCGCGACGCGCTGCCCAGGCATCCAGCCGGAGGTGGCGGTACCGGCGTAGATCGCCTCGATCTGCTTCGGCTCGAGCCTTGCCTCGCGCAGTGCGTCACGCACGGCAGGCTGGGCGAGGGCGGGCACGGTGAGGTCGCGGTGTTTCCCGAACTTGATCATGCCGGTGCCGATCACCGACACGGGACGCAGGTTGGCGTGCATCAGCAGTCCTCCAGGGGCGCCGCCGCTCAGGCGGGCGCGAACCAGTAGCGGTAGGTGGGGGCAGCCGCGCTCGCGTCTGCAGCAGCGTCTTTCTCGACATGTACGCGTACCGTGAGGTCGGGCGCCAGCCCGGCGGCGACGCCATCGGTGCCGGCGACCTTGCCGAACACGCGCACGCCTTCCGGCAGGTCGACATAGCCGATCACGTAGGGCACCTGCCAGACAGCCGGCGCGACATGGACGGTGGAATAGGCGTAGAGCGTACCGGTGGCGCCCAGGGGCAGCGGCTTCAGCTGCTCGGCATTGCAGGATGGGCAGACCGGCGCAGCCGGGAAGATGCGGGTACCGCAGGCGGTGCATTCGGCGCCGGACAGGTGCAGTTCGCCTGCGGCGCCATGGATGACGTCGGCGGCACGCAGCGGGCGACCGATGTGGGGCGCGTTGCGCACGGGGGCGGGTGCCGGGGCGGGCATGAATCCTCCTGACTTCGGTCGCGGCTGTTTCGGGACGGCGTTCCGTTGAACGGAATCGAATTACGCTGACAGGAATCGTATCCACTGGATCGGCATGGCGCAAGCCCGGCCGAGCCCGACCCGGCCCAGCCCAGCCCGGCCCAACATGACCCAGACCGGTCCGCGAGGGGTCGGCGCGCGCCTGCGCCGTCATGCCCGCGTCACAACCCACAGGTACATTTCGATGGTCGTCGAAACGTCGAATGGAGGCAGCACGATGAAAGTGGGCATCAACGGCATGGGACGCATCGGCCGGCTCGCGCTGCGCGCCGCCTTCGGCGCGGCCGAGCGGCAGGCAGACGATCCGCGCGCGAACAACCGGCTGGAAGTCGTGCACCTGAACGAGATCAAGGGTGGCGCCGCGGCCACCGCACACCTGCTGGCGTTCGACACGGTGCAGGGCCGCTGGCGCGAGTCGATCGCAGCCGAGGGCGAGGCGGCGATCCGCATCGGCGAACGGCGGCTCGGCTTCTCGTCGCATCCGGTGGCGGTCGACATCCCGTGGGGCGACCTCGGCGTCGACCTGGTGCTGGAGTGCACCGGGAAGTTCCTCACGCCCGAGACCCTGCAGGGCCACCTCGACCGCGGTGCGAAGCGGGTGATCGTCGCCGCGCCGGTGAAGGTCGGCGACGTGCTGAACATCGTGGTCGGCGTGAACGAAGGGCTGTACGACCCGGCGCACAACCGGATCGTCACGGCCGCCTCCTGCACCACCAACTGCCTGGCGCCCGTGGTGAAGGTGGTGCACGAGGCGATCGGCATTCGCCATGGGCAGATCACCACCATCCACGATCCGACCAACACCAACGTGGTGGTGGACGCGCCGCACAAGGACCTGCGCCGCGCACGCAGCGCGATGCAGAGCCTGGCACCGACCACCACCGGCAGCGCGACCGCCATCGCGCTGATCTACCCGGAGCTCAAGGGCAAGCTGAACGGGCATGCGGTACGCGCACCGGTGCTGAACGCGTCGCTGACCGACTGCGTGTTCGAGATGCAGCGCGAGACCACCGTAGCGGAGGTGAACAGCCTGTTCGCCGACGCGGCACGCGGACCGCTGGCCGGCATCCTCGGCTACGAAGAGCGGCCGCTGGTCAGCGCCGACTATGCACGCGACACGCGCAGCTCGATCGTCGACGCGCCGTCGACGATGGTGACCGACGGCACGCTGCTCAAGGTCTACGCCTGGTACGACAACGAGATAGGCTATGCCTGCCGGATGGTCGACCTCGCCTGCCACATGCAGGCCCGCGGCATCTGACAAGCGACCGATGAGCGGCAGCCGCAACTACGCGATCGTCACCGCCGCCTACTGGGGGTTCACCCTCACCGACGGCGCGTTGCGCATGCTGGTGCTGCTGCATTTCTACAAGCTCGGCTATTCGCCGTTCACGCTTGCCTTCCTGTTCCTGCTGTACGAGGCGGCGGGCGTGCTGGCCAACCTGGTCGGCGGCTGGCTGGCCACGCGCCATGGCATCTCGCGCATGCTGGCGATCGGGCTGTCGCTGCAGATCGCGGGCTTCCTGCTGCTGTCGCCTGGCTGGACGGCTGCGATGTCGGTGGCCTGGGTGGTGCTGGCGCAGGGCATCTGCGGCGTCGCGAAGGACCTGACCAAGACCGCGAGCAAGTCGGCGATCAAGCTCACCGCGGGCGACGCGTCCGGGCGGCTGTTCCGCTGGGTCGCCTGGTTCACCGGCAGCAAGAATGCGATGAAGGGCTTCGGCTTCTTCCTCGGCGGGCTGCTGCTCGAGGCACTCGGCTTCCGCGGCGCGCTCTGGACGATGGCGGCATTGCTCGGCTGCGTGCTGGCCGGGGTGCTGGCCTTCGTGCCACCGCTGATGGGACGCGCGAAGGCCTCGAAGTCGCTGCGCGAACTGTTCGCGAAGAGCCGCGGCGTCAACCTGCTCGCTGCCGCACGAGTGGTGCTGTTCGGTGCGCGCGATGTCTGGTTCGTGGTGGGCGTGCCGGTGTTCCTCTATTCGTCCGGCTGGACATTCACGATGGTCGGCGCCTTCCTCGCACTGTGGACCATCGGCTACGGCCTGGTGCAGGCGATCGCGCCGTCGCTGGTCCGGCGCAGCGAGGATGGACTGTCCACCGAGGTGCCGGCTGCGCGCCTGTGGTCTGCGCTGCTCGCACTGGTCACGATCGGGCTTGCCACGGCAGTGGTACTGGACGTGCCGTCGCTCGATTGGGTAGTGGTCGGAGGCCTCGCCGTTTTCGGCTTCGCCTTCGCGGTGAACTCGTCGATCCACTCGTACCTGGTGCTGGCCTATGCCGGCTCGGAGAAGGCAGCCGAGGATGTCGGCTTCTACTACGCGGCCAATGCACTGGGCCGCTTTGGCGGCACGCTGCTGTCCGGCCTGCTCTACCAGTGGGGCGGGTTGTTCGCCACGCTGTGCGGCGCGGCGACGATGCTCGCCGTGTGCTGGGCGGTGACGCTGCTGCTGCCGACAGACCGGGCGCAGGCATGATGGATGAATCGACTGCAGTCGCCTCGCTCGCCGCCCTCGCGCAGCCGATGCGCCTGCGCGTGTTCCGAGTGCTGGTCGGCGCGGGGCCGGCCGGGCTCACGCCAGGCGTGCTGTCGGCACTGCTCGACGTACCGCCATCGACGCTGTCGTTCCACCTGAAGGGACTCGCGCGCGCCGGGCTCGTCGCGCCGGTGCGTGAGGGGCGCCACCTGCACTACCGGCCGGCGCTCGGGCAGATGAACGCACTGCTCGGCTACCTCACCGACCATTGCTGCGAGGCGGGCGCCGCAGACGGGTGTGCGATACAGCCGCGCGAGGCGAAGCCTTGCACGGCTTGCTGAGCAGGAAAGATGTCAGGACCCGTCCGGCACAGGATGGGACATACGGGGAAAACCACAGGGGACTGAGATGGAAACAGCGGCGACAGACCGGATCTACAACGCATTGTTCATATGCACGCACAACTCGGCGCGCTCGATCATGGCGGAAGCCCTGCTGAACAGCCTGGCACGCGGCCGCTTCGTCGCGTACTCCGCCGGCAGCCAGCCATCGGGTACGGTGCATCCGGTCGCCCTGCAGACGATCGCACGGCTGGGCCTGGGCACGACCGGACTGCACAGCAAGGACTGGAAGGTCTTCGCGGGCGCGGACGCACCAGCCCTCGACTTCGTGTTCACGGTCTGCGACAACGCCGCCGGCGAGACCTGCCCGGTCTGGCCAGGCCAGCCGATGACCGCGCACTGGGGCGTCGCCGACCCTTCGTTGTCACAAGGCACCGACGAGCAGGTGCTGAAAGCGTTCCGCGATACCGCCACCGTCCTCAAGCGCAGGATCGAGCTGATGCTCGCACTGCCGATACAGGCGCTCGACCGGATCTCGCTGCAGCAGGCGGTCGACCGGATCGGGCGGGAATGACCGCATGACGGCTTCGCAGACGGCACCTGCTCCGATGAGCGGGTTCGAGCGCTACCTCACGGTCTGGGTAATGCTGTGCATCGTGGCCGGCATCGCCATCGGGCAGTGGTTCCCGGCGCAGGTGCAGGCGCTCGGCAGGCTCGAGGTCGCAAGGGTCAACCTGCCGGTCGGCCTGCTCATCTGGGTGATGGTGATCCCGATGCTGCTGAAGGTGGACTTCGGCGCACTCGCCCAGGTCCGCAACCACTGGCGAGGCATCGGCGTGACGCTGTTCGTGAACTGGGCGGTGAAGCCGTTCACGATGGCCCTGCTCGGCTGGATCTTCATCCGCCATGTCTTCGCGCCGTGGCTGCCGGAGGGGCAGCACGACAGCTACATGGCCGGGCTGATCCTGCTCGCTGCAGCCCCTTGCACGGCGATGGTCTTCGTGTGGAGCCGGCTCACCGGCGGGCATCCACTGTTCACGCTGTCGCAGGTGGCGCTGAACGACGTGATCATGGTGTTCGCATTCGCGCCGATCGTCGCGCTGCTGCTCGGCCTGTCGGCGATCGTGGTGCCCTGGGACACGCTGGTCGTCTCGGTCGTGCTGTACATCGTCATCCCGGTGCTGATCGCCCAGGCGCTGCGGCGGATGCTGCTTCGACGGGGACCGCAGACGCTGGAGTCGACACTCGCAGCGATCGGTCCCTGGTCGATCGGCGCCCTGCTGGCCACGCTGGTATTGCTGTTCGGCTTCCAGGGGGAGGCGATCCTGCGCCAGCCGCTGGTGATCGCGATGCTCGCCGTTCCGATCGTGCTGCAGGTGGTATTCAATGCCGGGCTCGCCTACTGGCTGAACCGCCGCCTCGGCGAAACGCATGCCGTGGCCTGTCCCTCGGCGCTGATCGGCGCCAGCAACTTCTTCGAGCTCGCGGTGGCCGCCGCGATCAGCCTGTTCGGCTTCGAGTCAGGCGCTGCACTGGCCACGGTCGTGGGCGTGCTGATCGAAGTACCGCTGATGCTGCTGGTGGTGAAGGTGGTGAACGACAGCCGCGGCTGGTACGAGCGCGGCCGCTGACCGGCGTGCGTACCTGGCCGGCTCAGCGCAGCCCGGCCAGCAGTTCGCCGATCCGCTTCATCGAGAACGCGTACGCAGTCGCGTCGTAGCGCTCGTCGTCCTTCATCATGTAGCCGTGCTGCACGCCCGGGAACACATGCAGTTCCACGTTCGGCATGCGTGACGCCAGCCCGCGATAGGCGTCGAGCACCGGCGGCGGTGCGCGGTTGTCGCGATCGCCCCAGAGCAGGCAGACCGGCGCGGTGACGCCATCGGCTTCCGCGATGAAGTCTTCCATTGCCGAGCCGTGGCAGGACACGCCGACCTCGAAGCCGAGCCGCTTCGGCCCGATCAGCGCATACGGCCCGCCGAAGCAGAAGCCGGCGACCGCGGCGCGGCCGTTGAACGCAGGCTGCGCCTTGAGCATCGCCAGGGTATCCATGAGATCCGCCTCGCTGGCACCGATCACCGCCTTGCGCGGCTCGGCGCGCTCGCCGGTGCGCTTGTCGCTGCGCGGCAGCGGGCCGGGGATGGTGCGCCAGAACAGGTCCGGCGCGGCAGCGATGAAGCCCATCGATGCAACCTCGGCGGCGATGCTGCGGATGTCTTCGTCGACGCCATGCACCGCGGCGGCGAGCACGACGGCCGGGGCCTTGCCCGGCGCGGCGGGCAGCGCGAGATGGCAGTCGAACTCACCACCGCCGGTGGCCTTGATGCGCAGGTCCTGTACGGGCATGGAACGATGCTCCCTCGATGTTGGACGATGGCGGCGATGGTGCACGGTCGGCGTGCGGCTGGCAATGCACGCGCGCCGTGCCACAATCGGCGCCGTGAACAAGCCGGCGAAGCCCGGCATCCAGGAGGAGAACGGGCTGCCATGGCCATCCGGATCGAAGGACACGATGTCGCGGCCGACGCACGGCGGGTCTTCGACGCCGTCAGCGCAGGCGGCGTCGCGGTCGTCCACCTCGACGTCGGCTATGCGGTCCTCGGATACACCGCCGATGCAGTGCGCCGGATCTACGCCGCCAAGCGGCGCAGCTTCGACAAGCCCACCGGCATCGTCGGCAACCAGTGGCTGCACCGGCAACTGCACCAGCTGCCTGCGGACCGGCTGGCGATGATCGACGCCGTGACCCTCGGCCACGACCTGCCGCTGGCAGTGATCGCGCCGTTTCGCCGCGACCATCCGCTGCTGGCGGCGATGGATCCATTCGTGCTGTCCAATGCGGTGAAGGGCGACACGCTGAACATCCTGCTCAATGCCGGAGACCTGCGCAATCGCATCGCCGACCTGGCGATCGGTGCCGGCCAGCTGTTCGTCGGATCGTCCGCCAACACCTCGCTCAAGGGCAGCCGCTATGCGGTGCAGGACATCGAGCCCGAGGTCATCGCGCTCGCCGACATCGTGGTCGACTACGGCCGTTCCCGCTACAGCACGCCCGATGGCCTCTCCAGCACGATGATCGACTTCTCCACCTTCCGCGTGCAGCGGGCGGGGGTCTGCTTCGACCAGATCGCCGCCGTGCTGTCGAACGAATTCGGCGTCACCCTGCAGAGACCGGAGCCTCGCCCATGAATCGTCATTCCTTCGCCCGACACGCCGCGATCGCCGCATCGTCGCTGCTCGCCTGCGCGGCCGGTGCCCATGCCGCCTCCGCCTATCCCGACCGGCCGGTGCGCATGATCGTGCCCTTCACCCCCGGCGGCGGCACCGACCTCGTCGCGCGGATGATCGCGCAGAAGCTCGGCGAGAACCTGGGCCAGCCGGTGGTCGTCGACAACCGCCCTGCGGTCGATGGCGTGGTCGGCACCGAGATCGCCGCACGTTCTCAGCCCGACGGCTACACCCTGCTGCAGGTCTCGACCAGCCATGCGATCAACGTCGCACTCGGCCGCAAGCTGCCCTACGACACGCTGAAGGACTTCTCACCGATCGCGCACACCGCGAACCAGCAGCTGATCCTGGTGGTCAACCCGACACTGCCGGTACGTACGGTGAAGGAACTCATCGCGCTGGGCCGGGCGAAGCCGGATGCACTGAACTACGGATCGAGCTCGAACGCGACCGCCCTGCCGACCGAGCTGTTCAAGGCAATGACCGGCATCCAGGCCCAGCACATCCCGTACAAGGGCTCGCCGCCGATGCTGGCCGACCTGATCGCCGGCCAGATACAGATGTCCATCGCCGCGGCGATCTCGGCCATTCCGCAGGTCAAGGCGGGCAAGCTGCGCGTGCTGGCGATCGGCGACTCGCGCCGCTCATCCGAGATGCCCGATCTGCCGACCATCGCCGAGGCCGGCGTACCCGGCTACCAGGCGACGATCTGGAGCGGGCTGCTGGCACCGGCGGGTACACCCGCCCCGATCATCGAGCGGCTGAACCGGGAAGTGGTGAAGGCAGTGCGTGCACCCGACTTCCGCGCGAAGCTGCTCGAACTGGGCGCGGAATCGGTCGGCAGCACGGCAGCCGAGTGGGGCGCGTTCCTGCGCAACGAGATCGACAAGTGGCAGAAGATCGCGAAGCGGGCGGGCATGCGCGCGGAGTGAGCGGCGCACTTACGCCACCACGCGCATCCCGATCGCCTCGGCCTGCCGCCGCTCGAACGCCCGGCAGCGCTCGTCGTGCTGCTGGCCGAGGATGCCGCCGCGCACCGTGCCCGGCTCGGTGGTCTTGAACACCGGCAGCCAGCTGGCCGGCAGGCGATCGCCGTCGGGTGTCGACAGCCACAGGCGGAACAGCAGCCGCTTCTTCTCCGGTGCCTCGTGGTCGGTGAAGTCGGTGCGCGAGTGCAGCGTCACATGGCTGTTGATCAGCTGCAGGTCGCCCGGCTCGAGGAACATCGTGAACGCGAGGTCGTGGCGGCGCACCAGCGCGTCGAACTTCTCCAGCGCCTCGAGGTGGCGCGGTGCGATCCGCGGTACGCCTTCGATCGTCTGCGCGCCGTTCACCCGGTTGCGGTTCCACTTGCTGAACAGCAGCCCGCCTTCCACGTCGAACACCGGATGCGGATACGACGGCTCTTCGTCCGCGGCCTGTTCGCCCTGCCGGCTGAAGTGGATCGGCTGGTGCAGGAAATCGACCAGGTCGGGATGTTCGCTCGCCATCCGCGCATGCGCGGTGACCGAGCTCGACACGATGCTCATGCCGCCCGAGACCGCCTGGTTGTAGCAGCTGAGCCCCACGAAGTCGGTGGAGTCGGTATGGAAGTCGAGCTCGGCGTTCGACGAGTAGCCGCGCCCGGTCGACGTCCGGTAGTTGGTGCCGACATCGCGCACCGCCGACAGGTAGTGGCTGGCCTTGCCCTGCGGACGGCCGACGCCGACATGCAGGCCGATCGCCCAGGTCATCACTTCGAACTGCTTCTCGTCCAGGCCTTCGCGCGGCAGGCCCTTGAGCAGCGAGAGCCCGCGGCCGCGGCGCGCTTCGGCCACCGCTGCCGCGATCGGCCGTGCGGCCGCACCGAGGTCGAATTCGTCGCGCCGGTAATCGAGCAGGGTGCGCATCGGATCGTAGGCCCGGCGCACCGCCGCCGCGAGGTCGCGGCGGGCCGTGTCGTCGAGGCGGAACACCCAGCCGCGGTCGTGCTCGAGGTCCTGCGCCGTCCAGTCGGCAGGCGCCGTGGCCTGCGGGTCGATCCCGTAGTCGGTCATCTGGCTCATCGCGTGCATGCAGCCGCGCTACTTGCCTTCGTAGCGCCCCGGCCGCTTCTCCTTGTAGGCTTCGATCGCTTCCCGGTAGTCGGCCGTGCCCTGCGCTGCGGCCATCGCGGCGGCGGTGTATTCGAGGCTCGACTTCAGGTCGCTGCGCTCATTATGGCGCACCAGCCGCTTGATCAGCCGCTGCTGGATCGGCGGCCCGCCGGCCAGCCGGTGCGCGAACGCAAGCGTCTCGATGAGCAGAGACTCGGGCGCATGCAGCCGGTTCACCAGGCCGACCCGCTCGGCATCGGCGGCCGACAGCCAGTCGCCGGTCCACAGCAGTTCGAGCGCGCGGCCGGTGCCGATCAGCCGTGGCAGGAAGTGGCAGCCGCCATTGCCCGGGATCAGGCCGACCCGGATGTAGGCCTCGCAGAAGCGCGCATTCGTCGACGCGAAGCGGATGTCGCACATCAGCGCGAGGTCCATGCCGGCGCCGGCGGCGGCACCGTTCACGGCGGCGATCAGCGGCTTGTCGAACTGCTCGATCGCGCGCGCCAGCCGGTGCGTGCCGGTCTGCAGCCGGTTCATCCGGTCGAACGGCGTCGGGGTCTCGCCCCCGGCGACTTCCTGTGCGCGGCGGCCGAGATCGCCGCCGGCGGAGAAGGCGTCGCCAGCGCCGGTCACCATCACCACGCGCACGTCATCGTCGCTCAGCGCGCTGTCGAGCGTGTCGGCGAGCGCGCCGACCATCTCGGGGCTGAAGGCGTTCTTCTTGTGCGGCTGGTTCAGCGTCAGCCGCAGCACGTGTCCATCAAGGTCGACAAGCAGGTGGTCGGTCATCGGGGTTCGGGTCATGGTCGGATCGTCTTCAGTGCACGGGCGTCATGGGAGGGCTGGTCACCACCAGGGCGTCGGCTGCGACCGCGCCACGTCCCGCAGGCCGCACGAACAGCGGATTGATGTCGAGTTCGGCGAGCACGCCACGATGCGCCCAGGCAAAGGCCGACACATTGACGAGGACCTCGACCACTGCATCGATGTCCAGGGTCGGCAACCCACGCGTGCCGCGCAGGATGGGCGCGCAGCGCAACTCGTCGATCATCGAGCGCGCCTCGGCGGCGTCGACCGGTGCAACGCGGCAGGTGGAGTCGCCCATCGCCTCGGCGAACACGCCGCCCTGGCCGAGCACGATCACCGGGCCGACCGCCGGCTCGTCGACCACGCCGACCAGCAGTTCGAAGCCGTCGGTGACCATCTCGGACACCAGCACGCCCTGCAGCCGGGCTGTCGGCGCATGCGCGCGGCAGGCGGCGACCACGCCGTCGATGGCCGCCTGCAGCGGTGCGCCGGGCGGCACCGAGAGGCGAACCCCGCCGATGTCGCTCTTGTGCGGGATGTCGGACGACACGATCTTGACCGCATAGGGTCCGTCGAGGCCTTGCAAGAGCCGCGGCGCATCAGCCAGCGCGTCGGCAGGCACCATTACCTCGCGCGGGGTACGTACGCCGATCGAGCGCAGCAATGCCTTGGAGGACACTTCGTCGAGGGCGCGGCCGTCGGCCTGCAGCAGCGACGCTGGCGCGGCTGCGGCACTGCCGTCGACCGGCGCCTGATCGGCCGTCGGTGCACGGGCCGCAGCCTCGCGGGCAGCCGCCCACGTCGCGAGCGCGCCCATCGCCTTGGCGACCCGAACCGGCGAGGGCAGCACCGGCAGGCGGATCTCGCGCAGCATCGTGTGCGCCTCGAGCGCCAGCGACTTGTGCATCGACGAGAACACGAACACCGGCTTGCGCAGGTCGGCGGCCATGTCGACCAGGAACTTCGCGCCGGCGACGGTACCGCCAGGACTGGAGCTGGCGAAGTTCAGGCACAGCGTGTCGACGCCCGGGTCGTCGAGCACGGCGCGGATCACGTCGGCATAGGCCTTCGGCCCGCGGATGCCGATGTAGCCGGCGGTGAGGTCGACCGGGTTGGTCGGAGACCCGATCGGCGGCAACAGCGCTGCGACCCTGTCGACGGTAGCCGGCTGGAACTCGGTGAACGCCAGGCCGGCCTGCGACGCGGCATCGCAGAACACGATCGCCGATCCGCCGGAACCGCCGATCACCGCCGCGCGACGCCCGCTGCCCATGCCGGGATAGCGTGCATGGCACTGGAACGCCTTCACCAGGTCGGGGGCGTCGCTCATCTCGTGCATCTCGACGATGCCTGCCTGCCGGAACAGCGCCCGGTACACATCAGCGCGTCCGACGATGCTGCCGGTATGCGTAGCCGCGGCACGCGCGCCCTCATCGGTGACACCACCCTTCCACACCAGCAGCGGCTTGCCCAGCGCCAGTGCCTTGCGCCCGACACGCATCAGCGCACGTGCATCCGGCAGGCCCTCGAGGTAGGTCATCACGATCTCGGTGCCTGGATCGTCGAGCAGCGCATCGATCAGATCGACGCAGCCGAGGTCTGCCTCGTTGCCCGTGGCGATCACGTAGCGGAAGCCGATCGACTCTTCCGCGCAGGCGAGGGCCAGGCTGTAGCCGAAGCCGCCGCTCTGGGTGACCAGCGACACCGTGCCGGGCTCGAGCCGGGGCACGCGGCTGATGCTGCCGAACGCGGCACAGACGCGGTCGGGGATGTTCGCGAAGCCGAGGCAGTTCGGGCCGAGCAGCCGGATGCCGGCTGCTCGCGCAGTTGCCACGACCGTGTCCTGGAGGGCCGCGCCGGCGTCGCCGGTCTCGCGGAAACCGCCGCTCATCACGACCGCCATCCGCGCCTGCCTGCGCGCGGCCTGCTCGATCACACCCGGCACGGCAACGGCCGGCACCGCCACCACCACCAGGTCGACCGGCCCCGGCAATGCATCGAGCGACGGGTAGCATGGCCTGCCGAGCAGCTCGCTGTACTTCGGATTGATCGGATAGACCTCGCCCTGGTAGCCGAGCGTGGTCAGCGCCTTGAGCGTCTCGTGGCCGGGACGCGCCGGATCGTCCGAAGCCCCGACGATCGCGATCGAACGCGGCGACAGCAGGCTGGAGAGGGAGGGCGGCGGCTCGCCGGCGTTCCGTTCGGGGCGGGGGGTCATGCGATGTCCTGTTGCGGGGGAGGGCGGGTGGCGAGGTCGATGCTACTCGGCGCGGGCGCCGGAGGACTTGACCACCTTCGCCCACTTGCGGATCTCGATCTCGAGGTGGCGCGCGAGTTCGTCAGGCCCCGAACCGAGCGGATCGACGCCCTGTGCGGACAGGCGCCCCTGCACTTCGCGCTGCCTGAGCACCGCGGCCATCTCGCGACGATGCCGGTCGACCAGCGCACGCGGCGTGCCGCCCGGCGCGAAGTACGCGTACCAGGTGGTCGCCTCGTAGCCCGGCACGCCGGCCTCGGCGATCGGCGGCGTGTCGGGCAGGGCCGGGCTGCGCCGCACCGAGGTGACCCCGAGCGCGCGCAGCTTGCCGGACCGCACATTGGGCACCGCATTGAGCATGTTGTTGAACATCACCTGCACATGGCCGCCCAGCAGGTCGGCATTGGCCGGGCCAGCACCCTTGTACGGGACGTGGACGAGCTTCACGCCGACCATCGACGCGAACAGTTCGCCCGCCAGGTGGGGTGCGCTGCCGCTGCCGGACGAGGCATAGACCACTTCGCCGTCGCGCTTGCGCGCCAGCCGGACCAGGTCGGACACGGTCTTCACCGGCAACACCGGATGCACGACCAGCACCAGCGGCGAGGCTGCGATCCAGGTCACCGGCGCGAGGTCGCGCACCGGATCGAAGGTGATCTGCGGATACATGCTCGGGTTGATCGCGATCGACGAACTGGTGAGCAGCACCGTGTAACCGTCGCCCGGCGAGCGAACGACCAGTTCGGTACCGATCGTGCTGCCGCCACCGGCGCGGTTGTCGACCACCACCGTCTGACCGAGGGCTTCGGCGAGGCGCGGTGACACCACCCGTGCAATCATGTCGACCGGGCCGCCGGGGGCGAACGGGACGACCATGCGGATGGGCTTCGCTGGGAACGCCTGGGCCGATGCGGGCGGCGGGGGGCCAAGGACGAGCACGAGGGCGAGCACGGCCCCGACCGCGGCGCAAGGCGCCGACGGGACGACTTCCGGGACGCAGCGCATCCGTCGCATGACTGGCTCCTCCTTCGTGCGGACACTCGCCTGCCGTGGGTCGCAGGGGCATGGCCTGCGAGGGCGGCCGATCCGTCGTTCATGACTGTCGGGTGACGATACGCAATAACTTGACGGGCGTAAAGTCACTGGTACGATAGCTGCAGATGATGTCAAACAAGGCAGGCGCGAGAGCCTGTCGATGCCACCCGTGGCGGGTCCGCGCGACCCGGCCCGGCAGGGCAGCCCGCGATGCCGGGCCCGAAGGAGGAGCAACGATGCGTTCAACGACGCGCGCGGCGCGCGTGCTGGCCCTGACCCTGTCCGCGGCCACCCCCGCGGCCACCGTCGCGACTGCGCTGTGCGCAGGCGCCGCGATGGCACAGGCCTGGCCGTCCAAGCCGATCCGGCTGGTGCTGCCGTTTCCGCCGGGCGCGCCGAGCGACCTCGTCGGCCGCCTGGTCGGGCAGAAGATGGGCGAATTCCTCGGCGTCGGCGTCGTCCCCGACAACCGTGTCGGCGCTGGCGGCACGCTCGCGCTGAACATCGTCGCCAAGTCGCCGGGCGACGGCTACACCATCCTGATCACCTCGCCGACGATTTCGCTCAGCCCGCACCTGTATGCAAAACTGCCGTTCGACCCGATCCGCGACTTCGTGCCGGTAGCGCGCCTGGCGACGATCGAGAACGTGATGCTGGTCAACCCGCGGGTGCCGGCACGCACCCTCAGGGAATTCATCACGCTGGCGCGCAACAATCCGGGCAAGCTGAACTACGGCTCCGGTGGTGGCGGCACGACCAACCACCTTGCCAACGAACTGCTGCGCACGCTCGAGAAGATCGAGATGGTGCACGTACCGTACAAGGGTGCCACCCAGGCCACGATGGCCGCGGTCACCGGCGAGGTCGACCAGGTGATCGTGTCGGTCGCCTCGGTACTGCCGCTGATCAACGAGAAGAAGGTCCGGCCGCTCGTCGTGCTGTCCGAATCGCGGGTGTCGACCGTCCCCGACGTGCCGACCTCCAAGGAAGCCGGCTATCCGAAGCTGCTGATGTCGATCTGGTACGGGCTCTATGCCCCGGCCAGCACGCCACAGGACGTCGTGGCGCGGCTCAACCGCGAGGCGCTGCGCGCACTGGAGTCGCCCGATCTCAGGACGCGCGGAGCGGCGATGGGCATCGATCCCTGGCCAGGCTCGCCGGAACAGCTCGACCAGCTGACGCGCTCCGAGATGGCGCGCTACGGCATGATCATCAAGAGCGCGGGCATCAAGCCGGAGTAGCGGCAGCCCGCTTGCGCGGCGCGGCCCTGGCCGCGACCTTCGCAGGCGCTCCGGTCTTGCCGGCAGTGGCACCCGCCTTGCGCGCGGGCCCGGCCGCGTTGCGCTTCGGCTTAGCCGGTGCGGCTTCGGGAGCCAGGATGCGCCGGCCGATCCAGCGCAGGCATTCCTGCCAGTCTTTCTGGAAGCCGGCCCCGGTCGCGGCCCGGCCGGTCACCAGCAGCGTGATCTGCGGGAAGGCGATCGGATAGGTCGCCAGCGACAGGATCGCGAGCTGCAGCATCCGGTGGTCGACATCGCCGGGCAGGCTGCCGTCGGCCTGCAACTGCTGCAGGGCCTTGCCATAGTCGGCAATACGCTTCTGCCGACCCGCACGCCCGGGCACCCGGCGGGCCTGCCCGCTGGCCGCCTCCCAGGTCAGGAAGCGGATGTAGTCGAGGTCGTCCACCCGCTTCGCGAAGCGCTCGGCGATCAGGTCGCGCGGGTCGTCCGGCATCGGCTCTTCCCAGGTCATGCCCGGGCGGAAACGCAGGTCGTGCACTTCACGGAACAGCGCTTCCTTGCTGCCGAAGTGGTGGTTGATCAGCTGCTTGCTCACGCCGGCGCGGCGCGCCACGCCGGCGGTGGTCGCGCCGTCGAAGCCCTTCTCGCAGAACTCCTCGGCGGCCGCCGCAAGCACGGCCTCCCGGGTTCTCGCACTGTCCCTGATCTTGCCCATCATGGGGCGCAGGTTAGCGCAAGTCGGGGCCTGCGCCAAACATCCGCTAACTTGACGGCAGTAAAGTAGCCGCATACGATCGGCCGATCGGAGCCTCGAGAGGCGCCTGCCAGGCGCCCCGGCCCGGAGGAGACACGGATGGGACCCGGATGACCGAAACCGCGCAGGCCATGCGTGACAGGACTGCCGTCAGCGGCGTCGGACTGCTGCTCGGCAAGTACCCGGAGCGAACCTCGCTGTCGCTGGCGGTCGAGGCCTACGACATCGCGCTCGCCGATGCCGGCCTTGAACGCAAGGATGTCGACGGCATCATCCAGCTGTCCTACGGCTACGACTACGACCGCTTCCTCGAGGCGGTCGGTGCCGACGTGCGCTACGCCTACCAGGGATGGAGCCACGGCCGCTTCGTCGCGCCGATGCTGCAGCATGCCGCGATGGCCGTGGCCACCGGCATGGCGAAGGCGGTGGCGATCGTGCACGGCCGCCGCAGCAAGGCCTACGGACAGACCGCCGACCACGAGATGTGGCGGCAGGGCCTGGGTCCGCACGGCGAGTCGCCAGCCTATGGCGCGCTCGGCCCGGCCTTCGGCGCGGCGATCGCCGCGCAGCGCTACTTCCACCTGTACGGCGGCAGCAACGAAGACCTCGCGCCGATCGCGATGGCCTTCCGCAAGCATGCCCAGCTCAACCCGATCGCGGTACGCAAGGACCCGATGAGCCGCGACGACTACCTGAAGTCGCGCTGGATCATCGAGCCACTGCGGCTGTTCGACTGCTGCCAGAACAACGATGGCGGCGCCTGCATCATCGTCACCTCGGCCGAGCGCGCGCGCGACCTGCGCAAGCCGCCGGTCTACATATCCGGCATGCAGGGCGTGCACGCCGGACGGCAGCTGCACAACCTCACGCTGCCGGGGCTGGGCGTCGCGCAGCAGGATGTCTTCCCCTACCGGCCGACCCGCGAAGACCTCTACGCGTACGAGATGGCTGGCGTCACGCAGAAGGACATCGACGCGCTGATCACCTACGACGCGTTCTCTCCGCTGGTGCTGTTCGCGCTGGAGCGCTTCGGCTTCTGCGGCCCGGGCGAGGCGCGCGAGTTCGTGAAGGACGGCCGCATCGAACTCGGTGGCGAACTTCCGATCAACACCGGTGGTGGCCTGCTGTCCGAGGGCCACATGATCGGCTGGAACCTGTTCATCGAAGCGGTGCGCCAGCTGCGCCACGAATGCGGCGAGCGGCAGGTGAAGGACGCGCAGGTGATCCAGTACGGCAGCTTCCTCGGCGAATCGGTGATCTTCCGGAGATGAGCATGAAGCCCGCATACAAGATGCTCGACGAGCAGACCGGCCGCTACCTGCCGTTCGTCTACCCCGAGGAACTGCCGTTCTGGGAAGCCGCGCGCCGCCGTGAGCTGGTGCTGCAGCGCTGCGGCGGCTGCGGCCGCGCCTGGTACCCGATCGGCCCCGCCTGCCCGCACTGCTTCTCGACGAAGTGGGACTGGAGCCGGATGAGCGGCCGCGGCACCCTGCACAACTACGTCGTCTATCACAAGGCCTGGACGCCGTACTTCGAGAGCCGGGTGCCGTACGCGGTGGTCCAGGTCGAGCTCGAGGAGGGGCCCCGCCTCACCACGAACCTGCTCGGCTGCGCGTTGTCCGACATCCGCATCGGGATGCCGGTCGAGGTCGATTACGAAGAGATCCCCGGCGACATCACGCTGGTACAGTTCCGCCCGGCGAAGGAGCAGGCATGAGCAGCACGGCAGGCAGTGGTCCACTCCTCGACGCGGACTCCCCCGAGACCGTCCGCCTGACCCCGGAGGAAGCGAGCGCGATCGGCATCAAGGCGCTCGGGCGCATCGGCTACGAGCCGGCCGACGCAAAGATCATCGTCGACCAGCTGGTCGACAACTCGCTGTGCGGCTACCGCTTCGCCGGCCTGCCGCGCATCATGGCAATCGCCGGCGACGAGAAGGCGCGCCACGGCCGCAAGCCGATCACCACCGTGCGCGAGACGCCGGTGTCGGCGCTGCTCGATGGCGGCAACGAGATCGGCTACATCGTCGCCTACCGCGCGGCCGAGGTCGCGATCGCCAAGGCGCGCACCAGCGGCATCGCCTGCGTGGGTGCGTACAACAGCTACTACAGCGGCCGCAACGCCTACTTCGTCGAGAAGGTCGCGCGCGAAGGCCTGGTCGCGATCCACATCGCGAGCGCCAAGCCGCGCGTGCTGCCGGTCGGCGGTGCGCGCCCGGCGCTCGGTACCAACCCGCTCTGCTTCGGCTTCCCGTCGAAGGAAGGCCCGGTGATCTTCGACATGGGCACGGCCGCGCTGATGTGGGGCGACGTGCTGCTGCATGCGCACCTCGGGCAGCCGCTGCCCGAAGGCATCGGCTTCGATGCCGATGGACGCGCGACCACCGACGCGCGCGAGACCCTCAAGGGCGGTGTGGTGCCGTTCGGCGGCCACAAGGGTTACGGCCTGTCGTTCGCGGTCCAGGCGATGGGCCTGCTGGCCGGCGCGACGTTCGCGCGCGGCGAGGTGCAGGACTACGGCTTCCTGTTCTGGGTGGTCGACCCGGCCATCATGTTCACCGAACCGGACTTCGAGACGCAGATGTCGGAACTGGTGCGAAAGATCAAGGCCACGCCGAAGCAACCCGGGGTCGACGAGATCCGCATCCCGTCCGAGCGTGCCCGCCGCGAGCGCGAGCGGCGCCGGGTCGAAGGCATCGTCGTCGAGCGCAAGGTCATCGAGGCGCTCGAGGCGCTGTGAGCGCGCCGCTCCAGTCCCGGTCACGCTCGTGAGCGGCTCCGCCCGGAGTGCGGGGCCGCTGGCCGGCCTGCGCGTGATGGACGTGAGCATCATGGCCGCCGGCCCGTGGACCGGCGCGCTGCTCGGCATGCTCGGCGCCGAGGTGATCAAGGTCGAGCCGCCGGCCGGCGACGGCACGCGCTGGGTGATGCCGACCCAGCGCGGGATGGGCACCAACTACCTGTCGATGAACGTGAACAAGAAGGGCGTGGTCATCGACCTGAAGACGCCCGAGGGCCGGGCGCAGGGCATGGAGCTGCTCGGCACCTGCGACGTGTTCGTGCAGAACTTCCGCGGCGGCGTGATCGAGCGCCTGGGCTTCGGCTATGACGCGGTGCGCGCGGCCAACCCGCGTCTGGTCTACTGCGCGATCTCCGGCTTCGGCGAGACCGGGCCGCTGGCGAAGGCCGGCTGCGCCGATCCGATCATGCAGGCGTTCTCCGGCTTCGCGCGCGCCAACGGCGCACCGGGCGATCCGGTCGAGGCCTTCCGCTTCACCGGCTTCCTCGACCTCACGACCGCCTCGGTGGCGACGATGTCGATCCTCGCGGCCCTGCTGGATCGCGACCGCACCGGCCTGGGCCAGAAGGTCGAGGTATCGATGCTCGAGGCCGCGCTCGAGATCCAGGGTACGCGCCTCGCCGAACTGCTGGGTGCCGGTCTGCGCCCCGCGCCGATGGGCAGTGCGAACCCGTCGTTCGCGCCCGACCGGGCCTACGCAACCCTCGACCATGAACTGTTCGTGTCGGTGCAGCGCCCGGCCGCGTGGAGCGCGTTCTGCAAGGCGATCGGCCAGGACGCGCTCGCCGGCGACCCGCGCTTCGCGGACAACGCGGCCCGGGTCGCCCATCGCGACGCGCTCGACGCGCTGCTCGAACCGGTGCTGCGCGGCCGGCCCGCGATCTGGTGGCTGCGCGTGCTGCAGCGCGCCGGCGTGCCGTGCGGGCTGGCGCATTTCTTCGAGACGTTCCGTCATCACGCGCAGGTCGTCGCCAACGGCATGATTGCCGAAGTCGATACCGGCGACTGGGGCGTGCTGTCGGTCGCCGGGCCGCCGTGGCACTTCTCCGAAACGCCGGCGCGGGTGACGCGGGCACCGAAGCCCGGGGAGCACATGGACGAGGTCTTCGGTCCGGATGCAGTGGCGGCAGCGGTGCCGGTGGCCCCGACGGCCGGTGCCGGCGCACCCGATGAAGCGCCGCTGCCGCTCGCAGGCATGCAGGTGGTCGAACTGGCCGAGGGCATTGCCGGTCCGCTCGCCGGGCTGCGCCTGGTCGAACTCGGTGCCACGGTGACGCGGGTCGAATGGCCCGGCGGCGACTACCTGCGAGCCGCGCAGCCCCAGGTGCCGGCAGCCGGCTGCAGCGCGCTCTTCAGCGACCTGAACCGCGGCAAGGCACTGGTGCGGCTGAGCGGCGTTCCGGATGCGGACCGGGCAACAGTAGCGGGGCTGCTGGCCGCGAGCGACGTGGCCGTATTCGATGGCAACGACCCGCGCCTCACCGGGCTCGGCCTGGACTGTCTCGTCGCGCAGGTTCAGCCACCCCTGCTGCCGCGGCTGGTGCGCGCGAGCGTGTCCGCGTTCGGCCGGCAGGGCCCGCTGGCCGCGCTGCCGGGCTCTGAACTCGTCGCGCAGGCGATGGCCGGCTACACCCGCTACCTGGGACAGCATGGCGGGCCGGCACGCCGCCTCGGCGCAGATGTCGCATCGGTCGGCACCGGGCTGTTCCTGGCACAGGGGATCCTGGCCGCGCTGCTCGAACGCAGCCGCAGCGGCTACGGTCAGCGGGTCGACGTGTCGCTGCTCAATTCGCTGGTGTCGATGAAGAGCATCCACCTCGCCGCGCAGACCGATCCCGACGTCTATGCAGGCCCGAGGGTCGGCGGTGCGAACTATCCCCCGGAACGCGGCTGGGCGACCGCCGACGAACCGATCTTCTTTGCGTTCGGAGGTTCGGTCGGTGCCGAAGGCCGGGCCGGCTGGTCCGACTTCGTCACCGAGCTCGGCTGCGGCTGGATGCGCGAAGACCCGCGCTTCGACCGCAACGGCCGCAACTCCACCGGCCATGGCGTCGACGTGAATGCACTGCGCCCGCTGTATGAGGCGGTGTTCCGGCACCATCGGGCGGCCGACCTGGTCGCGCTGATCCGCAAGCACAGCGGCAATGCTGCGGTGTACCAGCGCGCCGACGAGACGATCGCGCATCCGCAGGTCGCCAGCCTGGGCCTGCTGCGCGAGGCCGGGTCCACGCACGAGCAGGTGCAGGCGGGTAAGCAGGTGCGTGCTCAGGTGGGTGCACAGGTGGGTACACAGGTTCGTTCATTCCCCGCGCGCTTCTCGCGATTGCGGCCGGCGGTACCGGGCTGGACAATCGCCGATGCCGGAACCTCCGGCGATCTTCCCTGAAAGGTACACCCCGATGAGCGGTCCCGACCTGCCCGCCCGGCTGCTGCCGGTTGCCGATCCCGCCGCGAGCGTCGATGCCGACCTGCTCTCGCGCATCCAGGCGCAGCGCGGCCGCGTCTCCGCCCTGTACGGGACGCTGCTGCACAGCCCGCCGATCGCGGACGGCTGGCTGCATTTCCTCACCGCCGTACGCCGCGAGTCCACCCTCCCGGCGGCCTTGCGCGAGATGGTCATCCTGCGCGTGGCGGTGCTCAATGGCGCGCCCTACGAGTTCGAGGCGCACCGCCACCATGCCGAGCAGGCTGGGCTGAGCCACGCGCAGATCGACGCGCTGGCGAGCGGCGCGGTGCAGGGCCACTTCGATGCGACCGCGATGGCGGTGATCGCCTACACCGATGCGATGACGCGCAACATCGACGTACCCGACCCTGTCTACGCGGCCGTGCGCGACGCGTTCGGCGACCGTGAACTGGTCGAGCTGACAGCCACCGTCGGTGCATACAACCTGGTGTCGCGCTTCCTCGTGGCACTGCGCGTCGGCGCCAGGGGTGCGAAGCCCGCCGCATGAAGGTCATCGACGCCCAGGTGCATGTCTGGGGTGCCGACACGCCCGCGCGTCCGTGGCCCGGCGGCGGCAACCCGAAGCCGCACCGGGCAGAGCCCTGGACCGCTGCCGAGCTGGTCGCCGCGATGGATGCAGCCGGCGTCGACGCCGCGGTGATCGTGCCGCCGGGCTGGGAAGGCGAGCGCAACGACCTCGCGCTGGCGGCGGCAGCCGACTACCCCGGCCGGTTCGCAGTGATGGGCCGGTTCGATCCGCTGCTGGGCAACCCCTTCGAAGCGTTCAAACACTGGCGCGACCAGCCGGGCATGCTCGGCGTGCGCTTCACGTTCCATTCGGCGCGTGGCGGCGCGCTGCTGCTGGAGCCGGCGATGGCAGACGTATGGGCCGCGGCGGAACGACATGCGATACCGCTGATGATCCGGGCGCTGCCGCCGATGCTGCCGGTGGTCGCCGACGTCGCCAGCCGTCATCCAGGCCTGCAGCTGGCGCTCGACCACCTGGCCATCCCGCAGGGCGCAACCGATGCCGCCGCGTTCGCGCACCTGCCGGGCCTGCTGGCACTGGCTCGCCATCCGAATATCGCGGTGAAGGCCACCTGCATGCCGGCCTACGCGGCCGACCCTTTCCCGCATCGCGGCCTGCACGAGCCGCTGCGCGCGATCATCGACGCCTATGGTGCCGAGCGCGTTTTCTGGGGTTCGGATGTCTCGCGCCTGCCGGGCAGCTACCGCGACAGCGTGCTGCAGTGGACGATGCACATGCCGTGGCTCGACCGCGCGTCCGTCGAGGCTATCATGGGCGGCGCACTGTCCCGGTGGCTCCGATGGCCGGGGCATGCCAGCGCCCGCTGATCCACAATACCGACCTGTCCGCACGACATCGCAGAGGCTAGAGATGATCACTGTCACCCCCAGCGGCGCCGCACTGGGCGCACGCATCACCGGCGTAGATCTTTCGAAACCGGTCGACCCGGCGACCTTCAAGGCCATCGAAGATGCGCTGCACGAACATGAAGTGATCGTGTTCCCGGAACAGAGGCTGACCCCCGAGCAGCACATCTCGTTCAGCCGGCAGTTCGGCGAGCTCGAAGAGCACCTGCGCCAGGACCGCTGCCGCCCCGGTTATCCCGAGCTTTTCGTGGTCTCGAACATCATCGAGAACGGCAAGCCGATCGGCAGCACCGACGCCGGCTTCTTCTGGCATTCCGATCTCTGCTATGCGGCCGAACCCAGCCGGGGCTCGCTGTTCTACGCGCACGAGATCCCGATGCAGGATGGGCAGCCGAAGGGCGACACCCTGTTCGCCAGCATGACCACCGCCTACGACGCGCTGCCGGACGAGACGAAGCGTACGCTGCACGAGCGCAAGGCGGTCAATTCGTACTTTGCCGGATACACCCGTGAGCGTAATGGCGCGCCGCGCGCGGCCCTGACCGCCGAGCAGCGGGCGAAGGTGCCTGACATGCTGCACCCGGCGGTGCGCACCCATCCCGCAACGGGCAGGAAGTGCCTGTTCGTCTGCGAAGCCTACACGACCGAACTCGTCGGGCTCGAAGCGCAGGAGAGCAGCACCGTGCTCGAGCAGTTGTTCGAGCACCTGAAGGAAGACCGCTTCGTCTATCGTCACCGCTGGGCACCGGGCGACTTCCTGATCTGGGACAACTGCGCGACCCAGCATCGCGCCGTGATCGACTACGAGCTGCCGCTGCGGCGCCGGATGGAACGCACCACGCTGCGCGGCGCGGCGCCGTTCTAGCGCCGGGCGCTGTCCGGCGCCGAGGTCCGGTCCGGGCAGGCGTCTCGGGGTTGCACTCGCCCCGGACGGCAAGGGAGCCTCGCCGTGGAACATGGC
Organism: uncultured bacterium; assembly: GCA_903873475.1. GTDB lineage: Bacteria > Pseudomonadota > Gammaproteobacteria > Burkholderiales > CAIKXV01 > CAIKXV01. The sequence continues at coordinate 44,361 of CAIQON010000208.1, forward strand.
GCCTCCCCGTCTGTTGCAGAAAAGCCTCCCCGGCATGTCTGGTGCGGTGGCTGGCGACATGCTGGCCATCTCCTAGGGAGAGCGCGCGCTTTTCACGCCATTCCAACGATCGGCATCATCGTTTTCATCCGTATGTCAGCTTTTGTTGACATGTTTGATCGTAAACAGTAGGTGACATCGTCGCATGTGCGTAGTAAGTTCTAGTCGGGCACAGGTCTGTTGCCAGCATGGCTCCGGATTGCCCGCGTGCGGCTCGCCGCACGAAATCAACTGTCTTAAGGAGATCGCACGATGGACGACCCAAATAAAGTGTGGCCGACGGGGCTGACTGTTGGGGAATCGGAAGAGCTGCACCGGAACATCATCCAGGGCACACAGATTTTCGGGATGATCGCCGCGCTGGCGCACCTGCTGGCGTACATCTATTCACCCTGGCTCAAGTAATCGGAGGCATACGAAATGATCTATGGAAAACTGTGGCTCGTAGTGAAGCCGTCCGTGGGTGTGCCTCTGTTCCTGGGCGCGTGTGCGATCGGTTCCTTCGCGGTGCACTACGCACTGCTGACGAACACCACCTGGGTGAAGGCCTTCCTGAACGGCAACACCAAGGCGGTGATGGCGGAGGGCTCTGCTGCTGGCGCTCCTACCGCACCGGCAGCGAAGAAGTAGCTGTCGCGTCGCCTGCGCGGTGACCGGGTACCCATCGTGCCCGGTCCCGCGCATCCTGCAACCGCCGGCCAAGGCCGGCCGTTGTGCCGCGCTTGCCGCGCAAGCAGCCGGGTGAACCGGGCGCGTGGCCGCGGAAGGTCCGCGACACTCTAGCGCGATGAATCCGATCAGCCAGAAGGTGATGCGCGCCTGGACCGGCCTGGGTCCCGGCTTCCTGCCGTTTGCCGATGCAGCCACGGCGGATGTGCCCTTGTCGCGCCTTCTTCGCCTGTCCCTGTTCCAGGTATCGGTCGGGATGGCGATGGTCCTGATCGTCGGGACCCTCAACCGCGTGATGATCGTCGAGCTGGGCGTAGCGGCTTCGGTTGTCGCGGTGATGATCTCGCTGCCTGTCCTCTACGCACCCTTCCGTACGCTCGTCGGGTTCCGCTCGGACACGCATCGCTCCGCGCTCGGCTGGAAGCGCGTGCCCTTCATCTGGATGGGTACGATGCTGCAGTTCGGCGGCCTTGCGATCATGCCGTTCGCGCTGCTGGTGCTGTCGGGTGGGGGCAACGCCGCCGCATGGCCGGCATGGATCGGCCCGCTCGCCGCCGGCCTGGCCTTCCTGCTGGTCGGTGCGGGGCTGCACACCATACAGACCGCCGGGCTGGCGCTGGCCACCGACCTGGTACCCGTCGAGTCGCAGCCAGCGGTCGTGGGCCTGATGTACGTGATGCTGCTGTTCGGCACCGTGGTCAGTGCCGTGATCTTCGGTCTCGTGCTCGTCGACTTCACGCCGGGCAGGCTGGTGCAGGTCATACAGGGTGCCGCAGTGACCACCCTCGTGCTCAACATCGTGGCGCTGTGGAAACAGGAAACACGGCGTCCCCCACGCAACGTCGGCGGCACGCCGCCTCGGGCCAGGCCCAGTTTCCTGCACGCATGGCGCAGTTTCATCAGCGGCGACTCCGCGATCCGCCGGCTGTCAGCCATCGCCCTGGGCACGATGGCGTTCACGATGCAGGACGTGCTGCTCGAGCCCTATGGCGGCCAGGTGCTCGACATGAGCGTTGCACAGACGACGTTGCTCACGGCAACGCTCGCAGGCGGCGGCCTGCTCGGCTTTGCATTCGCATCGCGCACGCTCAGCCGCGGCGCCGACCCGTTCCGGATGTCGGCGGCGGCCGCGCTGGTCGGCATCCCCGCCTTTGCGATCGTGATCACGGCAGGCCCGCTGCACTCGTTGCCCCTGTTCGTGGCGGGCGTATTCCTTCTGGGCTTCGGCAGCGGCGTGTTCGGCCATGGCACGCTGACCGCAAGCATGCGCCTCGCGCCTCGCGAACAGATCGGCCTCGCGCTCGGCGCCTGGGGCGCCGCGCAGGCCACCGCAGCAGGCGTCGGCGTCGCGCTTGGCGGTATCATCCGCGATCTCGTCGCGGCGCTGGCCGCGCGCGAGATGCTCGGGCCCGAGCTGGCCGGGCCGGCGACGGGCTACATGGCGGTCTACTGCATCGAGATCGCGCTTCTGATTGCCACGGTGGTCGTGATGGTTCCACTCATCGGCGGCAAGCGCAGCGTGTCCCTCGCGGGATCGTGATCAGTCAATCAACGTGCATGAGGAGATTTGCGTGGAAATCGGGCAACTGCTGCTGTTGGCATGGATAGTCGTCTGCGCGATGTGGCTGCTGAACATGTTCAGCGAGCACAACCGCAGGAAGTGAAGACCGTGGCGGCCCGGCCGAAACTGGCCGGGCGGTTCACCGGCTTTGCCGGCGATCTTTCCCCGAGGGGAAGATGCGCTCGGTGACGAAGTCCAGCATCAGCGCGCAGAAGACTGCGCCGTTGATCGCTCCGACAACCCCCATCAGCGGCCCGCTGATCTGGTTGCCGAAGTCGAAGCCGTACTTCAGCCCGACCGCGACGGCGATGGCAGCCGCACCGTAACGCAGGTTGCGGCGAAACTTGCTGCGCGCGTTTGACGTTTCCATTTCTGCTCGCTGCAGGGAACACACCGCTTTATACAATAATCGCCGACCTGTGGTGCCCGGACGCAGCGCGTGGCCTGTCGCATCATCCCGCCCGGAGCGGCTCGCCGACTGCGCTCCAGTACGGCAGCGCGACCAGCACCACTACCGCGAATGCGACCAGCGTCATGTACACGCCGAAGCGGAAGATTTCCGGCGCCGTGAGATATCCGCGTTCGTACACGGCCAGCGACGACGCACTCTGTGCCGGATAGTAGAGCACCGCATCGCCGGCAATCATCACCGCAAGGCCGCAGACCACCGGATTGACCCCGGTCGCGGTTCCGATCGACATCGCGATCGGGATGGTCGTCGCCAGGAAGCCGGTGATGTTCGGGATCAGTACGCGCACTGGCACCGACGCGGCCATCAGGATCACGATCACCAGTACCGGCTGGCCGGAGAACTGCGGCACAGCGCCTGCGATCAGCCCCGCGATCCAGTCACTGGCACCGCTGTCGATCAGCGCGCGGGCGAGCGACAGCGAAGAGGCGATCACGAAGAAATTGCCCCAGCCGATCCTGCGCTCGAAGTCGCTCCAGCTCAGCACGCCGATGCGCGGCGACAGCAGCAGGATCCACGCAATGAGCGCCGGGGCCACCGGATGCAGGTGATGCAGCGAATCGGTGAGCCAGAGCAGCGACGCGCCAGCGGTGATCGCCAGCGTGCGCCGTTCCAGGCCGGTCAGCGGCCGCCGCTCGGCAGCCGGTGCCAGTTTCAGCGTCATGCCGAACCCGTTCCGGTACTGCAGCCAGATCAGGAGCGAACCGATCGCCAGCAGCGCGAGGTAGGGCACGCTCATCAGCAGCAGCCATCGGCTCCAGTCGATGCCACCGATCAGCGCGGCGGCGACGATCGGCGAGATGCCACCGGTGAGGATGATGGTCGAGGCGAGCCGGTTGATGGAGTTCAGCGCCATCATGATCGCGCGCGACAGCGGATGGCGCTTCGGAACCTCGCCCAGTTGCAGCGCCTCTTCGTAGACATGGACCAGGATGCTGGTGCGCGTGGTGGCCGAGGGCAGCAGCAGCGTCATCAGGGGAAAGGCCAGCAGCAGCTGGACGAACAGCGAGTGCGCGCTGCCGCCGGAGCGGCGCAGGAAGAAATGCGCGACGCGCTCGGCCAGGCCGCTGTGCGACACGGCCAGGCCAATGGTGAGCACCCCGATCAGGAAGTACGAGACCGGATCGGCGAATCCGACCAGTGCCTGGCCGAAATCCGGTACTGCACCGGTGAGCACCAGCGCCACCACCAAGATCAGGCTGGTCAGCGCGGCCGGCATCACCTCGGTGCACCAGAGGGCAATGACCAGCACGGCCACCGCGATCACCCGCTTGCCCGCTTCTGGCAGGCCTTCGGGCGCGGGCGCGAACACCAGCGCCATCGACAGCGCGGCAGCGGCGGCGGCGATGGCCACCGAGCGCGTGGAGGCGGGCGTGTCGGGCTGAACCGGCAACGGGCTGGCGGCCGCCGGCGCGCGGGTCAAGGCGATGGCGCTCGCTGCGAGCGGGCGAGCAGGCATCCGATCGCCATCACGCCACCGAGGATCCAGAACACGCCGCTCATGCCGACGACCGCACCCAGGGCACCGAACACCATCGGCCCCCCCATGCGCACCAGGTTGTTGGCGGTCAGGCGTACGCCGAGCGCCTGGCCGGAACGGCCCTTCGACGATGCCTCGTACATCAGGATCACCGTCAGGGGAATGCCGATACCCATGCCCAGCCCGAACAGGAAGGCGGTGATGCCCAGCGTGACCACGCCATCGGCGAAGGTCGAGAGCACGAAGCCGGCGGCACCGGTCGCGAACACCCAGACAAGCAGCCGGTTCGCCGATACCCGCTTCATCATGCGCGGCAGGAAGAAGCGCACGATGAATGAGGCCGACGAGTGCAGCGCGAGCACGACGCCGATCGCCGAGGCCGACAATCCGATCTGGTGGCCGAACACGGGCACGAAGAACTGGAACAGGTCGGAACCCAGCTGCACGAGGCCGCTGACCACCAGCATCACCACCAGCGTGCGGTCGAACACGAGCCGCGCCGCCGCCTCGCGCTGTGCCCTGGGCTGCGGGCGCGGCAGCGTCTTGCCCCAGATGCCCAGCAAGGCCAGCACGATCACCGAGGTCGCGGCGATGATCAGGCAGGCCCACGAGTAACCTACAGTATCGATAGACACGCCGGCGATCAACGGCCCGACGAAGCTGGTGAGCGCACCAGCGAGGCTGAAGTTCGCGAAGTTGGCCGCGCGGTCTTCCGCCGTGCTCAGGGTGCCGATCAGATTCTGCAGCGTCACGTGGTAGAACGCGAGCGCCAGGCCGTTGAGCGCGGCCGCCACGAAGAACATCGGCAGCACCGGGAACAGGTAGATCAGGAGCAGCGAGACGATCGCGCAGACCGCAGCGAAGGCGAGCATGCCGAGCGCCGAGCGCCGGTCGGCCATCGCGCCGATCGGCCATGACAACAGCAGCGGGAACAGGTACAGCAGCCCGCCGACGACGCCGACCACCCACGGTGCCGCGCCCAGCTCGAGCACGTACAGCGTGACCAGCACGCGCATGGCATTGGCACCGATGAAGTTGAACACCGTCAGCGCCAGGGCGAGCCTGATCGGGACGGCATTCGGTGATCCGGTGTTCAGCATCGGGCGTCCGTGCAGTGAGCCAGCACGCTATTGTCGGTCATTCCGGCAATGCACGCGCTGGCGCCAGCCTGCGGGTGGCCGCATCACGCCCGGCCGGGCAGGCCGCGCCGGGCCGCGCCCGGAAAAAGGGCCGCCAGCGAGCGGCCCTGCCATGCTGCCAGCTGCCCGATGCCGCTCAGCCAGCCTTCTTCTCTTCCGCCACGCTGTACTTGCCCTGCGACGCCAGGCTGCACATGCGCGCGCGATGCGCGAACACTTTCTGCGCGGCCTTCCAGTTCTCCTGCTTGCCGCTCCAGGCCTTCAGTGCAGCCTGGTGCAATGCGCGCGAGTACGAGAAGGTGAGCGGCCAGGGCAGCTCGGCCTTGTGCGCCGAGTTCATCAACGACAGATGGGCGGCGGACTTCTCGTCGCTCTGGCCACCGGACAGGAACACGACGCCCGGCAGCGCGGCCGGCACCGAGCGGCGCAGCGCGGTGACGGTCATCTCGGCCACCTGGGCTTCCGAGGCCTGCACCGGACAGCCCTTGCCCGAAATGACCATGCTCGCCTTGAGGATCAGGTGCTCGGCCGACACGCGCTGGCTGTAGCAGGCCTGGAAGGTCGCGCGCAGCGTGGCCTCGGTGACCTCGAAGCAGCGCTCGATCGTGTGGTCACCGTCGATCAGTACTTCGGGCTCGATGATCGGGACGATGTTCGCCTCCTGGCACAGGGCCGAATAGCGGGCCAGTGCGTGGGCGTTGGCCTCGACGCAGCCCCAGGACGGCATGTCCTTGCCGATGGTGATCACGGCACGCCATTTCGCGAAGCGGGCCCCGAGCTTGAAGTAGTCGGCGAGACGGCCACGCAGGTTGTCGAGACCCTCGGTGACCAGTTCACCCGGATGCGATGGCAGGTCCTTGGCGCCGCCATCGACCTTGATGCCCGGGATGATGCCCTGGTCTTCGAGCAGCTTCGGGAACGCGACGCCGCCGAGCGACTGCTGCTTGATGGTCTCGTCGAACAGGATCACGCCGCTGATGTACTTGCCGACGTTCGGCGTCGTGAACAGCATGTCGCGGTACGTGCGGCGGTTCGCCTCGGTGTTCTCGACATTGACGCCGCCGAAACGCTTGGCGACGGTAGCGCTGCTCTCGTCGGCAGCCAGCAGGCCCTTGCCCGCGGCGACCATGCCTGCCGCGGTGGCGGCCATCAGCTTCTTGTCCATCGATGCTCTCCTGTGACGGTTGTGCGAAGGGTCCGGATACGGTTGGTCAGGGCTTGCGGTGCTCGCCGACGCGCACGATCTTCATCGTGTTGGTGCCGCCGGCCTTGCCGAACGGTTCGCCGATCGTGATGATGATCAGGTCGCCGACCTGCACCGCGCCGCGCTTGAGCAGTTCGTCCTCGGCGGCGTTGAGGGTCTCTTCCGGGTCTTTCGACTTCACCGCGAAGTTCACCGGATACACCCCCCGGAACAGCGTCACCCGGCGGCGCGTCTCGACCAGCGGCGTCAGCGCATAGATGGGCACCATCGAATCGTTGCGCGACATCAGCTGCGCGGTCTTGCCGCTCTGGGTCAATGCGGCAATCGCCTTGATCGGCAGGTAGTTCGCGGTGGACATCACCGCGCGGCCGATCGCGCTCTCGACGTCGCGCGGGGCATCGTCGCCGGTGCGGCGCTGTTCGCTGGCCGCGAGGTCGGCCTTCTCGGCCTCGATGCAGACACGGGCCATCGCCTGCACCGTCTCGACCGGGAACTGCCCGGCCGCGGTCTCGGCAGAGGTCATCACCGCATCGGTGCCATCGAGCACGGCATTCGCACAGTCGGAAACTTCCGCCCGGGTCGGGATCGGCGAGTTGATCATCGACTCCATCATCTGGGTCGCGGTGATCACCAGCTTGTTGCGTGCGCGCGACAGCCGGATCATCCGCTTCTGCAGCGCGGGGATCACTGCATCGCCCACTTCGACCGCAAGGTCGCCGCGCGCGACCATGATCACGTCGGAGGCATCGATGATCTCTTCGAGCGCGGTGATCGCCTCGGCGCGCTCGATCTTCGCGCAGATCAGCGCCTTGCCGCCGGCCTTGTGCAGCAGGCTGCGCGCCCACTCGATGTCCTCGCCCGAGCGCGGGAAAGACACGCCGAGGTAGTCGGCCTTCAGTTCCGCGGCAGTGCGGATGTCTTCCATGTCCTTGGTGGTGAGCGCTGGCGCGGACAGGCCACCACCCTTGCGGTTGATACCCTTGTTGTTCGAGAGCACGCCACCCTGGTCGACGATGGTGTGGATCTGCGGCCCTTCGACCGAGGTCACGGTAAGCACGATCAGGCCGTCGTTGAGCAGCAGCGTGTCGCCCGGGCGCACGTCCTGGGGCAGGCTCTCGTAGTCGAGGCCGACCCGTTCGTCGTTGCCCAGCTTGCAGCTGGCATCGAGGATGAACTTCGCGCCGGCCTTGAGCACGGTCTTGCCATGTTCGAACTTGCCGATGCGGATCTTCGGTCCCTGCAGGTCCATCAGCACGCCGATCGTGCGGCCGGCCGAACGCGCCAGCGAGCGGATCATCTCGACCCGCTTGGCATGCTCCTGCGAGGTGCCGTGCGAGAAGTTGATGCGCACGACATCCATGCCGGCTTCGATCATCCGCGCCAGCACCTTGGGATCGGTACTTGCGGGTCCCAGCGTGCACACGATCTTCGTACGACGGGTCATGGCAACTCCGTTATCTGTCGCGGCCTGCTGCCGGCACGACGGGCACCTCGCGTGAGGCGCGCCGCCGGCAGCGCGGCGGTATGCATCAGGCGGCGCGCTGCTGCAGGATGGTCAGCGCGGGCAGTTCCTTGCCCTCGAGGAACTCGAGGAATGCACCGCCGGCCGTCGAGATGTAGTCGACCTTGTCGGCGATGCCGAACTTGTTGATCGCGGCGATGGTGTCGCCACCGCCGGCGAGCGAGAACGCCGGCGTGCGGGCGATCGCCTCGGCGATCACGCGCGTGCCACCGGCGAACGCATCGAACTCGAACACGCCCACCGGCCCGTTCCAGACGATGGTGCCGGCCGACTGCAACTGCTCGGCCAGCATCGCGGCGGTCTTCGGACCGATATCGAGGATCAGGTCGTCGGCCGCGACTTCGGTCGCCGCCTTCTCGGTCGCCCGGGCCGTGGCGGAGAATTCCTTCGCAACGACCACGTCGACCGGGATCGGTACCTCGCCACCCTTGGCGCGCAGGATCGCCATCACCTTCTTCGCGTCCTCGACCAGGTCGGGCTCGGCCAGCGACTTGCCGATCGGCAGGCCGGCGGCCAGCATGAAGGTGTTGGCGATGCCGCCGCCCACGATCAGGCGGTCGACCTTCTGTGCCAGCGCCATCAGGATGGTGAGCTTGGTGGACACCTTGGAGCCCGCCACGATAGCCACCAGCGGCCGCTTCGGCTGCGCGAGCGCCTGGGTGAGGGCACTCACTTCCTCGGCCATCAGCGGCCCAGCGCAGGCGATCGGCGCGAACCGCGCGATGCCGTGGGTGGTCGCCTCAGCCCGATGCGCGGTACCGAACGCATCGTTCACGTAAATGTCGCACAGCGCCGCCATCTTCTTCGACAGCGCCTCGTCGTTCTTCTTCTCGCCCCTGTTGCAGCGGCAGTTCTCGAGCAGGACGACCTCGCCGGCGGCCGGTGCCACCTCGCCCGCATCGACCCAGTCGCGCCGCAGCGCGACCGGCCGGCCGAGCAGCTGCGACAACCGCTCGGCGATCGGCGCCAGCGAATCCTCGGGCCTGAATTCGCCCTCGGTCGGCCGGCCGAGGTGCGACGTGACCATCACCCGCGCCCCGGCCTTCAGGGCCAGCGCGATCCCGGGAACCGAAGCCCGGATGCGCGTGTCGTCGGTGATCGCGCCGGCGTCGTCCTGCGGAACGTTGAGGTCGGCGCGGATGAACACCCGCTTGCCGGAAAGATCGAGGTCGGTCATCCGCCGGATGTTCATCGTGCAGTCCTCACGTCGCCGGGTTACGGCGTTACTTCGCCGCCATCAGGGCCAGGGTGGTGTCGAGCATGCGATTGGAGAAACCCCACTCGTTGTCGTACCAGCTGCAGACCTTGACGAGGTTGCCGGACACCTTGGTGAGCGTCGCATCGAAGGTGCTCGAATGCGCGTCGTGGTTGAAATCGACCGACACCAGCGGGCCATCGCTGTAGCCGAGCACGCCTTTCCAGCCGGGCATCGCGGCGGCGTTCTTCATGATGCCGTTGATCTCGTCGACCGTGGTGGCGCGTGCCGAGACGAACGACAGGTCGACGATGGACACGTTGATCGTCGGCACGCGCATGGCGAAGCCATCGAGCCTGCCGTTGAGGACCGGCAGCACCAGGCCGACGGCAGCCGCGGCACCGGTCTTGGTCGGGATCATCGACTGCGTGGCCGAGCGCGCCCGGCGCAGGTCCTCGTGGTACACGTCGGTCAGGACCTGATCGTTCGTATAGGCATGGATGGTGGTCATCAGGCCGTTCACGATGCCGATGCTGTCGTGCAGGACCTTGGCGACCGGCGCCAGGCAGTTGGTCGTGCAGGACGCGTTCGAGATGACCGTGTCGCTCGCCTTCAGCACCGAGTGGTTGACGCCGAAGACCACGGTCGCGTCGACATCCTTGCCGCCCGGGGCGGAGATGATCACCTTCTTCGCGCCGCCCTTGATATGGGCCGAAGCCTTCTCCTTGGTGGTGAAGAAGCCGGTGCACTCGAGCACCACGTCGACGTTCAGCGCGCCCCACGGAATCTCGGCCGGGTTGCGGATCGCGAACACCTTGATCCGGTCGCCGTTGACCACGATGCAATCGCCATCGACCTCGACCTTGCCCGGGAACTTGCCATGGGCGGTGTCATAGCGGGTCAGGTGGGCATTGGTCTGCGCGTCGCCGAGGTCGTTGATCGCGACGACCTGGATCTCGCTGGTACGGTTCGATTCGTACACCGCGCGCAGGATGTTTCGGCCGATGCGGCCATAGCCGTTGATTGCAACACGGATCGCCATGGAAACCTCCGGAAGTCTTCTTGGCAGTCTGGGAGACTGGGATATCAGCGGGGGCGGCGGCACGACGCGGCACACGCCCGGCGCGGGGATGGGGCGCGCTCGTCGCCCCTGTGAGCCGGCAAGTCTACCGCAAGGACCGGGACGGTCCTGCTGCCGGATGCACGCACGCGGCGCGCCTGGCGGGCGCCGATGCCATCGACGCGCCCGTGGCAGGCTGCCTGGTGCGGCCCGCCTCAGCCCGCGGCGATCACCGACCGGGCGAGGCTGGCAACAGCCTCGGCGGTGAACCCGAAGTGCTTGAACAGCACCCCGGCCGGCGCGGATTCACCGAAGCGATCCAGCCCGAGCACGGCGCCACGTCCGTCGTCGGCCGCGCCGACATACTTGCGCCAGAAGTCGGACACGCCAGCCTCGATTGCCACACGCGGGATGTTGCGAGGCAGCACGGCAGCCCGCCAGGCCGCGTCCTGTGCGTCGAACACGGATGTGCAGGGCATCGACACCACGCGGGCCGCGACGCCTTCGGCCGCGAGCAGGGTACGTGCGGCCACGGCCAGCGCCACTTCGGACCCGGTGGCGATCAGCACGACCGCCGGCTTGCCACCCTCCGCCTCGGCCAGCACATAGCCGCCACGCGCGATGCCAGCCAGCTGGCCGGCATCGCGCGGCTGCGGTGCAAGGCCCTGGCGGGACAGTGCGAACACCGTCGGACACGTCGTGCATGTGAGCGCAGACTTCCACGCTACCGCAGTCTCTGCGCTATCGCAGGGACGCCATACATGGAGGTTGGGGATCAGCCGCAGCGACGAGATCTGTTCCACCGACTGGTGCGTCGGCCCATCCTCGCCCAGCCCGATCGAGTCGTGGGTGAACACGAACACGTTGCGCAGGCCCATCAGCGCCGCCATCCGCAAGGCATTGCGCGAGTAGTCGGAGAAGGTCAGGAAGGTCCCGGTCTCGGGGATGAAACCGCCATGCAGCGCCAGGCCGTTGGTGATGGCCGCCATCGCGAATTCACGCACGCCGAAATTCACGATGTTGCCGCGCAGCGTGCCGTGGTCGTCGGGCCACACCACGCGGCTGCCCGACCAGTCGGTGAACACGCTGCCCATCAGGTCGGCCGAGCCGCCGATCAGTTCCGGCAGCGCCGGGGCGATCGCGTTCAGGGTGTTCTGCGACGCCTTGCGGGTCGCGAAGGCATCGGGCTTCGCCTGCGGCCGCGATCGCGGCATCTGCCGCGGCCGCGAAACCCGCCGGCAGTGCGCCGGTGATCCGGCGCGTGAACTCCGCGGCCAGTTCCGGGTGGGCGGCTGCATACGCATCGAACCGGGCACGCCACGCGGCATTGGCTGCGCCGCCCTGCGAACGGGCATCCCACGCCGCCCGCACATCGTCGCGGATCTCGAACGGTCCGGACGTCCAGCCCAGCGCCTCGCGGGTAGCAGCGACTTCCTTGTCGCCCAGGGCCGCGCCATGGGTGTCGGCGCTGCCCTGCTTGGTCGGTGCGCCCTTGCCGATCACGGTGCGGCAGCAGATCAGGGTCGGGCGCCCGGTGTCGGCCTTCGCAGCGGCCACGGCGCGATCGATGGCTTCACCGTCATGGCCGTCGACCGCCGGGATCACCTGCCAGCCGTAGGCTTCGAACCGTTTCGGTGTGTCGTCGGTGAACCAGCCGGTGACCTTGCCGTCGATCGAGATGCCATTATCGTCGTAGAACGCGATCAGTTTGCCCAGCTTCAACGTGCCGGCGAGCGAGCAAGCCTCGTGCGAGATGCCTTCCATCAGGCAGCCATCGCCGAGGAACACCCAGGTGTGATGATCGACGATCGCATGCGCCGGGCGGTTGAACGCGCCGGCGAGCAGGGCTTCGGCAAGCGCCATGCCGACCGCGTTGGCCAGGCCCTGGCCGAGCGGCCCGGTCGTGGTCTCGACGCCGGCGGTGATGCCATGCTCCGGGTGGCCGGGTGTCTTCGAGTGCAGTTGCCGGAAAGCCGACAGCTCGGACATCGGCAGGTCGTAGCCCGTCAGGTGCAGCAGCGAATACAGCAGCATCGAACCGTGACCGTTCGACAGCACGAAGCGGTCGCGGTTGGCCCAGTGCGGATCTGCAGGATCATGCTTCAGGTGGTGGCGCCAGAGCGATTCGGCGATATCCGCCATCCCCATCGGCATGCCGGGATGCCCGGAGTTGGCTTTTTGCACCGCGTCCATCGAAAGGACACGGATCGCGTTGGCAAGTTCGGTGCGAGTGGGCATGTGCATTGCGCGCCCGGGAGCGCGTTCGGGTCGGAGGTTCGGTGCCTGATCGGCAATCGGCGATTATCCCGCATCGGGCACACCGGTGCCCGCGGCGCGCCGCTGCGACACGGCAAGTGCCCAGTTGGCGAGGCCGGTCAGTCTTCGCTACGCCGGGACCGGATGCCGAGCTGCTTGATCTTGCGGTACAGGTGCGTGCGCTCCAGACCGACCTTGTCGGCAACGCGGCTCATGTTGCCGCCTTCGAGCGCGATGTGGTGTTCGAGGTAGGACTTCTCGAAGATGTCGCGCGCCTCGCGCAGCGGCGCATCGAAGGTGAGCCCGGAGGCAGGGTTCGGTGCCACGGCCAGGCTGATGCCCGGCGGTACCTCCTGCTGGACGACCAGGCGCGCGACGTCCTGGGCGGTCACCTCGGTGCCGAGAGAGGTTACCGCCAGCGAGCGCACGACCTGTTCGAGCTGCAGCAGGTTGCCCGGCCATTCATAGTTGCGCAGCGCATTGAGCGCGGCCGTATCGAAACTTCGTGGTGGGCTTTCCCTGGCTTCGATGATGCGGGTGAGCAGCAGCGTCGCCAGTTCGGGGACGTCTTCGCGATGGTCGCGCAACGGCGGCACCTGCAGGGTGACCGGCGCCGCTTCGAGCAGGCGCGGCTCGGCGAGGCCGGCAGCGATCTGGTCGGCCAGGTCGCGCTCGGTGCCGATGACCACCCGTGCCCGGTGGCGATCCGACCGGCCCATCACCAGCGCGAGGCCCTTCTGTTCGGCGCGGGACAACTGACCCAGCGACGGCACGTAGAGCACGCCATCGTTCGCGCTGGTGGCGAGGTCCAGCGGCGAATTGAGCAGCGGGCGCGCATCCTCGACCTCGATCCACGGGGTGTTCGGGGTGTGCAGGAACTGCGCGCACAGTTCGGCACGACACCCCGACTCGGCCACCAGCACGAGCGGACCGCGGGTCGCCCGAAGCTGCGCCAGGCGCTGCTTGAGCTCGGCCATCACCGGCGAGCGGCCGAGGCTGTCGAGCGACAGCTCGGGCATCGGTGCCGCTTCGGACCGCCGCAGCACTCGCCCTACGGTCGACAGCAGTTTCTGCAGCGCGATCGGCTTCTCGAGGAAATCGGACGCACCCAGCTTCGTCGATTCGACCGCGGTGTCGATGGTCGCGTGGCCGGACATCATCACCACAGGCATCGTCAGCTGGCCGCCGCGCGCCCATTCCTTCAGCAGCGTGATGCCGTCGGTGTCGGGCATCCAGATGTCGAGCAGCACCAGGTCGGGCCGCGCGCGGGCGCGCTCGCGCCGTGCCTGGTCGCCATTCTCGGCCAGACGTACGCTGTAGCCCTCGTCACGCAGGATCTCCGAGAGCAGCTCGCGAATGCCGATTTCGTCGTCTACGACCAGTATGTCGCTCATTCGGTTCCGTCAACTGCGCTGGCATTCATGCTGGACCTCCTCGGGCCACGGCCTGCCTGGCCCGGTTGGGCAGGATGGGCATGGCTCTGGCCTAGGCTGCTGCACTCAAGCCGCTCCGGTCGCTGCGCGCAGCGGCCACCGGCACGGTGAAACTGACGCGGGCGCCGCCGGGCTCCGTATTGCCCGCTTCGATCGAACCACGGTGTTCCTCGATGATCTTCTTGACGATGGCCAGCCCCAGGCCGGTTCCTTTCGGCTTGGTGGTGACATAGGGCTCGAACACCCGCTCGAGCATTGACGGCGGGAATCCACAGCCATTGTCGACCACCGACAGCCGCACGCAGGCGCGCTGCCCGGCGCCAGCCGCGACCAGCTCGGTGCGCACCACGATTCTAGGCTCTGCCACGTCACCCAGCGCGTCCTGTGCATTCTGCAACAGGTTGTGCAGTACCTGCCTGAGCTGCGTCGGGCTGCCGACCACCTTCGGCAAGCCAGGGGCGAGGTCCGTGTCGATGTCGATGGCGATCGCACTCACGCCCACCTCGTACAGGCCGAGCACTTCGCGCACGAGATGGTTCAGGTCGATCTCGCTGGTGGCCATGTCGGGCTTGCTGCGCGCGTACTCGGAGAAAGCATCGACCATGCTCTTCAGTGCGGCGACCTGGTTGACGATCGTCTGCGTGGAGCGCTCGAGCATCTGCGCGTCGGCCGTGTCCAGCTTGGCCGCGAGCTTGTGGTGCAGCCGCTCGGCCGACAGCTGGATGGGCGTCAGCGGGTTCTTGATTTCGTGCGCGAGACGACGCGCCACCTCGCCCCAGGCTGCATCGCGCTGCGCCTGCATCAGGCTGGTCACGTCGTCGAACACGACCACGTAACCGACATCGGTGTCCTGCTCGCGATCGACCCGAAGGTGCGAGCCGCGCAGCAACAGCATGCGCCGCGCGCCCTTGGCGCTGTACTCGACCTGCGCCTCCCAGACCGGTGCGTCGGTGCCCGCCGTGCCGAGGTTGAAGCGCGAATGCAGCTCATGTGCCAGCCGCGCGAGCGGCGAGGTGCCGTCCGCATCGCCGCTCAACTGCGCACCGAGCAGGTCGCCCAGTTCGACGCCGAGGATCACGCTCGCACTGCGGTTGGCCGCGCGCAGCCGGAACTGGGCATCGAACGACATCACGCCAGAGGACAGGTTGCCCAGCACGCCCTCGAGGTAGGCCTTCGCAGTCTCGATTTCCGCCTGCGTGCGCTGGTTTGCGGCACGCACCTCGTCGAGCTGTCGGGTCATCCTGTTGAAGGAGCCGGTGAGCACGCCCAGTTCGTCGCTGCTCGCCACGGTCGCGCGCTGGCTGAAGTCGCCACGCGCGACCGCCGCGGTACCTTCAGCGAGGATCGACAGCGGCGAGGCGAGCTGCTCGGACAGGAAGATCGCCAGCGCGAACGCGCCCAGCAGGCCGAGCAGCAGCGTCAGCGTCAGCGTGAGCCCGTACAGCTGCTTGAGCCCGATACGCGACAGCTGCAGCTGCTGGTAGTCCTGGTAGCCGACCTGCACCGTCTCGGCTGCGGCCGCGAGTGCCGGCGGCACCTGCTGCAGCACCTGCAGCGCGCGGATGTCGTCGGTCAGCGACAGCGTGTTTACCGGCACCACCACCCGCAGGTAGAGCCCCTTCTCGGGCAACGACTCGATGGACGAATACGGCTGCTGCGCACGCACCTGGCGCATGACCGCGCTGACCGGCAGCTCGGGCATCACCGCGATGCCGGTACCGGCCGTCGCCAGCGCGGTGCCACGCGGACTGAACAGCGCCACCTCGTCCACGCGATGCTGGTCGCGCAGGCGATTCAACGCCGCCGCCTGCTGGGCCGGGCCTTCGTCGGACAGCGCCGAGGCCATGGACTGCGCCCGCGCGGAGAGCTCGCGCAGCGACCCGTCCAGCGTGGAGCGTCCGAGCGCCAGCGCACCATCGAGCGCCTTGTCGATCTTCACGTCGAACCACGACTCGATGCTGCGCGCCATGAACTGCACGCTCACGGCATAGACCAGTGCACCCGGCAGGACCGCCACCAGCGAGAAGAAGATCGCCAGCCGGAACGCGAGCTTGGAACCGAACACGCCCGACTTGAGCTTGCGCCGCAGCCCGTACAGCTGGAAGCCGATCAGCACCAGCAGCGCGACGACCAGCCCACCGTTGAGCGCGAGCAATTGCCGGTAGTGGTTCGCGAACAGCTGCGTGTTCGCGGTCGCCGTCGACAACAGGAACAGCAGTACCGCCGCGAATCCGATCATCAGCACGAACGCATACTTGATGCGACGCGACGAGAGCCATGAGCTGCCCGTGGCCAGGGGCGCGTTCATGGCGACACCGAGAACCGGTACCACTCGGATGCGAGGCTCCATTCGCGCGTCGCGAACGGACGCGCCTGGAACGGTCGCGGCAGCTGCGACAGGTCGAGACGCATGCGTACGGCAGCCGCGTAGGTGTTGCCCGGCACCAGCGCGGCGGGCGCAAGCATGGGTCGGCGCCTGACGCGGCCGAGCACGGCGAGCGCCTCCTCGAGCGTCGTGAAGTTCTGGAACAGGGTGCCGGCAGACAGCCGGTATTGCCGGGTCAGCGTGTTGTAGCCGAGCCGGTAGGACTGCGCGGCGACACCTGCCCGCTGGTCGAACCAGTACCAGCGTGCGCGGCTGACGTCGAGTTCGAGGATGAAGAACAGCGTGATGCCCTTGGACAGGGCTTCCTCGACCGGCGCCGACAACGTGATCTGGAAGTCGCTCGACAGAAGCCAGCCGTCATCGCTCGCTTCCAGCGAGGCGTTGCGCGCGATGATCGCATCGGCCCGCACCACCGCCGACGACAGCGCGAGCAGCAACACAGCCGCAATCGAGACCATTGCGGCAAGCCACCGCGCGGGTCGGCCGCGACGCGGGCCTGGATCAGGGCTTGCTGAGTAAGGCGTAGTGGAACCCATCGTGGTCAGGATCAGGCAGCAGCCTCAGGTCTCCGGTCGACGATCGATCGGCGCTGCCTGGCAGCGCGGCGACATTCGATGCCTCGTCCACGCCCCGGATGCCGGAGGCGTATGCCTTCTGCACGCAGGATACCCGACACGCGCCCGGCTGGTCGGCAAGGAAAGCATCGACCACCGCTTCGTTCTCGGCCGGGAACACCGAACAGGTGCAATAGAGGAGCGCGCCACCGGGTGCGAGCACCGTCCACAGTGCATCGAGCAGGCGCCGCTGCTGAGCGGCCAGGCGCGGCAGGTCGGACGCGCGCCGCAGCCATTTGATGTCCGGATGCCGACGCACGACACCGGATCCCGAGCAGGGCGCATCGAGCAGGATGCGCTGGAACGGCCGCCCGTCCCACCAGGCAGCGAGGTGGGCGGCATCAGCGGCAGCCAGCGTGGCCTTCTGACCCAGCCGGGAGAGGTTGTCGGACACGCGATGCAGGCGCCCGGCATCGCTGTCGAGCGCGAGCAGGTCGATGTCGCACCGCTCCAGCAGGTGGGTCGACTTGCCGCCTGGCGCAGCGCAGGCATCGAGCACCCGATCGCCGTCGCGCGGTGCCAGCAGGGGAGCGGCCAGCTGGGCCCCGGCGTCCTGCACGCTGAACCAGCCTTCGTCGAAACCCGGCAGCGATTCCACCGGCAGCGCACGCGCCAGACGGACACAGGCCTCGAGCGGAATCTGCACCGGTGGCAGGGCATCGGCGACACCGGCCGCCTGGCCCGAGGCCAGCGGGAACGCCTCGATCGACTCGATGCGCAGCGCCTCGATGCCACGCTGCGCGCAGGCGGCGATGAACGCCTCGACGGTAGTACGCCGGCGATTGATGCGCAGGGTGAACGGCGGATGCCCATTGCTCGCGGCCAGGATGTCGCGCCAGTGTCGGGGATGGTCCTTGCGGGTGCGTTCGATCCACCATTGCGGGAACGAATAGCGAGCGCTGTCATCGGCAGCTGCCGCCTGATCGAGCTCGACGCTGCGCCGCAGGGCATTGCGCAACACCGCGTTCACCAGCCCGCGCGCGCGCGGGCTGCCGAGCGCGGTGCAGGCTTCCACCGCGCCGTCGACGACCGCATAAGCGGCGGCGCGGGTATGGCGCAGCTGGTAGAGCGCGACCCACACCAGCGCCTGCAGCAGCGCATCGGTGAGCGGGCGGTCGACCAGCGCCGCGGCGACCGCGCGCAGCTCACCGAGATGACGCAACGTGCCGTAGCAGAGGTCCTGCAGCTGCCCGCGCTCGCCGCCGGCCAGCGCGGGCGACCGATCGAGCGCGGCCGACAGTTCGGTCGACAGGCTGCGACCCGAGAGTACTGCGGCGACCGTGCGCGCGGCCCTGACCTGTACGGCCTCCATCAGCGGGGTTGCCCCGGCGCTGGGGCCGCCGCGTTCTGCACCGGCGACAGCACGGCGGCGCCGGCACCGAGCATGCCGCCCTCGGCCAGGCCAGCGGCCTGTGCGTATGCAGACGCGGGCTGGCGCCGGCCACCCGCGCGCTGCACTTCGAGCACGCGCAGGCTGCCGGTCCCGCAGGCTACCGAGAAGCCCTCCGCGTCGAGCGCCACCAGAGTACCGGGCCGGGTGCCTTCCGGGCATGTCCGGTTCTCGGGAACCGCCCGCCAGATCTTCAGCAGCTGGCCGCCGGATTCGCAGAACGCACCGGGAACCGGGTCGAACGCCCGCACCTGCCGATCGATCGAAAGCGCTGGCTGCGCGAAATCGATCGCCGCATCGCGCTTCTCGATCTTGTGGGCGTAGGTGACACCGTCGTCCGGCTGCGGCACCGGGGCAGCCGGCCCACCGTCGGTGGCGAGCCGCTCGACGATCATCGCCGCGCCGAGCCCGGTCAGGCGCTCGAGCAGCCCACCCGCCGTCTCGCGGGCGCCGATCGACAGCGCGCGGTGCGACCACACCGGGCCAGTGTCCAGCCCGGCATCCATCTGCATGATGCTGATTCCTGTTTCAGCGTCGCCGGCGAGCAGTGCGCGCTGCACGGGCGCCGCGCCGCGCCAGCGCGGCAGCAGTGACGCATGGATGTTCAGGCAGCCGAGCCGGGGAATTGCGAGCACGGCCGGGGGCAGCAGCAGCCCGTAGGCTGCAACGACCATTGCGTCGGGCGCGAGCCGGGCGAGGTCGGCCTGGGCGGCCGTGTCGCGCAGCGTGGGCGGCTGCGCCACCGGCAGGCCGCGCTGCAGCGCAAGCGCCTTGACTGCGCTGGCGGTGAGCCTCATGCCGCGGCCGGACGGTCGGTCGGGCTGGGTCAGCACACAGGCGATCTCATGGCCGGCATCGGCCAGTGCGGCCAGCGCGGCTGCCGCGAAGGGGGGGGTACCTGCAAAGACCAGTCGCATCGGATCGGGGCCGGGTAGGACTTTCCGCAGCCGCCCGTTCAAGCACAGGCCGGATTGCGCCGCTACTGAGCGGAACTAGGGAACCTTGTGCTGCTGCTTGCGCAGCTTGCTCACGATACGGTTGCGCTTCAACCGGGACAGGTGGTCGACGAAAACGATGCCTTCGAGATGATCCATCTCGTGCTGCACGCAGACGGCCAGCAGGCCTTCGGCCTTGAGCCGGAACGACTTGCCGTCGAGGCCGAGCGCTTCGACCTCTACCTGGGCGGGCCGTTCGACTTCGTCGAAGATGCCGGGAACCGACAGGCAGCCCTCCTCGCATGCCTGGATTTCCGCCGACTGCCCGAGGATGCGCGGATTGATCAGCGTGATCAGCTGGTCGTGCGCCTCGGAGATGTCGATCACGATGAGGCGCCGGTGCACGTCGACCTGCGTCGCCGCCAGCCCGATGCCCGGTGCGGCATACATGGTCTCGGCCATGTCGGCGGCGATCCGACGCACCTCGTCGTCGACACGCTCGATCGGGGCGGCAACTTTCTGAAGGCGGGGGTCGGGGAAGTGGAGGATCGGGAGAAGGGCCATAATTGCTTGCTAATCTAATGCATTAACCGCAGAATCTCATGCAACGTTTTAACTCCGGTGTGCATCCGGCCGCCCAACGGCGATCTGGCGCTCGGTCGGTGCTCCGGCCCGACTCGTGCCCAGGACACCACGTGCAGCGCCGCCTCGCGCGTTTGTCCGGAGGTCAGAGTCCACATGCCACCGCGACGCGGCGGGGGAGACGACTGCCATGATGCGCCCGACAGACAAGCCGATGACGCCCACCATTATATCGCTCGCAATTGCCGGCGCAGCGCTGGTCTTTGCCGGCACGGCTGCTGCGCAGCCAGCCACGCCAGCCGATGCCCAGCGGCCCGCAGCGGTTGCGCCAGCGGCAGCCGCCGCGCCCGAACTGCGTGAAGATGCCCCGGACCGCCATGTCGTCGTCCCCGGCGACACGCTGTGGTCGATCGCCGGGCGGTTCCTGAAAGACCCCTGGCGCTGGAGCGAACTCTGGGACATGAACAAGGACCAGATCCGGAACGCGAACCGGATCTTCCCGGGCGATGTCGTGGTGATCAATCGCCGCGCAGCGCCCGGCGAACCGGTCGCCAGGCTGATCCAGGCAGACCAGGTCACCAGGCTGTCGCCGAACGTGCGTATCGAGCCGCTCGGGCCCAAGGCGATCCCGGCCATTCCGCCACAGAAGATCGAACCCTTCCTGGTGCGTCCGTTCATCGTGACCGACGAGGATATCGCCGGGGCGGCGACCATCGTCGAGACCCAGGAAAACCGAGTGGTCATCGGCGCCGGCAACATCGCCTATGTCCGCGGGCTGGACGAGAAGCTGGGTCGCAATTTCCAGGTCTTCCGTCCGGGCGCGATGCTGATCGACCCCGACACCAAGCAGCCCCTCGGGCGCGAGGCCTTCTATCTCGGCGAGGTGAAGGTGTCGCGCTTCGGCGAAGTCTCCACCGTGGAGATCGTACGCTCCACCCAGGAGATCGTGCTCGGCGACCGCCTGGTACCGGTGCCGCCATCCGGCTTCCCGGAATACATTCCGCGCCCGCCGTCGCGGCCGGTGAACGGCCGCATCATAGGCGTGTACGGGCGCGCGAACGTGGTCGAGGTGGCGCAGTACGACATCGTCACGCTCAACCGCGGCACGAAAGACGGCCTCGAGATCGGCAACGTGCTGGCGATGTACCGCAATCCGCTCGCCGAGCGCGCCGGCAACCGGCCGAACGTGCTCTGGGGCCGCGTCGGTCCGTCGGGCAACGATGCACCACTGGAAAGCCAGCGGCTGCCGCGCGAAGACCTCGACATGACCAACCTTCGGGGCGAAGTCCTCTGGGGCCGGGTCGGCCCCTCTGGCCGCGGCTCGCCCGGAGGGGCCAGCGCATCGGCCAAGCCGGCCGATATGCTCGCGCGCAGCGGCAAAGGACTGCCCGAGGAACGTTACGGCGTCATGATGGTGTTTCGCACGTTTGACCGCGTCAGCTACGCGATCATCATGGATACCTCTCGCCCGGTGAACGTCAGCGACATCGTGCGCAACCCCTGATCCGGCCGTGGCGGCGACCGGCACAGCCGGTCGCCGGGTGGGTTTTCGGTACCGGGCTGCCCCGGTCCGGTCTTCCACCCTGGACAGAGGAGCGCGACGGATGCCCGTCGGCAGCAATACCCTCGGCTGGCTCGCGGCAGCCTGTGCACCCGGCATCACGGACCGGATCCGCCGCGAACTGGCGGACGCCGGCGGTCCCGGGCTCGACTGGCCATCCCGGATCGCCATCGCCCTCGACAGGCTTGCCGATGGCGCGCCGGGCCGTCTGGTGCGCGGCAACCGCCAGCCCGACCTCGCCCGGGCGCTCGAACAGGGCGCCGCAGATCCACGCATCGCGCCGACCCTCGACTGGCTGGCCGACGCGAACCATCACCTGCTGTCCCTCGACGATCCCCGCTACCCGTGCCTGCTGCGTGAGATCGACGATGCGCCGGTGCTGCTGTACGTGGCAGGACGCCTCGACCTGCTGCAACGCCCGGCGCTGGCGATGGTGGGCAGCCGCAACCCGTCAGCGCTGGGCGCACAGACCGCCGAGGGGTTCGCGCGCGGCTTCTCCGGGGCCGGGCTGACCGTGGTCAGCGGTCTCGCCCTGGGCATCGACGCAGCGGCGCATCGCGGCGCGCTGGACGGCGCCGGGTCGACCATCGCGGTCGTCGGAACCGGTCTGGACATCGTCTATCCGGCCCGCAACCGCGATCTCGCACACCAGATCGCGCGCAGCGGCGCGCTGGTGTCCGAGTTCCCGCTGGGCATGTCAGCCCGAGCCGACCATTTCCCGCGCCGCAACCGCATCCTGAGCGGGCTTGCGCTGGGTTGCCTTGTGGTCGAGGCCAACCTGCGCAGCGGCTCGTTGATCACCGCACGGCTCGCCTCGGAGCAGGGGCGCGAGGTGTTCGCCATTCCGGGGTCCATCCACTCGCCGGTGGCCAGGGGTTGCCACCTGCTGATCCGCCAGGGCGCGAAACTCACCGAAAGCACGGCTGACGTGATCGAAGAACTGGGCTGGGGGCAATCGGCCCCCGCAGTGCAGGCGGCCAGCGCAGCTGCCTGCCGCCGCCTACCGGGCCGCGTCGGCGACAGGCCACCCGAGGCCACGCCACTGGAAGCCGATCCGCAGGCCCTGCTTGCAGTTATCACCCACGATCCCGTTTCTGCGGATACGCTCTGCACTGTGCTCGGCTGGACGCCACAACGCGTCAACGCTGCACTGGTCGAACTCGAGCTCGGCGGGCGCATCGCTCCGGCCGGGCATGGGCTGTTCCAGCGGCTGGCCGAGCCAGGCTTCGAGTTTGCAAACGACGGCTGACCAACGGATTGTCGGCCTGCCGGCGCATGGCGCCAGCGCCCCCTTGCAGTGGGCTGGTGGCAGCGGCGGGGCCAGACGAAATCGAAGACGGTTTCCGCTGCTGGCCGAATCCCCTTATGATCAAACGCACTTTTTCGCGCGCGCCAGCTGCTTCAGGCCGTCTACGGCGCGAAATTCCATGCTTCGAACGGATACCGTGGCCACCAGAACCCTCAAATCGACTACCGCAACGACCTCCGGCGGCCCGGCTGCCAAGAGCTCCGCCCGGGCCAGATCGTCGAAGACGGCGACCGCCGTTGCAACGGCCGGCGAGGGCAAGGCGCTGATCATCGCCGAGAAGCCCTCGGTCGCCAACGACATCGCCCGGGTCCTCGGTGGCTTCGAGAAGCACCAGGATTATTACGAGAACGACCAGTACGTGCTGTCGTCCGCCGTCGGCCACCTGCTCGAGCTGATCGTGCCCGACGAGTTCGAGGTCAAGCGCGGCAAGTGGTCGTTCGCGCAACTGCCGGTGATACCACCGCACTTCGGCCTTCGTCCGATCGAGAAGAACGAAGATCGCCTGAAACTGCTGGTGCGGCTGCTCAAGCGCAAGGACGTCACCGCGCTGGTCAACGCCTGCGACGCGGGGCGAGAAGGCGAACTCATCTTCCGCTACATCGTGCAGCACGCGAAGATCGACAAGCCGATCCGGCGCCTGTGGCTGCAGTCGATGACTCCGGCCGCGATTCGCGACGGCTTCCAGAACCTGCGCGAAGACCGCGACCTTCTGCCGCTGGCCGATGCCGCGGTATGCCGGTCGGAAGCCGACTGGCTGGTCGGCATCAACGGTACGCGGGCAATGACCGCGTTCAACTCCAAGACCGGCGGCTTCCACAAGACCACGGTCGGCCGCGTGCAGTCGCCCACGCTGGCGATCCTGGTCGACCGCGAAGAGAAGATCAAGCGCTTCGTGACGCGCCAGTACTTCGAGATCCACGGTGTATTCGAGGCGCAGAAGGGTACCTACCCGGGCCGCTGGTTCGACGAGACCTTTGCCAGGGCGAAAGAACTGCCCGGTGGCGAAGTTCGCGACCCGGAACTGAAGCCGGAGCGGCTATGGGACGGCGCCCGCGCCACCGCTATCGCCGAGAAGTGCCGCGGCAGGCCAGGCGTGGTGACCGAGGAGACGAAGCCCTCGACCCAGCTGTCGCCGCTGCTGTACGACCTGACCAGCCTGCAGCGCGAGGCCAACGGCCGGTTCGGCTTCTCGGCAAAGACCACGCTGTCGATCGCGCAGGCGCTGTACGAAAAACACAAGGCGCTGACCTATCCGCGGACGGACTCGCGCGCGCTGCCGGAAGACTATGTCGATACGGTGCTCGCCACGATGGAGGCGATGTCCGGCACCCGCTATGCGAAGCCAGCCGGGCAGATACTGAAATCGGGCTGGGTAAAGCCCAACAAGCGCATCTTCAACAACGCGAAGGTGAGCGACCACTTTGCGATCATCCCGACGCCGATGACGCCCAAGTCGTTGTCCGAGGCCGAAGAGAAGATCTACGACCTGGTCACGAAGCGCTTCATGGCGGTCTTCTTCCCGCCAGCCGAATACCTGCTGACCACGCGTATCACCCGGGTCGAGGGTGAACCGTTCAAGACCGAAGGCAAGGTGCTGGTGAATCCGGGCTGGCTGTCGGTCTACGGCAAGGATGTCGCGGACGAAGATTCGCCCTCGCTGGCGATGGTGACCGCCGGCGAGACGGTGAAGACGATCGAAGTCGATGCGCGCGCCGAGCAGACGCGTCCGCCAGCGCGCTACAACGAGGCGACGCTGTTGTCCGCGATGGAAGGCGCAGGCAAGCTGATCGACGACGAAGAGCTGCGCGACGCGATGAAAGAGCGCGGGCTCGGCACGCCAGCCACGCGCGCCGGCATCATCGAGAAGCTGATCTATGAAGAGTACGTCGTGCGCGAAGGCCGGGAACTGAAGCCTACGCCCAAGGCGTTCTCGCTGATGACCCTGCTCAAGGGGCTGGACATCGCCGAGCTGTGTTCGCCGGAACTGACCGGAGAATGGGAGTTCAAGCTCGCCGAGATGGAACAGGGACGCATCGGCCGGTCCGCGTTCATGGAAGAAATCGCCACGATGACCCGCAACCTGGTCGAGCGGGCGAAAGGCCACGAGACCGACACCGTGCCGGGCGATTACACGACGCTCGACGCGCCTTGCCCGAAATGCGGCGGCGTGGTGAAAGAGAATTACAAGAAGTTCCAGTGCCAGAAGTGCGACTTCTCGGTCTGGCGCATCCTGTCAGGCCGGCAGTTCGAACCGATCGAGATCGAGGAACTGCTCGTCGCCGGGAAGATCGGCCCGCTGCAGGGGTTCCGCAGCCGTCTCGGGCGTCCGTTCGCGGCAATGATCAAGCTCAACGATGAGTTCTCGACCGAGTTCGACTTCGGCCAGTCGGCTGCCGACGGTGGCGAGCCGGTAGATTTCTCCGGCAAGACACCGCTGGGCGACTGTCCGAAGTGCGGCCACAAGATCTACGACACCGGCCTCGCCTACCAGTGCGAGAAATCGGTCGGTGCCGACCGTACCTGCGATTTCCGTTCGGGCAAGATCATCCTGCAGCGTGAGATCGAGCAGGCACAGATGGAGAAACTGCTCACCTCCGGCAAGACCGATCTTCTGCACAAGTTCATCTCGAAGAAAGGCAGACCGTTCTCGGCCTACCTGGTGCGCGGCGCCGACGGCAAGGTGAGCTTCGAGTTCGAACCGCGAGTGCCCAAGACCGCTGCCAAGGTGGTAGCCAAGGTCGCAGCGGCCAGGGCGGCGGCAGCAGCAGCCGAGGCCGGCACTGTGGCAGATGATGGCGCGAAAGCCAGCGTCCGGAAGGCCGCGAAGACCGTCGCGAAGCGCCCGGGTGCCAAGACGACGACCCGCGTCGTCGCGAAAGCGGCTGCGCGGAAGAAGGCGACACGCTGAGCAAGGCCGCCAGCGCCGATCGGCGCTGGCGCTGGCGCAATGCAACTTCAGCGACGGAAGCTGGCGGTTGCGCCAGCGACCCGGTGGCTCAGATATCGAGGTTCTTCACGCCCAGTGCATTCTGCTCGATGAATTCGCGGCGCGGCTCGACCAGTTCGCCCATCAGCTTGGTGAACACCTCGTCTGCGGTGATGCCGTCTTCGATCTGCACGCGCAGCAGCCGGCGCGTGGTCGGGTCCATGGTGGTTTCCCACAGTTGTTCGGGATTCATCTCGCCCAGCCCCTTGTAGCGCTGCAGCGTCAGCCCGCCTTTCGCCTGCTCGAGCAACCAGTCGAGTGCATCCTTGAACACGCTGACCGGATGCTCCTTGTCGTTGCGCCGGATGCGCGCATCCGGGCCCAGAAGGCCCTGCAGCACCAGGCCGGTCTTGCGCAGTTGCTGGTAGTCGCCACCCTCGAAGAACGACGAGTCGACGTTGGTGGTGCGCCAGTTGCCGTGCTCGTTGCGGCGAACACGCAGGCGGATCGCCTCGCTGTCGGGTTCGGCTTCGAGCGCGATCTCGACCTGGCTGCCCGCCAGACGTCGGTTTATTCGATCGACCGACGCACGCGCACTTGCATAGGTCGAGACATCGATGTCGGTCTCGGAAATCAGCGCATGCAGGAACAGCGTGTCGAACCGTCGCGCCAAGCGGGTGATCACCGCCTCGGCGAGCAGATATTCGCGCGCCAGTTCCTCGAGCGCTTCGCCCGACAGCACCTGCGCGGCCAGGGTATCCGGACCCTTGCCCGGGTCTAGGGATGCACCCTCGAGCGCCACCCGAAGCAGGTACTGCTTGAGTTCGTGCTCATCCTTGATGTAGCGCTCGTCCTTGCCGTGTTTCACCTTGTACAACGGCGGCTGCGCGATGTAGACATGGCCACGCTCGACCAGTTCCGGCATCTGGCGATAGAACAGGGTGAGCAGCAGCGTACGGATGTGTGAACCGTCGACGTCTGCGTCAGTCATCAGGATTACCCGGTGATAACGCAGCTTGCCGACGTTGTACTCTTCGCTGCCGATGCCGGTACCAAGCACCGTGATCAGCGTCGCGATTTCCTGCGACGAGACGACACGGTCGAAACGCGACTTCTCGACGTTCAGGATCTTGCCCTTCAGCGGCAGGATCGCCTGGTTCTTGCGGTCGCGGCCCTGCTTGGCCGAACCACCGGCGGAATCACCCTCGACGATGAACAGTTCGGATTTCGCCGGATCGCGTTCCTGGCAATCGGCCAGCTTGCCTGGCAAGCC
The DNA here is from genome assembly GCA_903873475.1 of uncultured bacterium. Lineage (GTDB taxonomy): Bacteria > Pseudomonadota > Gammaproteobacteria > Burkholderiales > CAIKXV01 > CAIKXV01. Next base: position 71,364 of record CAIQON010000208.1, read on the forward strand.
GAGGCCGTCGAGCACGCCCTTGCGCCGCGTCATCTCGCGCGCCTTGCGCGCCGCCTCGCGGGCGCGCGCGGCATCGACGATCTTGCTGACGATGATCTTTGCATCGGCTGGCCGCTCGAGCATGTATTCGGCCAGCTTCTGTGCAACGACTTCTTCGACCACCGTGCGCACTTCGGACGACACCAGCTTCTCTTTGGTCTGCGACGAGAACTTCGGCTCGGGTACCTTGACCGACAGCACGCACGCAAGGCCTTCACGCATGTCGTCACCGGTGGTCTCGACCTTGGCGCGCTTGGCGGTTTCGTTCGCCTCGATGTAGGCATTGAGCGTGCGCGTCATCGCCGCTCGCAGTCCGGTCAGGTGGGTACCACCATCTTTCTGCGGAATGTTGTTGGTGAAACATAGCACCGACTCCTGGTAGGAGTCGTTCCACTGCATGTCCACATCGACGCTGATGCCATCCTTTTCGCCCGAGGCCTGGAACACATGCGGATGCAGCGTGTGCTTCGCCCGGTTGATGTACTCGACGAAACCGCTGACCCCACCCACGAAGGCGAAATTCTCTTCGCGGTCGTTGCGTTCGTCGATCAGGCGGATGCGCACGCCATTGTTCAGGAACGACAGTTCACGCAGCCGGCGCGCCAGGATGTCGTAGTGGTATTCCACCGTACCGAAAATTTCTGCATCGGCGAAGAAGCGCACTTCGGTACCGCGCTTGTCGGTGGTACCGGTCTTCGCCAGCGGCGCGACCGGAACGCCTCGGCGGAACTCGATCAGGTGCATTTCGCCGTTGCGGCGTACCGTCACCTTCAACCACTCGGACAGGCCGTTCACGCACGACACGCCGACGCCATGCAGCCCGCCCGAGACCTTGTACGAGTTGGAGTCGAACTTGCCACCGGCATGCAGCTCGGTCATCACGATCTCGACCGCCGACCGGCGCAGTTCGTCGTCTTCCTTGATGTCGGTCGGGATACCACGCCCGTTGTCGGTGACCGAGATCGAGTTGTCGGAGTGGATGGTGACCAGGATGTCGTCGCAATGCCCGGCGAGTGCTTCATCGACGGCGTTGTCGACCACCTCGAACACCATGTGATGCAGCCCTGTGCCATCGCTGGTATCACCGATGTACATGCCCGGGCGCTTGCGCACGGCCTCGAGGCCACGCAACACCTTGATGCTTTCCGAGTTGTAGTCCGAGTTCGAATCCGGGGAGATCATCGATGGGTCCTGTACTGACTGCCGGGCCGAGAGGCCCGTGGGAACGGCTGAGGGTGCTTCAGATGCGCATCGGCATCACGACATAGCGAAAGCTCGCGTCTTCGCCATGCGTGATCAGCACGCTGCTGTTGGCATCGCCCAGCGAGCACACCACCGTGTCGCACTCGACGTTGTTGAGCGCGTCGAGCAGGTAGGTGACGTTGAAACCGATGTCCAGGGCTGCGCCTGCGTATTCGATCTCGAGTTCTTCTTCCGCCTCTTCCTGCTCGTTGTTCGTGCAGACGATGCGCAGGCTGTTGGTGGTAAGCACCCAGCGCACGCCGCGGAATTTCTCGTTAGACAGGATGGCCGCTCGCTGCAACGCGCTGCCCAGTACGGTGCGCTCGATCTGGAAGTGATCCTGGTAGTGGGTAGGGATCACACGGGTGTAGTCAGGGAAACGTCCGTCGATCACCTTGCTGATCATTTCGATCTCGCCGAAACGGAAGCGCACCTGGTTGGCACCGAATTCGATGGTGACCGGCGACTCGCTCGACTCGAGCTGGCGCGACAGTTCGAGCACCGCCTTGCGCGGCAGGATCGACTCGCGCTTCTCGAGCGCCTCGGGCAGTTCAAGGCTGGTGAACGCCAGCCGGTGTCCGTCGGTGGCCACCGCCTTCAGCGCCGTCTGGTCGGTTTCGAGCAACAGACCGTTCAGGTAGTAGCGGATGTCCTGCTGCGCCATCGCGTACTGGACGCGGTTGAGCAGCGCGCGCAGCGCACCCTGCTGCAGCGTGATCGCCGGCTGTGTCGGCTCGAACGCAGCCAGCTTGGGGAAGTCGTCGGCGGGCAGGGTCTGCAGGTTGAAGCGGCTCTTGCCGGCGCTCACCTGCAGCCGCCCTTCCTTTGCCTCGAGATCGATGTGCGCGGAATCGGGCAGGGCGCGCAGGATGTCGAGCAGCTTGCGTGCGGATACCGTGACACCCTGCTTTTCGGCCTTGCCCTTGCCTTCGACCAGCAGGCCGGTGGCGACCTGGATCTCGAGGTCGGTCGCCAGGAGGCTCAGCCTGTCGCCATCGACTTCGAGCAGCACGTTGGACAGGATAGGCAGCGTGTTACGGCGCTCGACGATGCCTGTCACCGCCTGCAGGGGTTTCAACAGCGTGTCGCGAACTATATTGAGGAGTTTCATGGGATATATGAATGAGACTGATAGATAAGGCGCGGGGAAACGGGGGATAACCAGCCTCGATCACGGCCAGTCGCGGGGTTGCCGGCTATCTGTTGCTGTTGAGGAAAATCGAACAAGCTGTACACGATTGTGGATAACTCTTCCGGCGGCGATTCCTGACAGATTCTGTCCACAGGAACCACGCAGGGTTTGCCGGTGATCAATTACGCAGTTGCTGCAGCAGGGTCTGGTAGTCGCGCGCGAGTTCAGCGTCGATCGTGCGCAGCCGGGCTATCTGCCGGCAGGCATGCAGCACGGTGGTATGGTCACGCCCGCCGAATGCGCCGCCGATATCGGGCAACGAGTGGTTGGTCAGTTCCTTGGCCAGTGCCATCGCGACCTGGCGCGGACGCGCCACGGCGCGCGAGCGGCGCTTCGAATGCATCTCGGAGACCTTCATCTTGAAGTAGTCGGCGACCGCCTTCTGGATCTGCTCGATCGAAACCTGCCGCATGGCCACGGCGAGGATGTCGCGCAGCGCATCGCGCGCCGAGTCGATGCTGATCGTGCAGGCATTGAAGCGAGCATAGGCACGGATGCGGTTGAGCGCGCCTTCGAGTTCGCGCACATTCGATGGGAAATGTCGGGCGACGAAGAACGCCACCTCTTCGGACAGATCCATTTCGATCGCCGCTGCCTTCTTCAAGAGGATGGCCACGCGCATCTCGAGTTCTGGCGGCTCGATCTCGACGGTCAGGCCCCAGGCGAAGCGGGTCAGCAGACGGTCGTCCATGCCCTCTATCTTCTTCGGGTAGGTGTCGCAGGTGATGACGATCTGCTTGCGCTGGTCGGTCAGCGTGTTGAACGCGTAGAAGAACTCTTCCTGGGTGCGGCTCTTGCCGGAGAAAAACTGGATATCGTCGATCAGCAGCAGGTCGAGCGAGTGGTAGAAGCGCTTGAACGCGTCGAACGACTTGTTCTGGTAGGCACGCACCACGTCCGACACGTACTTCTCGGCGTGGATATACCGGATCACGGCCGACGGGTTGCGTTCGTGCACGAAGTTGCCGATGGCCTGCACCAGATGGGTCTTGCCCAGCCCTGTGCCACCGTAGAGGAACAGCGGGTTGTAGGCACGGCCCGGGTTCTCGGCGACCTGCAGCGCGGCTGCCCGCGCGAACTGGTTCGCCTTGCCGGTCACGAAGGTGTCGAAGGTGAAGCCGTCGCTCAGCGTGCCTATCGTCTGTGCCAGGGTCGGGTCGTTCGGGCTTCCCAGCCCGCCGGTTGGCTTGGGCGACAGCGCCGGTTCGACCCGTATCGCGGTGGCGGGGGCGTCGGTTGCATGGCCGTTTTGCGGGTTCGCGGCAGGGTCGGGCGGGTTCGGCGCCTCTTCGCGGGGCACCTTGCGGGCGCCCACGTCGATCTCGATCACCCGCAGGTCGCCGCGCTGCTCGGCCAGCTTCTGCATGTCGGGCAGGTACTGCTCGCGCACCCACTCGAGAGCCTTGCGGCTGGGTGCGGTGACCAACAGCTTGCCGTCGGCTTCCCGGGCGGACAGTGGCCGGATCCACGCGTCGTATTGCTGAACGGACAGCTTCTGTTTCAGCAGGGACAGGCAATCGGACCAGAATTCGGACATTAGTATCGGGGTTCTCGGCGGCGGTGCATCGCCTGTCCGGGCACCGGTGTACGGGCCCGGCGCAAGCGCTGGCGGAACCGTGGAGTTTACCATCCGAAGGCGAGTTATCCACAGCGGTTTTCCATCGGATGAGTGGCGGGCAGGTGACATGCCTTCCGGCAGGCTTGACACTGCGGGCGGTAACTCGTCTAATCAAAGGCTTTTTCGCCGAGACCTATTCCAATGAAACGCACATTCCAGCCTTCAGTCGTGCGCCGCAAGCGCACCCACGGGTTCCGCGCCCGCATGGCGACGCCCGCCGGCCAGGCCATCCTGCGCGCCCGTCGGCGCAAGGGCCGCGCTCGCCTCGCCGTCTGAGGATCGTTTCCACAGGCAGGGCGAAACAGCAGTCGCAAGCTGGCGCAGCCGTCGGCATCCGGCTCGCCGCTGGCGCTGCCAGGTTCTCGTGCGCGTGAAAGAAGCAAATGCTGGCCCGTCCGCACCGCCTGCTCGGAGAGCACGAATTTCGCGGGGTGATGGCCAGCCGGATCCGGTGGTCGACCCCCGATTGCGCCATCCACGTCCGCTGCAACCCCGCTGCCTCCCTCGGCATGCTGGGCTTCGTCGTGGGACGCAAGGCGCTGCGCAGGGCCGTTGATCGCAACCGCTTCAAGCGTTGCATCCGCGGACGCTTCCGTGTACTGCTCTCCGCGCTGCCCGGGCTGCAGGTGGTCGTCCGGTTGCGCGGCAAACCCGGGGCCGGGGTCGATCAGGCCGCCAGTGAAGTCTGCACCCGGCTCGAGGATGTCGCCGCATGGTACGCATCGCAATCGGACTGCTCCGGTTCTACCGCTACTTCCTGAGCCCGTTGCTGGGCCCGCGGTGCCGGTTCATGCCGTCATGTTCGGAATATGCAATGCAGGCGTTGCATACTCACGGCGCTGTGCGGGGTGGCTGGTTGTCCGCCCGCCGGCTGTGCAAGTGTCATCCGTGGCATCCGGGCGGTTTCGACCCGGTGCCTGATCCGACCGGTCGCCCCGAGGCAAGGGGGCCGGCCCCACGTTTCGTTCCCGCATCCGCACGGCAGGTGCCGGGCGGCGATTCCGCACTGTAAAGGTTCCCGAGCGTCGCATGGATACCCGCAAGCTGGTCCTGTTCTTCATCTTCGCTTTCTCGATCCTGATGCTGGCCGACGCCTGGACCAAGGCCCAGCGGCCGCCGACTGCTGAAGTCGCCGGCGCCCCGGGTTCGGCGGCCACCGATGGCAAGGGCGCTGCGGCACCCACGGTTCCAGTACCGGGCGCACCGACGATCGCCGCGCCGTCCGCGACGGCGGCAGTACCCGCTGCGACCGGCGCCGCGCCAGCCACGCCCAGCGGGGCATTGCCGGGAGGCGAACGCATCCGCATCGAGACCGATCTGGCGAAGATCGAACTCGATACCGTCGGTGGCGACCTGCGCCGCGTGGAGTTGCTCAAGCACAAGCAGACCTACGCCTACGACCGCAACTTCGTGCTGCTCGACGAGACGGCCCAGCATACCTATGTCGCGCAGAGTGGCCTGATCGGTCCCGGGCTGCCGACGCACCTGACGAAGTATCGCCTGTTGCCCGGCCCGCTCAAGCTCCAAGACGGCCAGGACCAGCTGGTGGTGAAGCTCGAAGCACTCGAGACCGAAGGCTTCAAGGTCATCAAGCGGCTCACCTTCAAGCGCGACAGTTACCTGATCGACGTCGCCTTCGAAGTGGCCAACGGACGAACCGAACCGCAGTCGCCGTTCGCCTACTTCCAGGTGATACGCGATCGGTCGGTGCCGGTCGGCGATTCCTGGTTCGTACCGACCTACACCGGTGTGTCGGTCTATACCGACGACGGCAAATACCAGAAGGTCTCGTTCGACGAGATCGAGAAGAAGAAGGCCAAGTTCGTCACCCAGGCCGACAACGGCTGGGTGGGCATGGTGCAGCATTACTTCGTCACCGCCTGGCTGCCCGGTCCGAAGCAGCCGCGCGAGTACTTCGCCAAGCCCCTCGCCAACGGCCTGTTCGCCGCCGGCGCGGTGCTCCCGGTGGCGGCGATAGCCCCGGGCGCCACGGCCGTGATCCAGGTACCGCTCTACAGCGGCCCGCAGGAACAGGAAAAACTCGGCCAGATCGCGCCGGGTCTCGACCTCACCGTCGACTACGGCCTGTTCACGATCTTCGCTTCGCCGCTGTTCTGGGTGCTCAAGTGGCTGTATGCACTGGTGTTCAACTGGGGCGTGGCCATCATCCTGCTGACGGTGCTGATCAAGCTGGCGTTCTTCCCGCTGTCGGCGGCCAGCTATCGGTCGATGGCCAAGATGCGCGTGGTCGCACCGAAGCTGCAGCGGATCAAGGAGCAGTATCCGGACGACCGGCAGAAACTGCAGCAGGCGATGATGGAGTTGTACAAGACCGAGAAGATCAACCCGCTCGGCGGCTGCCTGCCGATCGTGGTGCAGATCCCGGTGTTCATCGCGCTGTATTGGGTGCTGCTCGGCTCGGTCGAACTGCGCCATGCACCGTTCTTCGGCTGGATCAAAGACCTGTCGGCACCCGATCCGTTCTACATCCTGCCGCTGCTGATGGCCGCTTCGATGGTCGTGCAGATGCGCCTGTCGCCCGAGCCGCCCGACCCGGTGCAGGCGCGCATCATGAAGGTCATGCCGTTCATCTTCGGTGCGTTCTTCTTCTTCTTCCCCGCCGGCCTGGTGCTGTACTGGCTGGTGAACAACATCCTGTCGATCGGGCAGCAGTGGTACATCACGCGCCAGATCGAGACGGATGCGGCCAAGCCGGCCAATGCGGGCAAGCGCTGACACGATTGCGGCGATCGCGACGGCCCCGGGCCGCGCAGGGGTAGGAATCGTACGGGTGTCCGGGCCGGGCGCGGCCTGGGTCGCCGAGGGCATCATCGGCGGCCTGCCGTCGGAACGGCAGGCATCGCTGCGCACGTTCCGCGACAGCGATGGCGGCGCGCTCGATATCGGCGTCGCCCTCTGGTTTGCCGGCCCGCGCTCGTTCACCGGCGAGGATGTGCTCGAACTGCACGGCCATGGCGGGCCGGTCGTGCTGCGTGGCGTGCTTGAACGCTGTGTCGCGCTGGGTGCACGCCTGGCCGAACCCGGCGAGTTCACCCGCCGTGCCTTCGTCAACGACCGCATCGACCTCGCGCAGGCGGAGGCGATCGCCGACCTGATCGATGCCGCGAGCGAACAGGCGGCGCGTGGGGCGCTGCGATCACTGTCCGGCGAGTTCTCCGCGGCGGTCGACCGGGTGGCGGATGCCCTGCTCGACCTGCGCATCCTGGTTGAAGCGACCCTCGATTTCCCGGAGGAGGATGGCGTCGACTTCCTCGCCGAGTCCGACGCCCTGCAGCGCCTGGGCAACGTGCGAAGCGAACTGGCGGCGGTGTTTCGTGCGGCGCGGCAGGGCAGCGCGCTGCGCGAAGGGCTGGTGGTTGTGTTGACGGGTGCACCGAATGTCGGCAAGTCGAGCCTGCTGAACCGGCTCGCCGGCGACGAGGTAGCGATCGTGACCGAACACCCTGGCACCACGCGCGATACCGTCCGGCAGACGATCGTGGTCGAGGGCCTGCCGATCCACCTTGTGGATACCGCCGGCCTGCGCGACAGCGACGACCCGGTGGAACAGCTCGGTATGCAGCGCACCCGGGATGCCCTGGCGCGGGCCGACCTGGTGGTATCGGTGCGCGCAGCCGATGCGGTGGCGGGTGACGCGACCGTATCCACCGTGGCGGCGCGCGCGCTCGAAGCCTTGCCGGCCTCGGTCGCGCGGCTGCAGGTGGTGAACAAGATCGACCTGACCGGCGAAGCAGCCGCCGAACTCGACGGCGAAGGCGGATGGACGATCCGGCTGTCGGCGCGGACCGGGGAGGGTATCGACCGTCTGCGCGCGGCCTTGCTGTGGCTCGGCGGTCAGACGGAAACCGGCGAGGGGGTGTTCCTCGCGCGCACGCGGCATCTGGCGGCGCTGCAGGCGGCGGAGCGCCATCTCGCCTCGGCGGCGGAGGGGCGGTTGCCAGCGGATCTGCTGGCCGAGGAGTTGCGGCTGGCGCATGAGGCGCTGGGGTCTATCGTGGGGCGGGTGACGCCAGATGCGCTGCTGGGGGAAATTTTCGGGCGGTTCTGCATCGGGAAGTAGGTGGGGATCCGGAGGGTTCCGGGGGCTTCCGAGTTTAGAAGATAAACCGTTGTTTAATAAAGATTTAGCTTCTAAAGCGTACCACCAGCTTCCGGCAAGAGCCGAACGGTTTCGTGTACACGCATGAGTACACATCTGGCGTATCATGGCAAAACCCTGTCATGTGTACACGGAAGCCCGCCCATGCCGCTCACCGACACCGCCATCCGCGCCCTCAAGCCCGAGGCCAGGCGCTACAGCCGTACCGACGAGCGCGGCCTCGTGATCGAGGTGTTCCCCACCGGCGGCATGCTCTGGCACTACCGCTACCGTGTGAACGGCAAGCCCGAGCGCGTGACGTTGGGGCGCTACCCGGCACTCTCCCTGCGCCAGGCGCGGCTGGAGCGTGACCGGCGCGAGGCGCTGGTAGCGCAGGGCCAGTCACCGGCGGCGCAGAAACGCCTGACGCGGCAGGGGCTGGGGCCCGAGGTGACGGTCGCCGAGTTCGGCGAGCGGTTCTTCCGCGAGATCGTCAACCGCGACCGCAAGGACAC
>CAIQON010000209.1 GCA_903873475.1 uncultured bacterium
ATCTTTCCGCAAAGATGCAAAACTCAAGACCTGACCCTCCATCATCATTTCGCCGGGATCACCGGCAGCAGGATGTGCGACGGATAGATTCCTCCGGCGTGCAGGGTGTTCTCGGCGCCGGCGTTGTAGTCTGCGTGGTAGTGGGTGTAGGGCGCCGAGCCGATGCCGTCGCGCGGCTGGATATCGACGCGCAACCGGTGTCCCTTCTTGAGCACGATGCAGGTGGGCCAGATTTCGACGTTGCATTCGACGACCTCGCCCGCTGACAGCCAGAGGCGCTCGTCGTGCGAATGGTACGGACGATGCGGCGTCGACAGTGCCGGATCGAGCTTGCGGTGCGAGGCCCTCAACCACCCCTTGGTGAGCGGCACCGGCTGGCCGTGCTGCCCGACCTCGGGCACGTCCTTGCCGTCAGGGCCGACGTTGCGCAGCGTGAGCATCAGGTCCATGTCCTCGCTGGTGCTGGACACGTAGAGCGTCATCGACAGCGGGCCGGTGATCTCGGTGTCCTCGGCCATCGGCTCGGTCTGCACCGACACGCCAAGCCGGCCGCCACCGCCGTGGGTGGTCGACAGCGACGAGCCCGATGCGACGCCGGCGGAGGTGACGCCGCTCGCCGGATAGCTCACCGACGTCTCGTTCGAAGGCAGCGTGTCGACCATCAGCCCCTCGACATCCGCGGCGTCGTGCGATTGCTCGTGGTCGAAGCGCAGGTACATCTTCTTCCACTGCGTGCGCGCGAGCGGCCACTCGTTCTCGAAGCGGAATGCGTACGGCTTCGGGCTGCCGCCGGTGCGAATCTCGAGCTTCACCGGCGGCTCGTCCATGATGCCGGTGTCGTTGCCCTTCAACCAGTGGTCGAAGAATCGCAACTGGTCGAGCCGGCCTTCTTCCGAATGGAACGGATGGAAGTGGGTGCCGGTGTGCACGCGAAGCTTCTTGTGCTTCGACTTCGCGCGGGTGAAGCCCTCGGTGTTGCCGCGCAGGTGCAACGCGAAGCCGCCCCAGTTGCCGACGCTGTACAGCGGCACCTCGGTGGCGTCCCAGTCGGCGCTGCACAGGCGCCAGAACATCGAGTCGAGGTCGTTGCGCATCAGGTTGTAGAGCATGTCCGGCTGGAACGAATCCGGGTTGTAGCTGCGCGGCCGGCCGAGCAGGTGGTGTGCCGTGTGCGTGGCGACCCAGTTGGCGATGAAGCCCAGCGCGAAGATGCCGCCGTGGTAGCCCTGGTCTCGGTACTGGTCGGCGCGCCCCTCCCACGGGATGATCGCCTTGAGCGACGGCGGCTTCAGCTTGGCGACGCGCCACTGCGAGCTCGCGTGGTACGAGATGCCGCAGGTGCCGATGCTGCCGGAACACCAGTCACGCTTCGCGATCCACTCGATCGCGTCGTGGAAATCGAGCGCCTCCTGGTACGAACTGGGCTCGCAACGGCCATGCGACTTGCCGGTGCCGCGCGAATCGACGCGCACGCAGGCGTAGCCGCGCGGGCACCACCACAGCGGGTTGACCGTCTCCCAGTTCATGTACGGGTTGGCCGCCTCCTCGAGGTCGGCCGGCGGGATCCACAGCTTGTCCTTCTGGTAGACGCTGATGTTCATGATCGCCGGCACCTTGCCGGGAATCGCCGGCCGGAACACGTCGCATGAAAGGATCGTGCCGTCGCGCATCGGCACCTGCACGTCCTTCTCGACGATCAGCTCGCACTCCACCGGCTGCGACACCCTGCTCATGACGTCCACGCCTGCTGCCCCAGCTGCTGCTGCCATGCCACCCTCCCCCTTGTCGAATGCAGGCTCAGTCGAGCCTGATCTGGTTTTCCTTGATGATCCGGGCCCAGCGTACGACCTCGGACTTCACGTAAGCATCGAATTCCTCGGGCGAGCGGCTCGTCGCCACCGGCACTGCCACCTTCGCATACGACTCGACGATCGCCGGCCGTTGCAGCACCTCGACCGTGGCCTGGTGGAGCCGATTGACGATCGCGCGCGGCGTGCGGGCCGGCAGGAACAGGCCATTCCAGTTGTCGCTGCCGACGCCGGACAGGCCGAGTTCGCCGAACGTGGGCACCTCGGGCAGGTCCGACAGCCGCTTCGGCGCAGTCGTGGCGAAGGCCTTCATGCGCCCGGCCTTCACCTGCGGCGTGGTCGATGCGGCATTGGCGATCGAGAAATGGATCTCGCCGCTGATGATGCTGGCCGCCGACGAGCCCGCGCCCTTCGACGGCACATTGACCAGCTTCATGCCGGTGCGGCTGGCAAGGTCGAGCATGTCGAGGTGCGAGTAGCCGCCGAGCGGGGTCGAGTAGTTCAGCTGGCCGGGACGGGCTCGAGCATACGCAAGAAGCTCCTTGAAGCTGCCCGGCGGAAAGCCGGCACCAGACACCAGCAGGTTCGGGATCGCCGCAAGAAGCGTCACCCCGGTGAGCTCCTTCAGCGGGTCGAACTTGAGCGTGCCGGCGTACAGGATCGGGTTGATCGAGGCGGTCGACACGTTGCTCACCAGCACCGTATGCCCGTCGGGCTGCGCACGCGCGACGATCTCCATCGCGATGTTGCCTGCCGCACCCGACCGGTTGTCGACGATGACCGATTGGCCGATCGCCTCGGCGAGCGTCGGCGAGAGCAGGCGGGCGACGATGTCGGTGCCGCCGCCGGGTGCGAACGGCACCACCAGCCGCACCGGTCGCTGCGGCCAGTCGAGCTTCTGCGCGCCGGGCTGCGCATGCACGGACGACGGCACCGCCGTGACCAGCGCCAGCGACCCGATCGCCCCCAGCAGGCACGACATGCGCCAGCGGCTGTCCGGCGCATACCCGGGCCGGGACTTCTTCTCATCCATGGTTGCACCTCCTCCGTCTGCCTGCCGTCGCCTTTCGTCGAAGGCCATCGCGCCGCAGGCAAGACGCTGGTTTATCCGCATCCACGCGCGCAGTCAACAGCCCCCGGGCAGGCGGGTAGCGCCGCGATGGCCACGAGGACAGGGTGATAAACTCGCGCACGATGCAAGCAGTCCCGAGGAGGACCATGAACTTCGACCTGTCTGAAGACCAGCAGCTTTTCCAGGATGCCGTGCGCGGCTTCGCCGAGCGGCACCTGCGCGCCGATGCGCTCAAGCGCGCGCATGCGCCCGAGCATCCGGCCGATGTCGGGCGGCTGATGGCCGAACAGGGCCTGATGGGCATCACCCTGCCGGAAGCCGATGGCGGCCAGGGTGGCACGCTGCTCGATGCGGTGATCGCCATCCAGGAAGTCGCGAAGGTGTGCCCGCGCAGCGCCGACGTGATCCAGGCCGGCAACTTCGGCCCGATCCGCGTGTTCGCCGAGTACGGCACCCCGGCGCAGAAAGAGAAGTACCTCAAGCCGCTGCTGCGCGGCGAGACCGTGATCTGCCTGGGCATGACCGAGCCAGAAGCCGGCTCGGCGGTCACCGACCTGAAGACAACCGCGAAGCCCGACGGTGACGGCTACCGGGTGACCGGCACCAAGGTCTTCAACACGCACGGGCCGTATGCGGACGTGTACCTTGTGTACGTACGCTACGCACCGGGCGTCGGCGGCATCGGTTCGGTGCTGATCGAGCGCGGCGCACCCGGCTTCCGCATCGGCAAGACATCGAAGTTCCTGTCCGGCGAGGAATGGGCGCAGCTCTACTTCGAAGACGTCTACGTGCCGCCGGAGAACGTGCTGCTGAAGGAAGGCGGCTTCAAGAAGCAGATCGCCGGCTTCAACGTCGAGCGCATGGGCAACTGCGCCCGCTCGCTGGCCTACGGCCAGCTGGCATTCGAGACCGCGCGCCAGTGGGCGATGGATCGCAAGCAGTTCGGCCGTCCGCTGTGCGAGTTCCAGGGCCTGCAGTGGCAGTTCGCGGAACTGAAGATGCGTCTCGAGGCCGCGCAGCTGCTGCTCTATCGTGCCGCGCTGTCGGGCGGCGAAGCGGGCATCCCGACCCAGATGGATACCGCGATCGCCAAGCACACCTGCAACCAGGTCGGTTTCGACGCCTGCAACTTCGCGATGCAGGTGATGGGCGGCATGGGCTACAGCGACGAGTCGCTGATCGAATACATGTTCCGCAAGACGCGCGGCTGGATGATCGCCGGCGGCTCGCTGGAGATCCTGAAGCAGCGTGTCGCGGAGGGCGTGTTCGGCCGCAGCTTCGACCAGCGCCCGCCGCGGGCGGGCTGAGCGGCGTGGCGATGAACGACCTCTCGAAGGCACTTTTCCATCCGCAGCGCATCGCTCTGGTCGGTGCTTCCGGCGACGCCACGAAGAACACCGCGCGGCCGCAGCGCTTCCTGCGCAAGCACGGGTTCACCGGTACCATCCTGCCCATCAACCCCGGGCGCCCCGAGATCCTCGGGGAACCGGCGTTCGCCTCGCTCGAGGCGGCGGCCGCCTCGCTCGGCGGCGCCCCGATCGACCATGTGTTCATCATGACCCCGGCCGCCTCGGTGCTGG